>CBFGSB010000285.1:0-3313 GCA_965651325.1 uncultured Chromatiales bacterium | reverse complement strand
GTGCGCCCGATCGGGCTCTGGCTGATGTCGATGACGCGGTCGATCAGCTTCAGGCCCTCTATGCCGTCGTGAGGTGCCGGGTTGCGGCTGATGCGGTTCAGCTCCTCGGCCACGGCTTTGTACAGGGTGTCATTGATGAGCGTGGACTTGCCCGATCCGGAGACGCCCGTGACACAGGTCATCAACCCGACCGGGATAGCAGCGTCGACACCTTTGAGGTTGTTGCCGCGCGCGCCGCGCACGACGAGTTGCCGCTTCGGATCCGGCGGCACCCGGAAATCCGGCACGGGAATCGCGCGCCGGCCCGACAGGTACTGGCCGGTGAGCGACTGCGGGTTCTGGCGGATCGCTTCGGGCGTTCCCGCGGCGACGACGCGCCCGCCGTGCACGCCCGCACCCGGCCCGAGATCGACCACGTGGTCGGCGGCGAGGATCGCTTCCTCGTCGTGCTCGACCACGATCACGGTGTTGCCGATGTCGCGCAGGTGCACGAGCGTCCCGAGCAGGCGCTTGTTGTCGCGCTGGTGCAGCCCGATCGACGGTTCGTCGAGGATGTACATGACCCCAACGAGCCCCGAGCCGATCTGGCTCGCGAGCCGGATGCGTTGCGCCTCGCCGCCCGACAGGGTATCGGCGCTGCGGTTCAGCGACAGGTAGTCGAGCCCGACGTCCGAGAGGAAACCGAGCCGCGCGCCGATTTCCTTCACGATCTTCGCGGCGATGGTCGCGCGCCAGCCTTCGAGCTTGAGATTCTCGAAGAATTCGCGCGCATGCCCCACCGACATGCCGCTCACCTCCGGCAGCGACCGGTCGGTGATGAACACGTTGCGCGCGGCCGGATTGAGGCGCGTGCCGTCGCATTGCGGGCAGGGGCGGCTGTTCAGGAAGCGCGCCAGCTCGTCGCGCACCGCGCTCGACTCGGTCTCGTGGAAGCGCCGCTCGAGGTTCGGGAGCACGCCTTCGAACCGGTGGCGCTGCCGGATCTCGCGCCCGCGCGCGTTCGCATAGTGGAACTCGATGCGTTCCTTGCCGCTGCCGAACAGGATGATGTTCTGCAGCTTCTCGGAGAGCTCGTTGAACGGCGTCTCGATGTCGAAGCCATAGTGCGCCGCGAGGCTCTTGATCATCTGGAAGTAATAGGTCGTCCGGCGGTCCCAGCCGCGGATCGCACCGCCGGCGAGCGATAAATCCGGGTTCACGACGACGCGCGCCGGGTCGAAGAACTGCTTCACGCCGAGGCCGTCGCAGCCGGGGCAGGCGCCTGACGGATTGTTGAAGGAAAACAGCCGCGGCTCCAGCTCGGTCAGGCTGTAGCCGCAGATGTTGCAGGCAAAGCGGTCGGAGAACAGCAGCTCTTCCTGGGACGCGTCGTCCATGAACGCGACGCGCGCGACCCCGTCCGCCAGCCGGAGCGCCGTTTCGAAGGATTCGGCCACGCGCAGCCGGATGTCGTCCTTGACCTTGAAGCGGTCGACCACGGCATCGATCGAGTGCTTGCGCCTGAGGTCGAGCTTCGGCGGGTCGTCGAGCTCGTACACCTCGCCGTCGATGCGCGCGCGGATGAAGCCCTGCGCCTGCAGGTCGCGCATGAGCTGCACGTACTCGCCCTTGCGGTCGGACACGACCGGCGCGAGCAGCATGAGCCGCGTGCCCTCGGGCACGGCCAGCACCTGGTCCACCATCTGGCTCACGGTCTGCGCTTCGAGCGCCACGCCGTGATCGGGGCAGCGGGGCGTGCCCGCGCGCGCGTACAGCAGGCGGAGGTAGTCGTAGATTTCGGTGACGGTGCCGACCGTCGAGCGCGGGTTGTGCGACGTCGATTTCTGCTCGATGGAGATCGCAGGCGAAAGCCCGTCGATGTGGTCGACGTCCGGCTTTTCCATCATCGACAGGAACTGGCGTGCGTAGGCCGACAGCGACTCGACGTAGCGGCGCTGCCCCTCGGCGTAGATGGTGTCGAACGCGAGCGACGACTTGCCCGAGCCCGACAGCCCGGTGAACACGATGAGCTGGTCGCGCGGCAAGCTCAGGTCGAGATTTTTGAGGTTGTGCGTGCGCGCGCCGCGAATGTCGATGGTTTTCATGCTGTAGGGGGTGAGCGTCGGCGAACCTGCTAATATACGCCGCCGCTCGGACGCGGCGCAAAGGCAACGGTGCCTGCTCCAGATGGGGTCGCGCCGTCGAATCACAACGTCTTGATGAACCAGCAATCCCCTGAACTCCGGATCGCCATGCAGCCGCAGGAGCGGCGCGCCACGGGCGTGATCGCTTCGGTGTCGATGCTGCGCCTGTTCGGCCTGTTCACGTTGTTGCCGGTGATGTCGATATTCGCAGGCGAGCTCCACGGGGCTACGCCGGTGCTGATCGGCATCGCCGTGGGCGGCTACGGACTCACCCAGGCGCTGCTGCAACTGCCGCTGGGCGCGCTGTCGGACCGTTTGGGCCGCGTCCCCGTCATCCTGCTGGGCCTCGGGCTGTTCGCCGCCGGCAGCGTCGTCGCGGCGCTCTCCGAGACGATCCACGGGGTCATCGCCGGGCGGCTCCTGCAAGGCGCCGGCGCGGTCTCCGCCACGCTCACGGCGATGCTCGCGGATCGCACCCGGCCGCAGGTGCGAACGCGCACGATGGCGCTGCTCGGGGTGGGGATAGGCGCGTCGTTCCTGCTCGCGCTCGTCCTCGGGCCTGCGATTGCCGCCGTGAGCGGCGTGCGCTCGCTGTTCTGGCTCGCGGCGCTGCTGGCCGGAATGGGAGCCCTGATGCTGCTGGCCCTGCCCGCGGATCCCGCGCCCGGTCGACATCGCCGGGCGCCGGCCGGATTGGTGAAAGCGGCGTTCGCGCCGCCGCTGCTGCGCCTCGACCTGTACATCTTCCTGCTGCACGCCCTGCTCACCGCCAGCTTCGTCGCCCTGCCGCTGCTGTTGCGCTCGGAGCTCGCGCTGCCGCTGACCGACCACTGGAAGGTCTACACCGGCGCGCTGCTGCTGTCGCTTGCCGGTGCGGTGCCGCTGATCCTCGCCGACGGGCACCGCGGCAAGTCCTCGACCTTGTCCATCGCCGTCCTGCTGCTCCTGCTCGGGCAACTCCTGCTCGCCTTCGGCGGATTTGCGCTCATTCCCGTGATTGCCGGCCTCGCACTGTTCTTCGCCGGCTTCGGCTTCCTCGAAGCCGGCTTACCGGCGCGCCTGTCGATCCTCGCCGCGGAGAATGCGCGCGGTGCCTCGCTCGGCGTCTTTTCCAGCGCCCAGTTCCTCGGCATCTTCGCCGGGGGCCTCCTTGGCGGGCGGCTGCTCGAATCCGGGCGGCCGGCGGACGT
>CBFGSB010000284.1:0-3338 GCA_965651325.1 uncultured Chromatiales bacterium | reverse complement strand
GTTCGTGGAGCGGCTGCTCGATCCGGTGCGGTCCCGCCGCTTCATTGCCAGCCTCGCCGGGTTCGAGCGACGGCTGCGGCCCGCTGCCAATGCGAATGCGCTCCTCCAGGTCCTGCTACGCAATACGGCTCCGGGCGTGCCCGACCTGTACCAGGGCACCGAGTACCGGGACCTGAGTCTCGTCGATCCCGACAATCGCCGCGCCGTCGACTATGCCGCCCGCCAAGGGTCGCTGCGCGCGAGGGGAACAGGATTCGATGCGCGCAAGCAGGCGCTGATCGCGCGCATCCTGCGGTTGCGCCGCGAGCACCCGGCGTTGTGGGAGCGCGCCGGTTACCGGCCGGTGGCGGTCGAAGGCCCGCGGTCGCGCCACGTGCTGGCATTCGAGCGCCGCCACGCCGGCGGTTCGCTGCTCGTCGCCGGCCTTCTCCACTGTGCCCCCGTGCTCATCGAAGCGGGCCACGAATGCCCGTCCCGCGACTGGTGGAACGGCACGCGCTTGCAGCCACCCGACGCGCCGTCCATCGAAGCGGCGGAGCTGTTCAGCGAAGCCCCGGTCGCGGTATCGCTACACGCCGGGTAGGACCCTCTGCAGGCGTTGTACACTCGCGGCATGCACGACGCGACCGGCAACACGGACGGCGTCCTCCGCATCGCGATGTGGTCGGGGCCGCGCAACATTTCCACCGCGATGATGCGCGCCTGGGAGAACCGCCCGGACACCGTGGTGGTCGACGAACCGTTCTACGCCTGTTACCTCCGGGCCAGCGGCGTCGACCACCCGATGCGCGAGGAGGTGCTGGCCGCCGGTACCGCCGACTGGAACGAAGTCGCGGTATCGCTGCTCGCCCCGCTCGACGGCGGCAAGCGTGTTCACTACCAGAAGCACATGGCGCAGCACATGCTGCCTCAGGCGCCGCTCGCCTGGATGGAACGGGTTGCCAACGTGTTCCTCATCCGGCACCCGCGGGAGGTCGTCGCGTCTTATGCCCGCGGCCGCGGCGGCATTCCCACGCTCGAGGACCTGGGCTACGGTCGCCAGGCGGAACTCTTCGACCGGGTTGCCGAACGTGCGGGAACCGCACCGCCGGTGCTCGATGCCGCCGACGTGCTCGCCGATCCACGCCGCGCACTGGCGAAGCTGTGCGCAGCCCTCGGCGTGCCGTTCGACGAGCGTATGCTCGCCTGGCCGGCCGGACCGCGGTCCACCGATGGTGCCTGGGCGCCACACTGGTACGCTTCCGTGTGGCGGTCCACCGGCTTCGCCCCGCCGCGCCCGCCGACGGCTCCGCCGCCGGCGGAGCTTTTGCCCGTGATCGAGGCAGCCCTGCCTTATTACGAGCGGCTGGCGCGCTACCGGCTCGCTTCCGGAGACAACTGATGGTCGGTTCCCAGGGTTTCGTGCCCGATCCCCGCAACGAACAGGTGCAGATCTGGCTGAACGGGAAACTCGTGCCCCGCCGCGAAGCGCAGGTGTCGGTATTCGACTCCGGCTTCGTCCTGGGCGACGGCGTATGGGAAGGCTTGCGGCTCGTGAACGGCCGCCTCGCCTTCCTCGATGAGCATCTCGACCGGCTCTTCGCTGCGACACGCGTGCTCGCGATCGAGATGGTGCTCGACCGTGCAACACTGACCAAAGCACTGTACGACACCGTGCGGAGCAACGGGATGACGGACGGCGTGCACGTACGCCTCATGGTGACGCGCGGCGTGAAGCGTACCCCCAACCAGGATCCGCGCGCGACGGTGGGCAACCCGACCGTGGTCATCGTCGCGGAGCACAAGAATCCCGACCCAGGAGTCCAGGAACGCGGCCTCACGCTCGTCACCTCGACCTACCGCACCAGTACGCCGGACGTGTTCGACATGCACCTGAACACGCACAGCCGGCTGAATCTCATCCAGGCGCTGTTGCAGGCCGCAAACCTCGGCGCCGACGAAGCGCTGATGCTCGACGGCCGCGGCTTCGTCGCGAGCTGCAACGCGACCAACTTCTTCATCGTGCGCGACGGCGCCGTCGTAACCTCGACGGGGCGCTACTGCTTCAAGGGGATCACCCGCGGGCACGTCGTCATGCTCTGCCGCGAAAACGGGATCGACGTGGAGGAGCGCGACTTTACGCTCGGCGAAGCCTACGCCGCCGACGAGGCCTTCGTTACCGGTACCTTCGGCGGCGTGACGCCGGTGGCCGCGATCGACGGCCGCGGCGTTCCCCACCTGCCCGGCCCGCTGACCCGCCGGATCGGCGACCTGTACCGCGCGCTGCTCGCCGCCGAGGGCGACGGGGATATGCCTGCGTGCTAACTTTCTGCGTCAAAGACTTAGCCTGCCTACTTAAGGCAGTTTCCACGAAACACCTCCGCGGAAGCAGCGCCTCCGGCCCGCCACCCAGGTATTGCAGCAAGGCCGCTCCCCGACTCGCGGGAGACCACCCATCGCATTGATGGCGCGCGCGGCCTGGCATCGGCAGGCGACGGCTACGCCAGTCCTTCGTCCTTCAGCGTCGCACGCACCGCGGGCCGCTCCGCGACGCGCGCCTGGAATTCGCCGAGTGCCGGCCAGGACGAAATGTCGACCTTGTGCACCTTCGTCCAGTTCAGGATCACGAACAGGTAGGCGTCCGCGATGGTGAACTTCTCGCCGGTCAGGAAGGGCTGCTTGCGCAAAGTCTCATCAAGCAGCGCAAAGCGGCGGCCGAGCGCTTCCACGGTGCTCTTGCGTACCTCGGGCGGCGTCTGCGGCGACCAGAGGGGGCCAAAACCCTTGTGCACCTCGGTCGCGACGAAGCCGAGCCACTCCATCAGCTTCCAGCGCTCGGGCGTGCCGAATTGCGGGGCGAGCGTGCCGGGCTTCTGGTCCGCGATGTACTGCAGGACGACATGCGCTTCGGTGAGGGATGTGCCGTCGTCGAGCTGCAGCAACGGGACGTAGCCTTTCGGATTGACGGCGTAATAGTCGGACCCATCCGGGAGCGTATGCGTCGCAAGATCAACCTTCACTGCATCAAAGGGCAGTTCCAGCTCCTGCAAAGCGATGTGGGGAGCCTGCGAACAGGCGCCGGGGGCGTAGTACAGTTTCATGGGGACTCTCCAGTGTTTGCCGTCAACTCACTCAATCAATCAATAGACCATCGTGCCCGATCGAGCGAATGCCGTGGTGTCTTCGACCTGTCCGCGAGCGCAATGCAGTGGGTTCTCCATCCACGTCCTTTTCCGGCAGTTCGCGGCCGGCTAGGTCTGCCAGATCGGGAACGGTGACTATGTCAAAGTGTGGCTACTACACCTGGTGAGATAAACACGACGCAGCGCAATACACTGTCACGTGATTCGTGACAATCA
>CBFGSB010000283.1:0-3339 GCA_965651325.1 uncultured Chromatiales bacterium | reverse complement strand
GTCGTCTCCAACGGCGACCACTACGACGGCCGCGAAATTCCCGATCACGACACGCGCCCGGAATTCGAGGCGCCGAAGGCATTCTGGGTGCCCTCGATTTCGCCCGGCAGCCTGGTGATTTACACCGGCGAGCTGTTCCCCGGGTGGCGGGGTGACGCGCTCATCGGTGCGCTGGGCGGCGAGGCGCTCGTGCACGTGGCGCTCGAGGGCGATACGGCATCGGAAGCGGCGCGCTACCCGATGGGCAAGCGCATCCGCGGGGTGGAGCAGGGTCCGGACGGTGCGGTCTGGCTGCTGGAAGACGGCGAAGGCGGGCGCCTGCTGAAGCTGACGCCGGCGGGGTGAGCTCCGCCCACCCCTGAGGCAGGCCGGCGCATGCCCGGCTGCCTACATGGCGCCGCGGAGCACGTCGCCGCTCACTTCGATCCAGGTTGCCCGGCAGGCCGCGAGCGTTGCCCCCGCCGCATCGAGCAGCGCTCCCTCCGACCAGAACTTGCGGCCGTCCTGGCCTGTCTGCCATGCCGTGACGACGCAGCGCTCGCCCGGCCGCGGCCGGCGTTCGATGCGGACCGCCTGGCGCCCGAGGAGTATCGACGGGAACCCTTCGCCGGACGCCATCGCGTAGGCGGTGGGGCAATCGAGGGCCGCCCAGGCAAACTCGGGCGCGACGGCGCCGCTCTCGTCCGCCATGTAGTCCTCCGGGATCCACCCGGCCGCGACCACGCCGTCCCAGCCCGCCTGTAGATCCAGCGGCCCGCAATGGATGCGCAGCCCGTCGCCGTGCGCGCGGTCCGGGCCGCAGACGTAGCACATCGGCAGCTTGTGGGTCTCGGGCGGGAAGGTTCGCGAGCTGGCGGCCTGCGCCGCCTCGAAGCCGGGCCGCACCGGCGGCGTGACCGTCACCTCCGCCGGGCGCGCGGTGGCGATGAGGCGCTCGCCGTCGTACAGCCCGAGCGCACCCTCGGCGCCGGCAACGACCTGCAGCTCCCTCGCGAGCGGCGGCGGCTTGTGCAGGGTCACTTCCGCGTCCCCATCGACGAAAGCCGCGAGGCGGCCGCAGGAATAGCCGCCGTTCCCCGAATGCGGAGGGCCGCGGAAGCGGCGGTCGATGGTAATGCTGCCCAACGTCGTCACGTGTTTACCTCCGCAAAGATCATTGTGCCGCTTCCGGGGAGCAGGCGGCGATATCCGCGCGGGTGGCGGCAATCGCCGCCGCGAGCGCGGCATCCATGCCGGCCGGTTCGGCAAGGCCGTCCATCACCCGGGCCGCTTCCTCGCAGCGGCCTCGTTCCAGTATGGCCGTGGCCAGGTTGTTCCGCACCACCGGGTCGTTCGGAGCCAGCTCCAACGCGCGCCTGTACCCGCGCGCGGCTTCCTCGAGCTCGCCGCGCTGGTAAGCGGCGTTGCCGAGCCCGAGCCAGGCGATGGCGCTGTCCGGCCATTGGCGCGTGGCAGCGGCATAAGCCGGCGCGGCGAGATTGGGGCGCGCGGCCGCCTCGGCGGCGGCGGCGGCCTTGAGGTAGCGGTCGCGATCCGGCTGCCCGGGCAGCTCGCCGGGCCGGAGCGCCACCATGCCCCAGTTGCCGCTGCGCGCCCAGGTGCGCGCGAATACGCCCGCCGGCGTGACCCGGCGCCGGTCGGTACCCGAGCGCAGGATCACCTCGCCGGGATCCGGCGAAAACCCGATGACCACCGCGTAATGCCAGGTGGGAAACAGCGCAACTCCCAGGTTCTGCAGCACCAGCACCGGCCGGCCGCTCTCGACCTCGGCGAGGAGCGCCGCGAAATCGGGTGCAATGACGTAGGGCAGGCGGCCGTGGGTGCGCGTCGCGGCGATCATCTCGGCCTGGAAGCTGCCCCGTCGGCCGGGCACGTAGACGAGCGGGGTGAGCTCGTCCGCCGCGACTTCCACGCCCGTGGGTGCCAGCACGGTGGCCAGCGCCGCCGGGCCGCACTGGTACTCATCCTGTGGGAAGAAGGGCGTGTCGCGCAGCTCTACGGCAGCCGCGTGTGCGCCGGGCGGGAGCGCGTCGAACGGGTTCGCGGCGCAGCCGGCGAGCAGGCAGACCGTGAGCGCGGCGAGCGTCAGTCGCGCAGGCAAGTCGCTCCTGGTGGCTTAGAGCGCCTTGAAGACGTCGGTCACGCCGAGCAGCTCGAGCACCAGCAGCACCAGCAGCACGACACCGAGCACCTCGATGGCACCGGCGCCGGCCGGAAGCTCGTTCATCCGTTGCTCGAGGGCCGCGAGCTCATCGTCGCTCAGGGAGGCGATCCGTTGCTCCGCATCCGCCGGATCGACGCCAAAACGAACGAGCTGCTGCTGCACGTTGTCCCGCGCCAGCACGTCGTTGATGCGCTCAATGCGCGCGTTCCTGTCCTGGGCTTCGATGGCCGCCTGCGTGCCGATTACTCCGGCGGAGGCCGGCTGCGCGAATCCCAGGGTGACCAGGGACGCTGCAATCACCAAGGCTATGGTTGCTGTAAATCGCGATTGGTGCATGTTTGAGTTCCTGCTGTTGTGCCGGCGTGGCGGCAATTATCCGGGATGCGCCGGCGGAAGGCCAGCCGTTGCCGCGGCAGCATGTGGCATGAGCAGCAGCGCCGCGGCGCATGCGGTATCCTCCGTCGCTTGCCCCTTGCAGGCCACCGCATGAGTACACCGAAATCCCCGACGCTCCTCGACGCGCTGCTGCCCGTCATAGTCCTGATCCTCCTGCTCGCGCTTGCCGTGTACCTGTTCGGCTCCGACGCGGTGGGCGGGCCGACCCAGATCGTGCTGATCGTCGGCGCGGCCGTTGCGTCCCTCATCGCGATCAAGAACGGGCATCGCTGGGCGGACGTGCAGCGGGCGATGGTCGATGGCATCGGCACCGCGATGGGCGCCATCCTCATCCTGCTCTCCGTGGGTGCGTTGATCGGGGCGTGGCTGATCTCTGGCACCGTGCCCTCGCTCATCTATTACGGGCTGGACCTGCTCGATCCGCGCTACTTTTTTGCCGCGACCTGCCTCATCTGCTCGATCGCGGCGCTCGCCACCGGCAGCTCCTGGACCACCGCGGGCACGCTGGGCGTGGCATTGATCGGCGTTGCGATGGGGCTCGGGCTGTCGCCGGCGATCGCCGCCGGCGCCGTGATCTCCGGAGCCTACTTCGGCGACAAGATGTCGCCGCTCTCCGATACCACCAATCTCGCGCCGGCCGTGGCGGGCTCCGAGCTTTTCGAGCACGTTCGACACATGGCGTGGACCACCGGGCCTTCGTTCATCATTTCGCTGATCCTGTTTCTCGCCGTCGGGTTCGGCGTCGACGTGGACTCCGACCTGGACAGCATGCAAGGCCT
>CBFGSB010000282.1:0-3341 GCA_965651325.1 uncultured Chromatiales bacterium | reverse complement strand
AAAACGGCGACCCACAAGGGCATCGACTTCGCCGGCAAGGCCGGCACCGAGGTCATCGCCGTGGCGGACGGCATCGTCACCTGGTCGTCCAAGCGCTACGGTTACGGCCAGATGGTCGAGATCAATCACGGCAACGGCTACGCGACCCGCTACGCGCACAACTCCGAAAATCTCGTCTCCGTCGGCGACGAGGTCAAGAAGGGCCAGACGGTGGCCCTCATGGGCGATACCGGCCGCGCCACCGGCCCCAATCTTCACTTCGAAGTCCTGAAGGGCGGCCAGCAGGTCAATCCGGTCGATTTCATCCGCCAGAGCGCGGAGTAAGCCCCCGCCGGTCGAACCCCGCCGTTCGGCACCCGACCCCGGCACCTTGTGATCTCCGCGGCCAGACGCATATCTCCGTGATCGGCGCCGCCACAGGGCGGCATCCAGCGCATGAACCCAGGGGGGCTCCCGGCGTGGTGCATTATCGCGGCCAGTCCGTAAAATACCCGTCTTTGTGTGACGGCCCGCCCCGCATGCAATCGAGAATCATCGAGGAGGCCGTGTGGCCAATTTCGTAACCCAGCTATTCGGCAGCGCCAACCAGCGGCAGCTCAAGCGATACGGGAAAGTTGTCAGGCGTATCAATAGCCTGGAAGAGGGCTTGCAGGCGCTCGCGGATGCCGACCTGAGGGCGAAATCCGCCGAATTCCGCGACCGGTACGCCAAGGGCGAGACCCTGGACGACCTGCTGCCGGAGGCCTTCGCGGTCGCGCGCGAAGCCGCGCGGCGCACGCTCGGCATGCGCCATTTCGACGTGCAGCTCATCGGCGGCATGGTGCTGCACGATGGCAACATCGCGGAAATGCGCACCGGTGAGGGCAAGACGCTGATGGCGACCCTGGCCGCTTACCTCAACGCGCTGTCGGGGCGCGGCGTGCACATCGTCACCGTCAACGAATACCTCGCCCAGCGCGACTCGGAGTGGATGGCGCCGGTTTACGAGTTCCTGGGGATGACGGTCGGCGTCGCCAAGAGCGGCCAGCCGCACGCCGAGAAGGCGGCGGCCTACGCGGCTGACATCACCTACGCCACGAACAACGAGCTCGGGTTCGACTACCTGCGCGACAACCTGGCGTTTTCGGTCGAAGACCGCGTCCAGCGCGACCTCGCCTTCGCCATCGTCGACGAGGTGGACTCCATCCTCATCGACGAAGCGCGCACGCCGCTGATCATTTCCGGGCCAACCGAGGAAAACACCGATCTTTACCTCAAGATCAACAAGCTCATCCCGAAGCTGACAGAGCAGAAGGAAGAGGACGGGCCGGGCGACTACTCCAAGGACGAGAAGTCGAAGCAGGTGCACATGACCGAGGAGGGTCACCAGCGCGTCGAGGAGCTGATGACCCAGGCCGGGTTGCTCAGCGAAGGCGAAAGCCTTTACGACGCGGGCAACATCCGCCTGGTGCATCACCTGAACGCCGCCCTGCGCGCGCACGTGATGTTCCATCGGGACGTCGAATACATCGTCAAGGACGGCGAGATCGTCATCGTCGACGAGTTTACCGGCCGGACGATGCCCGGCCGGCGCTGGTCCGATGGCCTGCACCAGGCGGTGGAAGCGAAAGAAGGGGTCGCGGTCAAGCAGGAAAACCAGACGGTCGCCTCGATTACCTTCCAGAACTACTTCCGCCTGTACGACAACCTGTCCGGCATGACCGGCACCGCGGACACGGAAGCTTTCGAGTTCCAGTCGATTTACGGGCTCGAGGTGGTCGTCATCCCGACCCACAAGCCGATGATCCGCAAGGACCATCCGGACCTCGTCTACCTCAACCAGGAGGACAAGTTCCAGGCGATCATCGAGGACATCAACGATTGCCGGGAGCGCGGACAGCCGGTGCTCGTCGGCACGACCTCCATCGAAACCTCCGAGTACCTGTCGTCGCTCCTCAAGAAGAAGAAGATCGAGCACGAGGTGCTGAACGCGAAGCAGCACGAGCGCGAGGCCATCGTCGTGCAGCAGGCCGGGCGGCCCGGCGCCATCACGATCGCGACCAACATGGCCGGCCGCGGCACGGATATCGTGCTCGGCGGCAATCTCGAAGCGGAGCTCGCGGCGGCGGGCGAGGACGCGGACCGCGAGGCCATTCGCGCCGCCTGGCAGGCGCGCCACGAGGCCGTGCTCGAAGCCGGCGGGCTGCACATCATCGGCACCGAGCGGCACGAGTCGCGGCGAATCGATAACCAGCTCCGCGGCCGTTCCGGCCGCCAGGGCGACCCGGGCTCCAGCCGCTTCTACCTGTCGATGGAAGACAACCTGATGCGCATCTTCGGCGACCCCAACCGCACGAAGGCGCTCCTGGCGCGTGCCGGCATGCGCGAAGGCGAGGCCATCGAAAGCAAGCTGCTCAGCCGGCAGATCGAGCGCGCCCAGCGCAAGGTCGAAGCGCACAACTTCGACATCCGCAAGAACCTCCTCGAGTACGACGACGTCGCCAACGACCAGCGCAAGGTGGTGTACCACCAGCGCACGGAGCTGATGGAGGCCGACGAGATCAAGGATTCGATCGTGGCGATCCGCGAGGAGGTCGCCGGTGCCGTGATCGACCAGTACATTCCGCCGGGCAGCCTCGAGGAGCAGTGGGATCCCGAAGGACTGTCGCAGGCCCTGGAGCACGATTTCGGGCTGCGCCTCGACATCGCCGGCTGGTTGAAGGAAGACTCGACGCTGAACGACGAAGCCATCCGCGAGCGCGTGACCACCGCGCTGCAGGAGAGCTACGACGAGAAGGAGAACGCGATCGGCTCGGGCCTGATGCGTCACGTCGAGAAGGAAGTGATGCTGAAGCAGCTCGACCATCACTGGAAGGAGCACCTGGCCGCGATGGATTACCTGCGGCAGGGCATCCACCTGCGCGGCTATGCGCAGAAGAACCCCAAGCAGGAGTACAAGCGGGAAGCTTTCGAGATGTTCGGCGCCATGCTGGACCAGATCAAGCACGACACCATCAGCGTGCTGTCGCGCATCCGCATCCAGAGCGAGCAGGACGTGCAGCGCATGGAGGCGCAGCGGCGCGCCGCCCAGGCCATGGAGTTCCGGCACGCGCAGGCGGCGGCGCTGGAGCAGCTCGCCGCGGCCCAATCGGTGGGCCAGCCACTGCCGGCGACGGCGGAAGCCGAGGCCGCGCCGGGGCCCACGCCCGTGCAGCACACGCCGTTCGTGCGCGCGGAACGGAAGGTGGGCCGGAACGAGCCCTGCCCCTGCGGCTCGGGCAAGAAATTCAAGCAGTGCCACGGGCGGTTGACGTAACCGACCGCCTCCGCGTCGCTGCCGGCATTCTCATCGATGCAGAAGG
>CBFGSB010000281.1:0-3349 GCA_965651325.1 uncultured Chromatiales bacterium | reverse complement strand
CCCGCAGGGCCCGTAGGGAGCCATTCCCCCAAAGGCCCCCCGGGGGCGCCCGGAATCCGCCGTCAGGCCATGCCAACCATCCCGGACCCGAAAGGCCTAAAGAGCGCGTAGAAAGCCATTCCCGCAAGCCGCCGCCGGCCGTCGCAGGACATAACGGAAGGAAAAAGCCTCAGTCGGCGACCGCAGCCGTCATGCGCTGGCTGAGCTCCACCGGCGGCACGTACCCGCTGATCAGGGTGCCATCCTCCAACACCAGCGCCGGCGTCCCGCGCAACCCGATATCCTGCCCCAGCGCGAAATGCTCGTTGATAATCGAAGCGTCGCAGCTCGCGGTTTCGAATTCGCGATCCAGCTTGGCCAGCGTCAGCGCCTGCTTGCGGTCATCGGCACACCAGACGCGTTCGGCCTTGGCCCAGGATTCCGAGGCCGGGCCGTTGCGCGGGTAGAGGAGATAGCGGACCTCGATGCCCTGTGCGAGGTACTCGTCGATCTGGCTGTGGAAGCGCCGGCAGTACGTGCAATCGACGTCCGTGAACACCGACAGCACGTGCTTGACCTCCGCGGGAGCGAACACGATGGTGCGCTCGTCGGGTATGGCTTCCATCATCTTCAGCCGCGCTTCGTTGCGCGCCACCTCGGTGAGGCTGATCTCCTGGTCGATATCGATCAGGTCGCCCTGGAACAGGTACTTCCCGTCGCCCGAGATATACGCGATGAGGGTGCCTTTGCGGATGATGAACCAGCCCGGCACCGCGCTGGGCTGCACGTCTTCCGGCTTCACCTCGTTGAAGGTGGCGACGGCTTTCGCCCGTGCGGTTTCGAGGCCGGGCTGCCCGGCGTCGGCGGCTCCCGCCTGGGCAGCAGCGGGGACGGCAATCAGGAGAGCGAGCGTCGCGAGCGCGATCAGGAGCGGGTTCTCATTCATCCAGCGGTTCTCGGTTGGTTATCGCCGGCCGGCGGCGGGCAATGTGTGCGGTTCGACAGGCTCCCGGCAGGCCGGTTCCGCCGCGGCGGGGAGTCTAGCGCACCCCGTCGCGAACAATGAAACATTTTCGCGGTACGCCGGCAGGTCAGCCGCGGGGATGGTGCTGGCCGTGCAGGTCTTTCAGGCGCTCCCGGGCGACGTGCGTGTAGATCTGCGTCGTCGAGAGATCGCTGTGGCCGAGCAGGAGCTGGACGACCCGCAGGTCGGCACCCCGGTTCAGGAGGTGCGTGGCGAAGGCGTGCCGCAGGCTGTGCGGCGACAGCTTCTTGTCGATCCCGGCTTTCTGGGCATAGCGCTTGATGATGTGCCAGAAAGCCTGGCGCGTCATGCATTCGCCGCGGCGCGTCGGGAACAGGTAGTCGGTCTGCCGCTCGAGCAGGATTTCCATGCGCGGGCCGTCAATGAAGTCGCGCAGCCAGCGCTGCGCCTCCTCGCCCAGCGGGATGAGGCGCTCACGGCCACCCTTGCCGACGATCCGCAGCACGCCCTGGTTGAAATTCACCTGCGACTGCCTGAGGTTGATGAGCTCGGACACGCGCAGGCCGGTAGCGTACAGCAGCTCCAGCATGGCGCGGTCGCGATGTCCCAGCGGCTCGTCGGTATTCGGCGCCTGCAGCAGCGCGTCGACCTCGTCCTCGGTCAGCGTCTTCGGCAGCGAACGGCCGATCCGGGGCATGTCGATGTCCGCGGTGGGATCGGTGTCGCGCAGGCCCTCGCGCATGATGTAGCGAAAGAAGCGCCGAAAGCTCGAAAGTTGCCGTGCCGTCGACCGCGGCTTGGCGCCGCTTTCGACGCGCCGCGCGATGAATTCCAGCAGGTCCGCCTTCTCCGCCTCGTGGATCGGGATGTTGCGCTCAGAGAGTCCACGCCACAGGGTCATGAGGTCGGCTCGGTAGGCACCCAGGGTATTGGCCGACAGGCCGCGCTCGGTCCAGATGGCATCCAGGAACCGATCGACCAATTGCTCGGAACTGGTGGCGCGCATCGATGCGGCTTTCTTCTGCTGAGTGCCAGCCATTGTTGCCATGTGTATCCCCGGGCAATCCCTGCCTTCGTCGTCGCTACGGGCAAGCGACGGATTTTTCGAGATTTTGAGTATGGGGAGCGCGCTTCTGCCCTGTCGTGACCGCTGTCACAGATTCATCACGGCATTAACATAAGCGATGCGCATCACATTGCACCATGCGCACTGGTCGCTGCAGCGGGTATCGTGTGACAACATCGGGCTCGCGACGCGCTCGGGAAACAACGAGAAGTAATGGACAAACCAGCACAGGCGCCGACTTTCCGGGCCGCCACCGGACACATCGCCGGACTCCTGTACGGAATTTACGCCTGGCTCGCGTTCATTGCCTGTTTTGGCGGCGCCGCGCTGGCGGCGGCCGTGGTGCCCGGCCTCGAGCGTCGGCGGCGCTGGGTCTCCGCCGCCGCCCGGTCCTGGTTCGCGGTGGCGGGTATCCGGGCCGTCCGGCGAGGGCTTGCACACATTCCCGACGGTCACTGCGTCGTCGTCTCCAATCACGCGAGCTACATGGACGGCATCATCCTGCAGGCCTTCCTGCCGCCCCGCTTCTCTTTCGTGATCAAGGGCGAAATGCGCAAGGTGCCGGTCGTGCATTTCGTGCTCAAGCGGATCGGTTCCCGCTTCGTGGAGCGATTCGTTGCCTCGGCCAGCGTCCGCGATGCCCGCCGCCTCCTGAAGGCCGCCGCATCGGGCGAATCCCTGGCGGTATTTCCGGAGGGTACGTTCCACATCGAGCCGGGCCTGCACCGCTTCCGCCCCGGGGCCTTCGCCGCGGCCGCGAAGGGCGGACTGCCGGTGGTCCCGCTCGCCATCAATGGCTCCCGCGACATCCTGCCCGCCCGCCGGTTCCTGCCGCGGCGCGGCCGCCTGGTGATCGACGTGCTGCCGCCGATCCTGCCCGGCGATCCCTGCTTCGGAAGCAGCAAGGCGCTCGCGGACTCGGCGCGGCGGCGCATCCTCACCGCGCTCGACGAACCCGACCTTGCCGGCTAGGGAGCCTCTGCACAGGTCTGGGCGAGCGTATTTTCGTCCAGGGTTTTCAGGATCAAGGCGCGTGAAGCCAGTAATAGCCAGCTATTGCTGGCTTTGCGCAACGCCGAGCCTGGAAAGCCTGGGCGAAAAGACGCCGTCCACGACTTGTGCAGAGGCTCCCCAGGAACCGGATCGCCGGCTTCTGGACGGCGCCGTGGGCGCGGTTGCGGCAGGCACCGGCGATGTGAATAATCGCAGACCCGCCGAGCGTTCGGCACATTCCGCAGTTCTTTCCCTATGCCTCAAGACCCCGTTGTCATCGTTGCCGCGCGCCGTACCCCGCTCGGCGAGTTCCAGGGCGCGCTCAG
>CBFGSB010000280.1:0-3356 GCA_965651325.1 uncultured Chromatiales bacterium | reverse complement strand
TTCGTGGCATAGCCCGCGTCCTGCACGCGCAGCACCGCTAGATTCGCAGGAAACGGGCTGGCCGGCTCTCGCTCGTAGAAGGACTGCAGGTCCTCATCAGCGAACTCGGCCATCGACACTCCGCCTGCCGGCGTCGTGTAGGTCGCGCAACCCGCCGCCGCAAGCGCAACGGCTCCGAGCATGATCCGACTCGTATGCTTCATCTCAGCGCTCCCCGCCGACCGCGATCGGCTCGACCGTCGTGTCGTAGCGCACGGCTTCCGGCACCGGAACGGCCTGCTTGACCGTGTAGCCGTGCGTGCCTTCGGTCACGCGCGAGGCATCCACGGCGACGAACGAGGTGAACGCGGACATGAGCCGGTAGTCCAGGGCGGTGCGCCTGATCTGCCCCTCGAGCTCGTGGCTGCGGTGCGGCTCCCGGGCCAGGCGGTCGTTCAGGTCGGCGATGCGCAACCTGGCCCAGATTTTCGCGACGTAGGCCTTTTCGGCGCCGGCAGCCGCCGCGGGAATCTCGACGGTGTGGCTCACGCCGCCCGCCATGCCGGAGGCGGTCACGCCGTTTGCCGGCCCGAGGTATTTGCCCGTGACGACCACGGGCCGGCCGACGAACAGGTCGGGCAGCTTCGCCGGATAGACGTCCGTAACCGCCATGCCGCCCCAGTCGATCGTCAGGTCCGTGAGTGCCGGGTGACTGATGCGGTTGAAGAAGCGACCCATCACGCCGGCCGCGGAATCCTGCGGTCCGAGGTAGGCGACGGCGCCGCGGCCTTCCTTCGCCATGCGCTCCAGCAGGTAGCGATTGACCGCCGAGCCGACGCCGAAGCTAAAAATACGCGAGCTACCGATCCGCTGGTGCACAGCGGCGATGATGTCAACCTCATTACCGATGTAGCCGTCGGTCAGGAAGGAAACGAAGCGCAGGCGTGCCGGATCGTGCGGGAAATCGAGCGCCGCCTTGACGCCCTCGATCATCTGCGTGCCGCCACTGCCGTCGAGAGTGTCGAGATAATAGCGGGCTCGCTGCAGGTTTTCGGCCGTCGCGGGCACCGGCGCCGCGCCGAACTGGCTGGCATTGTCCGAGAAGCGGATGATCTGGAAGGTGTCGCCCTCCTGCAGGTGGCGGAGCGCGGTCGCAACGGCGGCCTTGGCCTGCTCGAGCGGCCGGCCGTTCATCGAGCCGGAACAGTCGAGCACGAACACCATTTCCATTGGCCGCCGCGGCAGGGCCTCCGTCCCAGCCGGCGGGTAGAGCATCAACGTGAAGTAGCCCTGCTGCGTGTCCGGATCGACGTAGGTAAGCAGGTTCGATTTGATCGTGTCGCCGGCAACGCGGAATTTCAGGATGAAATCCCGATTCGGGATCATCGCTCCACCGGCAAGCTCGACCGTCACGGTTTCCGCCGTCTCGCGCGCGGTCGCGATCTCATGGGAGGCTTTCAGTTCCTCGATGGCGACGCCGGCGTCGATCGCGACCTCGATGGAGAGGTCGTGCGCCGAGCGCTCGTCCGGCGGCAGGTACTGGATCGACGTCTCCCCGGGCACCGGGAGGCTGCCGCGCGGCACTGGCACGACCGGGTCGCCGGACTCCGGCGGGTTGTAGCGCGGGCCCACGACGGTCGGGAAGACGAACGAGTACCAGCCGTCTTCGTAGGCGAGCGTATGGAAGTACCTGATGTCGACATCGATCGCCTTACCGGGCTCGATGTTCGCGACTTTCTGCTCGAAGATGTTGGGACGATGCTGCACCAGCAGGCTGGCCTGGTAGCCCTGCGCGCGCGCGGCGTTGTAGATCGCTTCCGCCTCCTCTTTCTCGCGCAGGATGCCGCGGATGCGGCGCTCGCCGATAATCATCAGGAACTCGCTGACGGCCGCCTTTTCCGGCAGCGGGAACAGGTAGACCGCCTCGATCTTCTCGTTGAAAGGGTTCTCGAACTGCTGGCGCACGTTGACGGTGCTGATGTAGCCGTCGATCGAGGCGCGCACGTCGGTGTGCTTCAACGGCAGCGGGACCTGCCGCACCTCGCCCGTCTCCGGGTCGACGTCGTCCGGAAAGTTCGCCAGCATGGCTCCGGTGCCGGGACCGTCGGTTGATTCCGGTTCACCCCCGGCTGACGGCTTGGCGATGATCCAGAGCTCTTCGCCCGGCGAAACGGATGCCAGCGCAGCGGCGCGGCGTTCACCGAAGGCGTAAAAGTCGGCCCTGACGAGCGCAGGTGCTCGTCGAGCCATTCGCTGGCTCGCGATGGGCGGTGTTCCTGCGGGCACCTCCAGCCGCATCTGCGGCTGCTCCTTCTCGCCGGGCGTTCTCGAAGCCGCAACCACGACTTCCTCCACCTCCGGCGCTTTCTCGACCCTGTCCTGCGGTGCCGGCAGCGGCACCGCGCAACTCGACAGGATGACGGCGCTGACCGCAGCGGCCGTCCAGACGGCACAGCCCGACACGACGACCGCGCCCATGGCCGCCGTCGCCCAGGACATCACCCGGCGAAAGATGTTGGTAGTCATTGGCGGCTTCCTCTTCGTGGCTCGATGGCGATCGACGCTTTGATCGTCGCGCCGTCGTAGGTCACGGCGGTGACCAGGTTCAGGTCGAATTCCGGCTGCCGCGTGTCTTCCAGGACCAGGTGCAGGGTCGCGATCCGTATCCGTCCGGACGGTAGCGCGTCCGGCGGGGCGAGCGAAAAGTCGGCCACGACGATCCGGTCGGCGGTACCGCGCTGCACGGCCTCACGGTCGTAATAGGGCGTTCCCGCGAACGCGCTGCTCTCGCCGTTCTCGACGCCGACGACCTTGCTGTTGTCTCCGCTGAGCTCGAACTGCCAGGCGGCGACGGGCTCGCCGGCCTGCAGGTACACGTCGACGGCAAGGAATCGGGGGGCTCGGGTATCTTGTGCGGCGGCCGGGGCAAACGGGACGGCGACACTGAGGAGCAGGATCGAAAGAGCGAGTTTCACGATGTGTCCTCCGGCGACCCGAGGGCCACGACCCGGTAGGCGAACGCGTCGAGCTCCGGCGGTGACATTTTGCGGGTGCGCGCCGCTGCCAGCACGTCGGCGATGTCGACCTGCCCACTGCGGTCGAGGTCACCATACAGCGCACTCTCCTCCGGTGCCGGAGCCTGTCGCTGCACCACGATCACGGCAACCAGCACGGTGGCCGCGATTGCGGCCCAGCCGGCACGCGGCAGGACGGCAACGCGGCGACGCGCCGCGAAATGCACCCGGGCCATCGCCGGAATCTCGCGGTCGACGCGGGCCGTGATCATTGGCAAGCGCCGCTCGGCGCTTTTCAGCTGCTCGACCAGGCTCTCCGGCAGGTTGTCGAATGCTTCGTCGTCGGACACGTTCGGCTCTCCT
>CBFGSB010000279.1:0-3358 GCA_965651325.1 uncultured Chromatiales bacterium | reverse complement strand
ATGGACCCGAGGGAACCCACCCAAACGACTCTCGAACTGCTGCGCGACAAGCTCGGCAGTGGCCGCGTGCGCTCGGTCCGCCGGCTGATCGCGAGCCTCACCCCGTCCGAGCTCGCCCTCCTCCTTGAATCCCTGCCGCCGCCCGAACGCGCGCTGGTCTGGGAAATGGTGGAGCCGGAGCGCGAGGGCGACGTGCTGGTCGAGCTGGTCGAGGAAGTGCGCGACAGCCTGATCAGCGGCATGGAAACCGAGCGCCTCGTTGCCGCCACCGAGGGCATGCAGCTCGACGACCTGGCCGACCTGCTCGCCGACCTGCCCGAGGCGGTCTCCCGGCAGGTGCTGCGGTCGATGGACGCGCAGGATCGCGAGCGCCTGAACCAGGTGCTCTCCTACGACGAGGACACGGCCGGCGGCCTCATGAACATCGACATCGTGACGGTCCGCCCGGACGTCACGCTGGACGTCGTGCTGCGCTATCTCCGCGCCCGGGGCAACATTCCCGACGGCACGGACACGATGTACGTCGTCAACCGCGACAACGAATACCTGGGGTCTTTGTACCTGTCCCGTGTGCTCGTGAACGATCCGCAGCAGACCGTCTCCCAGGTCATGTCAGCCGACGTCATGCCCATCCCGGCGCACACCAAGGCGTCCGAGGTGGTGTGGGAGTTCGAGCACCGCGACCTGCTTTCGGCCCCGGTGGTCGACGAGAACTACCGGGTCGTCGGCCGCATCACCGTGGACGACATCGTGGACGTGATCCGCGAGGAAGCCGAGCACTCGCTGATGAGCGCCGCCGGCCTCGACGAGGAAAGCGATATGTTCGCCCCGGTGGTGAAGAGCGCCCGCCGCCGCGCGGTATGGCTCGGGATCAACCTGGGGACCGCTTTCCTCGTCGCCAACGTCGTCGACCTGTTCCAGACCACGCTGGACCGGATCGTGCTGCTCGCCGTGCTCATGCCGATCGTGCCGAGCATGGGCGGCGCGGCCGGATCCCAGTCGCTGACCATCACCACGCGGGCGATCGCGCTCGGCCAGGTCGACCGGGCGAATGCGGGACAGATCCTGCGCAAGGAACTGGGGGTCGGTATCCTGAACGGAATTGCGTGGGCCACGCCGGTCGCGCTGTTCACCTATTTCTGGTTCCGCGACTGGCGTATCGGCGCGGTGATCGCGGGGGCGATGATGACCAATCTCTTCATGGCTGCCGCGGCCGGCTTCGGGGTGCCGGTTACGCTGAAGCGCCTGGGCATCGACCCGGCGATCGCCGGCGGCGTGGTGGTGACCACGATCACCGACGTCGTGGGCTACATGACGTTCCTGGGGCTGGGCGCGGCATTCCTTCTGTAGGCACCGGCGGGAGGACAGGTGCCCGGATACCGGTGCAGGCCTTACAAGGCTTGAGCCGGCTCGGGCGCCGGCACCGGCTCCAGGATGTCGAAGCCGGCCAGGTCCTTGCGGACCCAGGCCGGTGCGAACAGCCGCGGCACATCCGCGCCGCTGACGAAGTCGCGCAACTCGTCCTTGATGCGCATGGCGTCGGCATAGCCGAGGTCGATCAGCTCCCGCGTGTACGCCTGCTCGAACAACAGGAAGCTCAGCAACCGGGTCTCGTTTGCGCGCCGGCCCCGGATGCCGCGTAGCAACATGCGCGGCGGGAGCGGCATGGCGCGGCGGTGCCGGTGGGCGATCTCGCGCAAATCCCGGCTCGGCACGACCAGCATGGTGTCGATCGGCCGCATCCGCGTCAACGCGCCGGTCCGCTGGTCCGGCGGCACGGAATCGATGAGCCGGTTGATGCGGGTCATCCGCTCCAGGTCCACGTACAGGCCGTCCAGGAACAGCGTATCCAGCATGTAGCCGGCGATTTGCGCGAAGCTCGGGAAGTCGGTCGACTCCCCGGGCTCCAGCACGGCGTCCGCCATTTCGTTGCGCACGCCGATCACGAGGATACGGTCCGCACCGAGGTGGATCGCCGGGCTGAGCGGCGTGGCCTGGCGCATGGCACCGTCGCCGAAGTACTCGTTGCCGATATAGACCGGCGGAAAGATCATCGGCACCGCGATGCTTGCCATGAGGTGATCGAGGTGCAGCGCCTGGCGCACGCCGACGCGCCGCGTCCGCGTCCACGTCCGCTCGGCCGGGTGCGCCTGGAAGAAAGTCGTCGAGCGGGCGCTGCTGTAGCCGGCGGCCGTGACGGCGATGGCATGCAGGTGCCCGTCCTCGATGGATCGCTGAATGCGCGGAAACCGGATCTTGCGGCTCAGGAGCGCCCGCAGGGGCGCGTTGTCGAGCAGCGAACGGGGCGTTCCCGCGATCAGCCCGGCGGAGACAATCGCGGTCAGCCAGTGCAGGCTGCTCTTCAGCATCGTCAGGGGATCGGTGCGATAGACCTGCTCACAGCGGAAGTTTCCCCAAACGTGCTCCAGCGCTTCCACGGCGAGGCAGAAGCGCCGCGCTTTGCTGGCCAGGACCACGGAATTGATGGCGCCTGCCGAAGTGCCGCTCAGGATCGGGAAAGGATTGGGAGCACGCGGCGGCAGGAGCTCGGCGATTGCCTTTAGCACCCCGACCTGGAACGCGCCCCGGGCGCCTCCGCCGGGCAGCACCAGAGCCGTTTTCAACTCTTGCGGATGTACCTTCATGAGCAAGGGCGATTATACGGGAGGACTGCCGCAACTGTGGATCGGCAACGGCGGCCGCGTATCGCTCAATGCAGCCGCTTTATTCCCGCGTCCAGCCCGGAAAGCGTCAGCGGATACATGCGGTCATCCATCAGTTCGCGCGTCAGCTTGATGGAGGGCGTGTACTCCCAGCGCTCCTCCGGTTCCGGGTTCAGCCAGATTGCCTTGGGCCAGGTTTTCAGGAGCCTCGTGATCCAGACGGCGCCGGACTCATCGTTCCAGTGCTCGACGCTGCCGCCGGGATACACGATCTCGTAGGGGCTCATCGTCGCATCGCCGACGAAAATCAGCTTGTAGTCGGCGCCGTATTTGTGGGTGATCTCCGGCGTGGGGACACGCTCCTGGTGGCGGCGGCGGTTGTCCTTCCACAGGCTCTCGTAGATGAAGTTGTGGAAATAAAAATACTCGAGGTGCTTGAACTCCGAGCGCGCGGCGGAAAACAGCTCTTCGCAGATGCGTACGTGATCGTCCATGGAACCCCCGATGTCGAGGCACAGCAGGATTTTTATCGCGTTGTGCCGCTCGGGAACCATGCGCAGGTCGAGCAGGCCGCCGTTGCGTGCGGTCTTGTCGATCGTGTCCTCGAGGTCGAGCTGGTCGGCCGCGCCTTCGCGCGCGAAACGCCGGAGCTTGCGCAGCGCGATCTTGATGTTGCGCGTGCCGAGCTCGACCGT
>CBFGSB010000278.1:0-3366 GCA_965651325.1 uncultured Chromatiales bacterium | reverse complement strand
AAGCTAAGGCAGGTCGTCAATCAGCTTGCTGTCCTTCTCCGACGGCACCAGGTCCTGCGCCTTGATATTGAGCAACAGCACGGCGGCACTGGCGATGTACACGGAAGAGAACGTGCCGATGATCACGCCGAGGATCAGTGCCAGCGAGAACGGCTTCAGGGTTTCGCCACCCAGGAGATACAGCGCAACCAGAACGAGCAGGGTGGTAAAGCCGGTCATGATGGTACGCGACAAGGTGTCGTTCACGGACTGGTTCAGGACTTGTTCCGGCGTTCGCCCGCGCAGCAGGAGGAAGTTCTCGCGCACGCGGTCGAACACCACCACGGTGTCGTTCAGGGAATAGCCGATCACGGCCAGGATCGCGGCAAGCACCGTGAGGTCGAACTGCCAACCGAAGATCGCAAACAAGCCGATCACGATGATCACGTCGTGCAGCAACCCGACGAGGGAACCCAGCGCGAACTTCCACTGGAAGCGGAACATCACGTAGACGAAAATCATGCACATCGCATAGATCATCGCCGTGAGACCCTTCTCGCGCAGGTCGGCGCCAACCTGCGGCCCGACGACTTCGATGCGGCGGACCTCGACGCCCGGATGGTCAGCGTCCAGCAGATCCGTCAGGCGTTCGCGAAACTGGTCGGCGTTGACGCCTTCCTGCGGCGGAAGCCGCAGGAGGACGTCCGTCGGCTGGCCGAAGCTCTGCACCTGCACGTCTTCAATGCCGGCCTCGTCCATCAGGTTGCGTATCCCGTCTACGTCGGCCGGCTCGGGATAGCCGACCTCCAGCAGGATGCCGCCGGTGAAGTCGATTCCGAACTCGAGCCCGCGAACGGCAACGGCCGCGAGCGACACGATGACCGAAATCGTGGCGATCGACAGCGCGATGCGGCGCGGCTTGTCGCCCAGGAAATCGATCGACGTTTTTTCTTTGATCCACTTCATTTCCGAGGCGGCCTAAACCGGGACGCTGGCGACCTTGCGCCGGCCGTAGATGAGGTTGACCACGGCGCGTGTGCCGACCACGGCCGTGAACATCGAGGTAACGATGCCGAGTGAGAGCGTCACGGCGAAGCCCTTTACCGGACCGGTGCCGAACAGGAACAGCACGATGCCGGCGATCAGGGTCGTGATGTTGGCGTCGGCGATCGAGGAGAACGCTTTGTCATATCCCGCGGTGATCGCGGAGCTCGGCGCGGTGCCCGCCGCGAGCTCTTCCCGGATGCGCTCGAAGATCAGCACGTTGGCATCGAGTGCCATACCCACCGTCAGCACGATACCCGCGATGCCGGGCAGCGTCAGGGATGCCTGCAGCAGCGACATGAACGCGACGATGAAGACCAGGTTCGAAAACAGCGCCAGGTTGGCGATCATGCCGAACCACTTGTAGTAAATGACCATGAAGATCACGACCGCGAAGAAGCCCACGGCCACGGCCTCGAAGCCGCGCTCGATGTTGTCCGACCCGAGGCTCGGGCCGATCGTGCGCTCCTCGATCTTGTAAACGGGTGCCGCCAGCGCGCCCGCACGCAGCAGGAGTGCGAGGTCGCGCGCCTCGGCCGCCGTCAGCCCGGTGATCACGAAACGATCCTTGAAGATGCCATTGATCGTGGCGGTGCTGATGATCTCTTCCGTGCGAGTTACGCGGTGTGTCGGTTCCCCGTCGCGCATGATCGTTTCGCGATGGGTCTCGATGAACACCGTCGACATCGGCTTCTGCAGGTTGTTGCGCGTCGTCTGGAGCATCTTCTCGCCGCCGGCACCGTCGAGCGTGATGAAGACGGCCGGCTGCCCCTCGCTGAAGCCCGCCTCGGCATCGATGATCTGGTCACCGGAGGCGATGACCTCGCGCTTCAGGACCTGCGATTGCTGCTGCCCGCGGCCCGGGTAGCGGCGCGATCCCGGACTGTCGCCGCCCAGGTCGACCAGGCGGAACTCCACGGTCGCGGTCGCCGTCAGGATGTCGTCCAGCCGGTTCGGGTCCTGCACGCCCGGGAGCTGCACCACGATACGATCGAGCCCCTGGCGCTGCACGATCGGCTCGGACACGCCGAGCTCGTCGACGCGGCTGCGCAAGGTGGTGGTGTTCTGGCTGATGGCGAAGTCGCGGCGGGCGGCAATCTGGGCGTCACTCATGCGCACCATGAACGTGCGATCGTCCGCGCCGTCGAAGATCAGGAGGGCGGGATCCGCGCGGGAGACGATATCGCGGGCACGTTCCGCGTCGGCCTCGCTGGTCAGGCGCACGGTCAGGGTGCGGCCGTCGAGGTCGACCCGGTGCCTGATGTTGGCGTCCCGCAGCCGCTCGTCGATGTCCTGCTGGTAGGTCGAGAGGCGGCTCGCGATCGCCGATTCCACGTCGACCTCGAGCAGGATGTGCACGCCACCCCGGAGGTCCAGCCCGAGCGCCATCGGCTCGATGCCGATCGCGCGCAACCACGCGGGCATGGCCGGTGCCAGGGTGGGCGATACCCCGGCGTCCTCGTAGCGCTCACGCAGCAGGTCGGTCGCCCCCTCCTGCGCGCGTACCGAATCGAAGCGCACGACGATCCGGCCGTCCTTCACGTACGCCTCTTCAGGAGCAATCCCTTCGCGCACCAGCAGCTCCGAAATCTCGGCTGCCTGCGCCTCTGTGTACGTGCCGCTATCCGGAGCTGCCATCTGCACCGCGGGCATGGTGCCGTACACGTTCGGCAACGCCAGCAGGATGCCCAGCAGGAGCAGGCCGAGCACCAGGAGGTTGAGCCAGGTGGGGTATCGGTTCATAGGCCGGGAGGGTTCAGGCGGCGTCGATCGTGCCCTTCGGTACGACGGCCGAAACGGTCGATTTCTGGATCTTGATTTCCACGTTGTCGGCGATCTGCAGGGTCGCGTAGTGATCGCTCACCCCGGTCACGCGGCCGAGCAAGCCGCCGGCCGTCACCACCTCGTCGCCCACCGATAGCCCGGCGACCAGCGCCGTGTGCGCCTTCTGCCGCTTCTGCTGCGGGCGGATCAGGAGGAAATAAAACGCGCCGAAAATGACGAGCATCGGCAGGAGGAACCCGAAAGGATCCGCCTGCGGCGCGTCCTGGGCGTAGGCGTTGCGAATGAAGAAATCCATGCTGTTCCGGCAGGTTGGCGGGCGTGAGAGGGCCCGTGGCTGAGTGACAGCGCGGTATTATGGCACACGATGTTGCCGCTTGTGGATGTCGGGAAGCCGGGATTGCCATGCCGTGCGGTACCCACCGGCGCGGAGATTGAGCATTGTGGCGCCGCGCTGTGTGCGCCGGGGTTGGCGTGTCCGTGACCGGGGGAGGGGGTCTTCGGCACCGGCCACGAGCACGTCCCTGTGGGCCTGCGGCTCGGCATCCCTGCCTCGCAGCT
>CBFGSB010000277.1:0-3418 GCA_965651325.1 uncultured Chromatiales bacterium | reverse complement strand
CGCTGGATCTCATGCCGCTGCTCGCGGAGAAGGGCGCCGAAGCCGCGATGAACCGGCTGCACACCAACCTGAAGCGGGGCGAGTAATGGCCATCAAGTGCGGCATCGTGGGCCTGCCGAACGTCGGGAAGTCGACGCTTTTCAATGCCCTGACGGCTGCCGAAATCCCGGCGGAGAACTACCCGTTCTGCACGATCGAGCCGAACGTCGGGGTTGTGCCGGTGCCCGACCCGAGGCTGGGCGTACTGAGCGGCATCGCGAAGCCGCAGAAGACGATCCCGACGGTCGTCGAGTTCGTCGACATCGCCGGCCTCGTCGCCGGTGCGTCGAAAGGCGAGGGGCTCGGCAACCAGTTCCTGGCGAACATTCGCGAGACGAATGCCATCGCGCACGTCGTCCGCTGCTTCGAGAACGATGACGTGATGCACGTGGCGGGCACCATCGACCCGGCCGACGACATCGATACCATCAACACGGAGTTGGCACTGGCTGATCTCGAATCCGTCGAGAAGCAGCTCTACAAGGCCGAGCGCAGTGCCAAGACGAACGAGAAAGCGGCGGTGCGGCACCGGGACACGCTGCGCAAGGTGAAAGCGCACCTCGACGAAGGCCGCCCGGTGCGCACGCTCGAGCTGGACGAATCCGAACGGCTGCTCGTGCGCGACCTGCACCTGATCACGGCAAAACCGGTCATGTACGTCGCCAACGTCGACGAGGGCGGCTTCGGGAACAACCCGCACCTCGACGCCGTGCGCGCGATTGCTGCGGGTGAGAACGCCGAGGTGGTGACGATCTGCGCCGCCATTGAAGCCGAGATCGCGCAGCTCGACGAGTCCGACAAGGCGGAGTTTTTGGCGGAGCTCGGCCTGGAAGAGCCGGGCCTCGACCGCGTCATCCGCTGTGCGTACAAGTTACTCGGCCTGCAGACGTTCTTCACCGTGGGTCCCAAGGAAGTGCGGGCGTGGACCACCCGCGTGGGGGCGACCGCGCCGCAGGCCGCGGGCGAGATCCACACGGACTTCGAAAAAGGCTTCATCCGCGCGGAAGTGATCGCCTATGACGATTTCGTGTCCCTGAACGGCGAGCAGGGCGCGAAGGAAGCCGGCCGCCTGCGCCTGGAAGGCAAGACCTACGTCGTCCAGGAAGGCGACGTCATGCACTTCCGCTTCAACGTGTAGGCACTCGCGGGGCGGGCGATCGGCCCGTCAATGCCAGGCCTTGTGGCTCGACTCGACGCAATACAGGACGTAGTCCCGCAAGCGTACGGCCGCTGCATGCTCCACGAACGGCACGGTCACCGATCCCGCGGCCAGGTGGAACTTCAGCGTCGCGAGCCCCCTTCGCCGCTGGAACGGCGACTGCGACACGCTCACCCGCTGCACCTTGCGGTGCAACCACACGACCACCCGGCTGCCGATGAGCCCGCGCCGAAAGGATGCACCGTCCGGCGCGACGGCGACTCCGTAACGGCGGTATCGCAACCACACGAACGCGGCGGCGAGAGGAATCCAGAGCAGCCATAACAACGTGTAGGCACCCATTCCCGGCCAGAACGCCGCGGCCGCGACGATCGCCGGCAGAACGCCGCCGAGCAGCAGCCGCGAACGCAGGTAGTAGCGGGAGATCGGCGCGAACGCGGGATCGCGGGCATCGAGCGCCAGCCCTGCCAGCTCCTGCTGGAATATCTCGGACCCGACTTCGCGCACCACCTCTTGGCTGCAAAGCGGTACGTCGAAGCGACTGGCCGCGCTCGCGCGCCCACTCGTCGCCTGGCGCATGCGCAATCGATAGCGCCGGAACCGGAGCAGCATGAAGTTCTGGATCACCTGCAGCGACTGCACCTTCGCGCGCTGGACCGACTGTTCGTGACGCGTCAGCAGGCCTGCCGTGGAGCGCAGGACGTCCCGTTCGGCCACGAGCGTGAAGCGGTGATAGCGGAGCAGGGCCCCGACGATGGACGCGCCCAACAGGGCCGCAATGACGACCAGCACCACCGCCAGCGCGAGTGCCGCGGCGGTGGCGAAGCTGAACTGCGCGGCGCCGAGGGCTCGCAGCAGTTCGCTCTCCTCGACCAGCCGGTCACCCTGCTCCTGCAGTCTCTCGCTGAGCGGGCCGAGCAGCGCGAGCACCAGGAACACGCGGCCGCTCGACAGCCCGATGCGCACGATGTCGCCGCCGCTCAATTGAACGAGGGTGCGGCCAGCGTCCACCGGAGGCTGCTCATCGACGGTCGCTTCGATCTCGACACGCGGGACCTGGCGGATACGGTCGCGGATATCGGCGGCCCGCTGTTTCCCGAGGGCCGGCAGATGGCCTTCCTGTCCGGACGAGCCGGCGGTGTCGAGATTCACGGTCACCAGCCCGAACAGCCGGAAAATGATGTTCTGCGACGTGTTGATGCCCTGCACCCGCTCGAACTTGATGTCGAGCTGGCGCTTCCGGAACACGCCATCGCGTATCAGGATGGAGTCGTCGCCGATCGAAAAACGGAAATACCACCAGCGCAGGATCGCGTGCACGACGATCCCGAGCGCGAGCGCGACGACGCCCGTCACCAGCCCGAACAGCTTGTTGCCCTGGAACGCCACGAGGAAAGCCACGAGTGGCGCCAGCGACTGGAACAGGTTCTTGGCAATTGCCCGCAGGATCTTGCCGAGGTAGAAGATCACGGCAAGCGGCGATGTGCGTTGCCAGCCGGAAGCCCCGGGCTCAGTCATTCTCGATGGCGTCGGCCGCCCGGCGCAGCACGAACACGCGCATGCGCTCGGCGGCGTCCTCCGGCAGGCCGTCGATTTTCAGGTCGCCGCCGGAACTGCCGGCGGTATAGAGCTGCAGGCTCGCCAGCCCGAAGCGCCGGTCGAGGGGGGTGCTGGCGGTCTCGACGTGCTGCACGCGGTTGAACGGCACGGCGGTCACGCTGCGCCAGAGCACGCCGCTCCGGTAGACCAGGTCCTTGTCGCGCAGCGCGAAGCCCTTCTTCGGCACGCTGATCACCGGCCAGGCCAGGAAGGCGGCTGCGACCGCCACCACGATCAGCCACGGCGCCCACGCGGGAAGATCGCTGCCGAGCCGCTGCCGCAGGAACTGGAAAACCACCGCCGCTACCGTCAGCACGGCGACGTTCATGAGCCCGCGCACCTGCTGGCGGTGCACGTACCGGCCGTCCAGCGGCTGCCACTCGACGTCATCCGCGCGTGGCAGGCTCTCCAGCGCGATCTCGGGATTTTCGAACATGGACCTCCCCGCACCCTCGTCGCATTATACGGTCCGCCGGCGGCTTGACAGCAAGCGGGGGCTGTCGGACACTAGCGCCCCCTCGCTGGCCCCCACTTCGCAAAATGGTGATGTAGCTCAGCCGGTTAGAGCGACGGATTCATAATCCGTAGGTCGGTGGTTCGAGCCCACCCATCACCACCACT
>CBFGSB010000276.1:0-3421 GCA_965651325.1 uncultured Chromatiales bacterium | reverse complement strand
GAGGATTTCTTCTCCGAGCAGGCATTGTCCTATGTGGTCGAGAAGTGCGGCGCGTTCGACGTGTATCGCGCGGACGAGCGCTCGATCACGATCTATCGCGGCGATTTTTTCGAGTTTCGCGCCGGGCCGTTCGATGCGCTGTTCGATCGCGGCGCACTGATCGCGCTGCCGCCGGAGGTGCGCCCACGTTATGTGCGGAGGTTGCGCGCGCTGCTGAAGCCTGGCGCATTCCGGCTGATCGTCACGCTCGAGTACGACCAGGCGCGGGCCGGAGGCCCGCCGTTTTCCGTCCTGCCGGACGAGATGCGGCGCTACTGGCCCGACCTCGAATGCATCCAGGCCGCGAACGAGATCGCTACAGCGCCGCCGAAATTTCGTGCGGCGGGCCTGCAGTCCGTGGTGGAAGCGGTGTGGTCGAGCGCGTTACCGTGACCGGATGGTTGTGCCCGCCCGACGTTTTAGCGCAGGGCAATGCCGATGAAAACGAGCAGCCAGAGCACGAACAGCACAGCCCAGCTCGCCGCGAACAGCTTGAACCGGAGCATCACGCGGTTCGACGTCAAATGCACGTAGCTGTGCGCGGCGCGGAGCAGCACGTAGCTCCAGGCGAGCAGTACCGGAAGCCAACCGCCCTGTTGGGTCACGAACGCGATCAGCACGATGACGTACAGGAGCACGGGCGCCTCAAACAGGTTCTTGATGTGGCGCGCGTGCACACGCAGAACCTCGGGCTCATCGAAGCCGCGGAAGTCCCGGAAAAAGCGTGGGTCGATCTCGCCGCGGCGGGCGGCGCCGAACCGCACGGACGCGAGCCGGACGATACACACGGCGGTTAAAGCGAACATTGCCAGTGCCGGGTACAGGATGCTCATTGAAATCCCCTTTTGCTGTTATAAGCGCCGGCGTCAGGCGCCGACGAGCTTGCTGCGGAAGATGAAAAAGACCGCCCCGAGTATGCACAACGCGGCCCAAAGATAGTCCAGCTTGAGCGGTTCCTTCAGGTAGAGGAGCGCGAACGGGACGAAAACCGACAGGGTCACCACCTCCTGCAGGATCTTGAGCTGTGCGACCGACATGACCGTGTAGCCGATGCGGTTACCCGGAACCTGCAGCAGGTATTCGAAGAACGCGATGCCCCAGCTGAAGAGGGCGGCAACGAGCCACGGCTTGTGGTTGAGCTCCTTCAGGTGGGCATACCACGCGAACGTCATGAAAACGTTGCTCAGGGTCAGTAACAGGATCGTCAGGAGTACGGGACGCATGGATTGCAGTCTCAGGTGGAAGGGTCCTGGAATCGGCGGGCTGTCGCCGCCAGCTCATCAACCGACTCCAGGTGTACTCCGGCATGAGGCGGTCGCTCAGCTCGCGCGCATGACGCTCCCCCGCACGAATCGGCACGCCGGGAGTATATACCCGGGTACCGCGCTCCGGCGGAAATCAATTTCCCCAAGCACCGGCGAGTCCGGGATAATGCCAGGTCCACTCATTAAGCGAAGGAGACAGGCATGAAGAAGGCCTCCGCACGACATATCCTGGTCGACACCGAAGACCAGGCGCAGGAGCTCAAGAAGCAGATCGAGGGCGGAGCCGATTTCGCCGCGCTGGCGAAGGAACATTCGTCGTGCCCGTCCGGGCAGCGGGGCGGCGAGCTCGGGGAGTTCGGGCCGGGCATGATGGTCAGGGAGTTCGACGAAGTGGTCTTCAGTGCCGACCTGAACACCGTGCAGGGACCGGTCAAGACCCAGTTCGGTTATCACCTGCTGGAGGTGACTAGCCGCACGGAGTGAGGCCGGGCCGGGCGCGCTGACGCAGTAGGTGCGATCGTGAAGAACCTGCGGGCGCTCGTCGTCTTTGCCGCGCTGTCCGCCAACACGATCTTCTGGTGCACGCCGCTGTTCGTGCTGGCGCTGGCCAAGCTGCTGGTTCCGGTGCGCTCGTTCCGGCGTGCGATCACGCGCGGTCTCATGCGAATCGGCGAGGGTTGGGTCAGCGTCAATGCATTCATTCTGGGGCTTGGTCCGGGTCGGCTCGAGACCCGGGGTGCGGACGGCCTCAATCGTCGCGGCTGGTACCTCGTCATGTCCAATCACCAGACGTGGGTCGACATCGTCGTGTTGCAGACGGTGTTCAACCGCCGCATCCCGTTCCTGAAGTTTTTCATCAAGCAGGAGCTGGTCTGGTTTCCTTTCCTCGGCCTCGCGTGGTGGGCGCTCGACATGCCGTTCATGAAGCGCTACTCGAAGTCGTACCTCGCGAAGCATCCGGAGAAGAAAGGCGAGGACCTGAGGGCGACGCGCGCTGCCTGCGAGAAATTCCGCGATACGCCGACCTCGGTGATCAATTTCGTCGAGGGGACGCGCTTCACCGAGCAAAAGAAGGCGAAGCGGGCTTCGCCGTATGACCACCTGCTGCCCCCGCGAGCGGGTGGCGTGGCGCTGGCGTTGACGTCCATGGGCGAGATGTTCGATGCGATCCTCGATGTCACGATCGTGTACCGGCAGGGCGCGCTGACTTTCTGGGAGCTCTGCCGCGGCGAGCTCGATACGGTCGTCGTCCACATCGAGCAGCGTCCGGTCGAATCGTGGATGACGCAGGGCGACTACGCGGAGGACCGTGAGTTCCGCGCCACCTTCCACCGCTGGCTCAGCGGCGTCTGGCAGGAGAAGGACAGGAAAATCGGGGCGCTGCAAAAGGAGCGAAACCCGCGCGAGGCATCGGGTACAATGCCGGGAGTATCGACGACGGCAGGCAATCCCGATGCCCATTAACCGCAACTACGATACCGTGGCTTTCGATGTGCGGGAGCACGCGACCATCCTGTTCTTCGCCCACACTACGGACACGGGCGACATCGACGACTACCTCCTCCTGATGCGCGCCGATGGCGAGGAATACGACGAGTCGATGTACATCGAGTTCAACGAGCGCGAGCTTGCGGGGCACGATCTCGTTCGCGAGGCTCGCCTCACGGGCAACGTGCTGACGCTCGAGCTGCGCGAGCCGGCGCAGTCGCTGCAGGGTGCCGACGAGATCGTCCTGACCTATGACGACACGGCCGAGAACAAGGCCAGTGTCGAAGCGGGCGCTTTCCGTGTGCTCGGCGACACCCTGGCCGGCGGGCACGCCTGACCTGGACACCGGAGCGACTCCCCCGCGCTGGAGCGTGTACGTCCTGCGCTGCCGCGACGGCTCCCTCTATACCGGCATCGCCACCGACGTGGCGCGCCGCATCGCCGAGCACGAGCACGGCCCCCGCGGCGCGAAATACCTGCGCGGCCGCGGCCCCTTCACCCTCGTCCTCCAGGCCGAAATCGGCGACCGCGCCCACGCCACCCGCGCCGAGCTAAACCTCAAGCGCCTCCCCAAACCCGCCAAAGAACGCCTGCTCGGGGTCGGACCACGCCAAGCTGCTGAAATACTA
>CBFGSB010000275.1:0-3427 GCA_965651325.1 uncultured Chromatiales bacterium | reverse complement strand
TCGTTGCCGTAACAGCCGAGCGCGCTTTGCGCATGGTCGTCGGTCATGATGAACAGGATGTTCGGGAGGTGCGCGGAACGTGGCTTACGCGGGAGCGCGCAGCCGCCGGCAGTCACGGCCAGCAGGGCGGCCCCGAGCTGCTTGCACGCCTCGCGCCGGTTCACGCCGAAACGGCTTTCCGGGGTACGCGCGGCGGCGGCCCGCTGGAGCGGCGCAGGATCAGCTCCGCCGGCAGCAGCGTTTCGTGCTCGATCTTGCGTCCGGACACCGTGTCGATCATGTTCCGCGCCAGCGTTTCGCCCATCTTTCGCACGGGCTGGCGCACCGTCGTCAGTCCCGGCCACACGTGCGATGCGAGCAGCGTGTCGTCGAACCCCGCAATGCTGATGTCGTCGGGCACGCGCAGTCCGCGCTCCTGTACCTCGAAGATGACGCCCGCCGCCATGTCGTCGTTGGCCGCGAATATGGCCGTCGGCCGCGGGTCCAGGTTCAACAGGCCGTCCGCCACGCGCAGCCCGCTGTCGAAAGTGCTGAAGCCCTGGCGGACGACCAGCTCGCAAGGCTCGCCTTCCCACGCCGCGAGGCTGTCTTTGACCCCGTCCAGCCGTTCGGCCATGGCGAGATGATCCGGGTGGCCGCTGATGAAGGCGAGGTGCCGGTGCCCCAGCATCAGCAGGTGATCGGTCATCGCGCGCCCGGCGGCACGGTCGGTCGTGTAGACGTCCAGGCCGTTGTCGCGGCGCCGGCCGGGCGAGATGCGGCCGTAGACGATACCCGCGTCATCGAGCGCGGCCAGGAGCTGCTCGTTGTCCGTGAGCGGCGGCATCATCAGCAGCCCGTCGAGCCGCGAGCGATCGACGAACTCCAGCACGGACAGCAGCAGGCGGGAACCTTTCGTCTCGGTTTCGTGCAGGATCAGCTCATAGCCTTCGCGGTGGCAGGCGGAACGTATGCCTTCGATCAGGCTGATGACGTAATAGGAGGAGGGCGTTTCGTAGACGAACGCGAGCTGGAAAGCGCGGCCGGACCGGAGGCTGCGGGCCTGCCGGTCCGGTTCGTAGTTGAGTTGCGCGATGACCTTCTCGACCTTCTTGCGGAGGTCCTCGCTGACGTAGGCTTCGCGATTGATGACGCGCGAGACGGATTTGCGCGACACACCGGCACGTCTCGCAACGTCACTGATTCTTATTCGCCGCACGGCCGGCTTCCCCTGTTCAGCCACTAGTCCGGATTTCCCGAGGTGACGGATTCCGGTGGCACCTGGTATTGCTTGCGCAAACGCCGGAGCTCCGCGCGCATTGTTCTGATTACATCCCCGGATGCCGGATCGTCGATCAGATTGTGCATCTCCGAGGGGTCGTTCTCAAGATCGTAGAATTCCCACGCGTCGATGTCGTAGTAGAAGTGAATGAGCTTGTAGCGCTCGCTGCGCACGCCGTAATGCCGCTTGACGGAGTGAAAGCCCGGGTACTCGAAGTACTGGTAGTAGATCGAATCGCGCCAGTCCGGCGGCGTTTCGCCGGTGGCAATCGGGACGAGCGAGCGCCCCTGGATGTCGTCCGGGACCGCGAGGCCCGCCCATTCCAGGAACGTCGGTGCGTAGTCGATGTTCTGCACCATGGCGTCGCTCGATGAGCCGGCCGGGATACGCCCGGGCAGCATCATCAGCAACGGTGTGCGCAGCGATTCTTCGTACATGAAGCGCTTGTCGAACCAGCCGTGCTCTCCCAGGTAGAAGCCCTGGTCGGACGTGTAGACGACCAGCGTGTTGCCGGCGAGGCCTGCTTCCTGCAGGTAGTCGAGGATGGCGCCGACGCTCTCGTCCACGGCCGAAACCGTGGCCATGTAGTCCTGCAGGTAGCGCTGGTACTTCCAGAGCGCCATTTCCCGCCCGTCGAACCCTGCGCTGTTCATCGCGTCGTTGCGTTGCTGGTACGCCGCATCCCAGGCCGCACGCTGTTCCTCCGTCATGCGCGCAAAATGCTCCGGCCAGCGGTCGTAGCGCAGCTCCGTCGAGCCCACCGCCGTCGTCATCTTGAGGTCGTGGCCCTCGTACATGTCGCGGTAGACGTTCATCTCCTGTTGCGCGGCAGCAATGCGTCCCGCGTAGTCGTCGAAATAGTTGTCGGGCACCGGGAACGACGTCGATTCGAATTCACGCGTGTGGCGGAGAGCCGGCATCCAGTTCCGGTGCGGTGCCTTGTGCTGGACCATGAGCAGGAACGGCCGGTCGGGATTGCGCCGGTTCTCGAGCCACTCGAGCGCGAACTCCGTCACGAGGTCGGTGGCGTATCCCTCTTCGGTATGCATGCCGTCCTTGGTGATGATGTCCGGGTTGTAGTACTGGCCCTGGTCGTCGAATATTTTCCAGTAGTCGAAATCGATGCCTTCGGGCGTATGGTTGATGTGCCACTTGCCGACCACGGCGGTCTGGTAGCCCGCATCCTTCAGCATGTGGGGCCAGGTCGGCTGGCTGCCGTCGAAGCTGTCGCCGTTGCGGCGAAAACCGTTGATGTGACCGAACTTGCCCGTGAGCATGGCCGCCCGGCTGGGGCCGCACAGCGAGTTCGTGACGAACGACTCGTCGAAGCGCATCCCGCCGGCGGCGATCCGGTCGATGTTGGGTGTGGGCGCGAGCTCTCCCAGGGGATCGCCGTACGCGCTCACTGCCCGGACCGCATGATCGTCGGCCATGATGAAGACGATGTTCGGCGGCGGCGCGGTGTCCCGGTAAAGCGTATCGGAGCTGCACGCGCAAAGCGTGACCAGCACGAGGGGCGCGAGCCGGATCCAGCGCGGCATACGTTTACCTCGCGCCGGCTGCCTGCCGGCCGTCCTCCGGCGCTTCCAGCCGGAACGTGATACCCGACAGGTCCTGCGACGAGCCGCCAACGAACAGCCTGAATTCGCCCGGCTCGGCGCCGAAGGTCATGTCCGCGCGGTGAAAAGCCAGGTCGCTCGCGGAGAGCCGGAACGATACTTCCCGGGTTTCGCCCGGCTCGAGCCGGACCTTGCGAAAGCCCTTCAGCTCGAGGACCGGCCGCGTGACGCTGCCGACCAGGTCCCGGATGTAGAGTTGCACGACTTCCTCGCCCGCGCGCTCGCCGGTATTGGAAACCTCGACCGTCGCGGTCAGGGTCTCACCTTCGGCAAACGCCTCTTTGTCGAGCTCGACCGGGGAGTACGCAAACGTGGTGTAGCTCAGGCCATAGCCGAACGGGTACAGGGGGCTGTTGGGCGTCGCGAGGTAGCGTGAGAGGTATTTTTCGTCCTGCTTCTCGGGGGTCAGCGGCCGCCCGGTGTTCTTCATGTTGTAGTAGATCGGCACCTGGCCGACGTTGCGCGGGAACGTGACCGGCAGCTTGCCGGACGGGTTGTAGTCGCCGAACAGTACGTCCGCGATCGCGTGCCCGCCCATCGTGCCCGG
>CBFGSB010000274.1:0-3445 GCA_965651325.1 uncultured Chromatiales bacterium | reverse complement strand
CTGGGCGCAAAGCTCGACTGGGAGCGGTATCGCGCAGCGATCGTAATGAGTCATCACCTGGATACCGATCGCCGGTACCTGGCGCAGCTCGCGTCCACCGGCATTCCCTACATCGGCCTGCTGGGACCGCGGAACCGCCGCCAGCGCCTGCTCGAGCAACTGGGGCCGGACGTTGCGCGTTCCCTGGAACCGCGCCTGCATGGGCCCGCCGGTCTCGACATCGGCGCCGATGGCCCGGCGTCGATCGCGCTATCGATCCTTGCGGAAATGCACGCGCAGCTGCGACGGATGTAGGCCCGGGGGCTACTCCAGGTCGAACGCGAGGCGCACCGCGACCCGCCGGTCCACCGGTACGCCGTTCTCCAGCGGCGGCTCGAACCGCCACTGCGCCACCGCATCGGTCGCGGCTTCGTCGAACTCGTCGCCCGGCTCCGAGGTCAGGATGCCGATGTTCTCCACGCGCCCCTCGGCGGTGACGGTAAAGCTGACGTCGACGAAACCCGTGATGCTGCGGCGCTGCGCCAGGCGCGGGTATTCCGGCATGACGTAGTTGGTGCGCGTAAGCGAGCTGATCGGCACGTACGCGGGCGCCGGTTCCCTGGCCGGGGTCGACGCGGCCGGCTTCGCGGAACCTGCATTCGCCGTGCGCGAGTCGAAGGCGCCCGAGCCGCTTTCAAGCGTATCGGTGCCTCCCGGCGTAGCGGCGAGGCCGAGCGCACCGGATGCGTCGCTGCCCGGGAACGGGGCTCCCGCGGCCGCGGCGTCAGCCGAGGTGCCCGCGATGTCCGCGCCCGCCTGGCCGGCCGCATCCGGTCCGGCGGACGGCGTCATCCCGCCACCCGGCCCTGCAACGGGAGTCGCTGCGGCCAGCGCCTCTGCTTCCTGCTCTGCGCGCGCGGCGGCGGCCTGCGCTTCGAGCTCCGCCTGGCGCACGGCTTCGGCTTCAGCGGCGCGCGCGCTTTCCAGCGCCTGCCGCGATGCCGTCAGCTCGCTGCTGTTCGGATCGAGCTCGCGCGCGTTCGCCAGGTGCCGTTCCGCATCGTCGAGCCGGCCGTCGTCGATGGCGTTGCGGGCCCGCAGGACCAGCTTGCTCGCGACTGCCGACAGCCCCTGGCGCGCCACCACGTTCTGCGGGTCGCTGCTCAGCACGAGCTCGTAGTAATAGCGCGCGTTATCGTTCGAAGGCTCGATCAACGCGTTGTCGTTGAGCCGTTGGTTGGCGAGCGCCAGCACTTCGTCCACCTGCTGCTCGCTGCGCGCCCTCGCCAATTCTTCGGTCAAAAGCTCCAGCTCGGCCGTGTTCGCGCCCGCCAGTCTTTCCGCCGCGGCGAGTGCGGCCGCGGCGTCCTCGAAGCGGGTTTCGCGGATTGCGGCGCGGGCAAGCGCGAGCTGTCCGCGCAGCTCGAGTTCCCTGAGCTGGGCATCCAGGAACGGCAGCCGCGGATTGTCGGGGTTCGCCTTGCGCACCATGCGCAGGGCCGCTGCCGCATCGTCCGTGCGCTCGGCGAGCAGCGCGGTTTCGGCCATCCCGAGCACCTGCTCGACCACCGCGGCAAGCTCGGTGGCGATAACCGGCTCTTCGGGTGCCAGGGCGCGCGCGGCGAGATAGAGCTCGACTGCGTTCGATTCCGGCGGTGCGATCAACTCGCCGGCATCACGCGCGATGCGTGCTTCGTCGACGATGGCCTGCCAGGCGGGTGTTCGGGAGGGGACCGGATCGGCGGCAGCGGCTTGCACCGAGATGTCGGTTTCGACGATCGACGGCGCCGCGTCCGCCGTGGCATCCACAACCGGCGCAGGTTCCGTCGCGTCCGGCGTGCCGGACATCAGCCACCACCCGCCCACGCCGAGCGCGACCAGTGCCGCGGCACCCAGCAGCTTCGGCAGGTACGAGCGGGCATCGCCGCCGCTGCTCTCGGCCGTCGCTGCCGCCTCGTTCTCCCTGGCGGGAGCGGCGATCCTGGCACCGTCTGCGGCCGGGGCAGCCGAGCGGCCGCTCTGGCGCAGCGGCTCCGCGGGCTTGTTGGCGGGCGCCGCGGGGGTGGCTTTCGGCTGGGGCGCGGAGCGCGCCGAGCGCGCGACTGGGCGCGCAGCCTCGGCGGGCTTCGGCGCCGGCTGGGCACCACGCGCCTTGCCGCCGAAGGCCGAATCCGGAGCATCCAGGTGGTGCTTGATCGACGCTTCTATCGCCAGCCGTGCGCGCCCGGGCGACACCGGCTTCAGGAGGAAGCGGTATACCTGGCCGCGATTGATCAGGTCCATGAGCATTTCGCCGTCGTCGCGGCGGCCGGCGACGATGGCCACGAGCCGCGGCCGCGACGCGCGCAGCCGCTCGGCGAGCGCCTCGATGCTGGAGCCGAGCATCGCGGCATCGGTCACGAACACGCCGACCCGGTGCTCGCGCACGATAGCCTCGGCCTGCGACGGCGTGTTCGCGTGCTGCACGTTGTGCAGCCCGCGCGCCGATTCCTGGATCGTCTGGAGGAATTCCTCGTCCTTGGTGAGCACCAGCACGTCGACTTCGCGCCCCGCGGCATTCGGCGTGACCACCGGCCGCTGCGGCTGCAGCACCGGGATCGTTCCCGTGGCTTCGGTGATGATGGGCCGGCCGTGCTCGCCGGTTTCCATGATGATGTGCTCGCCGGGCTCGTCGACGTCCGCCGCCTGGTCGTTGGCGGATTCGGAAATCGCGAGCAGGCGGATACGCTTGGTGGCGGTGTCGATGAGGTTGCGCAATGCCTCCGGGCTGATTGCGCCGCGCACGATCTGGAATACTTCCTGGTCGCCGACCAGGGCTTCCAGCCCGTCGTCGCGGTCGTTGCCCGCGAGCAGGATGCCGATCGTATCCGGTGAGCGCTTGCGCGCTTCGCGCAGTGCCTCGAGCCCGCTCATGCCGGGCAGGTCCTGCGCCGACACGATGACGTGGATCGGTGTCGCGCCAAGCGTGCTCAGCGCTTCGGCGCCACTCGTGGCAACATGGACCGAATACCGCTCACCGAAGCCGGCGCTCAATGCGTCCAGTGTGCTTTGCTGACTGTGCAGCAGCAACACCTGCGTTTTGAAGTGCTCCAGAGCCACGTCCCTTCTCCCCTGGCGGCTTATGTCCAATGTGCAATCGAAGTGTCGCGCTTCAGGAGTATATCGCCGGGGAAATCGGGAAGTGGTTGTGGGGGGTGGTTCATTGCCGGAATTGTGACGTGGGACACAGTCGGATTGGGGGTGCGTCACATTGGCTTTGGGTGTTGGGCGGTGCTCGTGTGGTTGTCGGTTGGTGGCCGCGTGGTTGTCGGGCGGTGCTCGTGTGGCTGGGGGGCGGTGCTCGCATTGTCCATGAACGATTTGGGGGGGGTGGGTGGCGGTTTTGAGTTGGGGGGGGGGGGGGTGGGGAAAAGACTGGGGGGGGGGGGGGGGGGGGGGGGGGGGGGGGGGGGGGGGGGGGGGGGGG
>CBFGSB010000273.1:0-3475 GCA_965651325.1 uncultured Chromatiales bacterium | reverse complement strand
CCGCACCATGAACCTGGACCCCGCACCAGAATAAGGAGTCGGGAATGAACACACTGACACACCCGGTCGCCCTGGCGGTGACCTGCCTGGCGGCACTCGCCGGTGCCGTCACCGTACAGGCCCAGACGGCGCAGCTCGAGGAGATCGTGGTCACCGCGCAGTACCGCGAGCAGCGGCTGCAGGACGTGCCCGTCTCCGTCACCGCTTTCGGTCCGCGCGAGATCGCCGAGGCGGGTATCGAAAGGACGAAGGACTTCATCAACCTGACGCCCAACGTGACGATGGACACCTCGTTCACGCTAGGCAATTCCTTCCTGCAGGTGCGCGGCGTTGCCCAGATCAACAACGCGGACTCGCCGATGGCGATCGTCGTCGACGGGGTGCCGCAGGTGAACCAGAAGCAGTTCAAGCAGGAGCTGTACGACGTCGAGCGCATCGAAGTCCTGAAAGGGCCGCAGGGGGCGCTTTACGGGCGCAATGCGATCGGCGGTGCGATCAACATCGTGACCAGCGCGCCGACCAACGAGCTGGAAGGCCGCTTGGGCGTCGGCGCCGGCAACGGCGGGCTGGGGGAAGTGGAAGGTGTGCTGAGCGGCGCGATCGTGCCCGACGTGCTGCTGTACCGCGTTTCAGGACAGTACCGGGAGTTCGACGGCGTCGTCGAGAACGCCTTTTTGGGGCAGGAGACGGATTTCGAGACGCACCGCAACCTCCGCGGTAACCTGATCTGGAACGCCACTGAGCGCTTGTCGCTCGACTTCCGGGTTGCGTCGGCGGTGGGCGACGGTGGGTGCTGCTCCGACACGTTCATTCCCAACCCGGCTTATGACCCGGCGGGCAGCACGAATCCGAACCGCGGCGTGTTCAACACGCCGTACGAGAACGTGCTGGGCAGGACGACGGACCTCGACACGCTGGACACGTCGATCAAGGCGACGTGGGAGTCCGACGCCGGGCAGCTTACGTACATCGCCAGCTACTCGGACCTGCTGGAAGCGTACTACGGCGACCTCGATTTCACGTCGGGGATCTCGACCAGCCTGTCCAGCGTGCTGGGAGTGGGGCTCGCGCAAAGCCAGCGGCTGGACGTCGAGATGCTGAGCCAGGAGCTGCGCTGGACCTCGCCGGACGACCGGCGGCTGCGCTGGATCGCCGGCCTCTATTACCTCGACACCGATCGCAACCTCGACACGACGGGTTATCTCGACATCCCCGGCACGGCACCCGTGTTTTCGCCGGAGGGTTTCGTGCCCTTCCTGCAAATCGCCGAGCGTAACGACAACCGTGCCTGGGCTGCCTTCGGCCAGCTCGCCTACGACCTGCAGGACGACCTGGAGCTGATCGTCGGCCTGCGCTACGACGCGGACAAGCGCGAGCACACCGCGGTGCTGCCGGCTCCGGCGGTCCTGTCTGATACCTTCAGCGACCTGCAGCCGCGCGTCGTCCTGAACAAGCGCTGGAACGAGGAGCTCATGACCTACGCGAGCTACAGCCGCGGCTTCCGCTCGGGCGGCTTCAATGCCCCGAGCGTCGGCAGCCGCAAGTTCGACGAGGAAACGCTGGACAATTTCGAGGTGGGCTTCAAATCGACCTGGCTGGATCGGCGGCTGCAGGTCAACGGCGCCCTGTTCCGGTCCCTGAGCGACCAGTTCCAGTTCTTCTTCGTGGACGTTTCCGCCGCCGCCCAGGTGATCGACAACATCGACGAAGTCACGCTGCTGGGCGGTGAGCTCGAGATCCAGGCGCTGGTCACCGACAGCTGGAGCGTGTTCGGCAGTATCGGGTACACGGACGGTGAGATCGAGAAATCGACCGAGCGGCCCCAGGACGAGGGTAACCACACGCCCAAGAACCAGCCGCTGAGCCTGAACGTTGGCACGCAGGTGACCCTGCCGGTCGGCGCGAACGCCGAAGCCCGGCTGCGGCTCGATTACGAGCACCGAGGGAAGCGCTACTGGCACCCCGACAACCTGAACCCGATGGACGCATTCGGCCTGCTGAACGCTCGGCTAACTTTCGAGTCCGACCGCTGGTCGCTGGCGCTCTGGTCCCGCAACCTGCTGGACGAGCTGTACTGGGAGGACTACAACGCCGCGGCCTTTGCCGGCCTGCCTTTCGGCGATATCGGGCATTTGTCGCGGGGGCGGACCTACGGCGCGGAGCTCCAGTACCGCTTCGCGCTTTGAGGTGAGACGGCGGCCCATCCCGCCGCCCCCGAATTTTGAGACAATCCCCCGCAGACGCGAAATAACCGCCGGGAGCCCAGCGGGCTCCCGGCCGTACGGGGAGACTCTCATTCTATGTGCGGAATCGTAGGCGCCGTCGCCGAAAGAAACGTGGTGCCCATCCTGATGGAAGGCCTGAGGCGCCTCGAATACCGCGGGTACGACTCCGCGGGCATCGCGGTGGTGAACGGCGACGCCGTATCCCGCGTACGCCGCCTCGGCAAGGTGCAGGAGCTGCAGAACGCCCTCGATGCCGATCCCCTGAAAGGCTCTACGGGCATCTCCCACACGCGCTGGGCGACCCACGGCGTGCCGAGCGAGACCAATGCGCACCCGCACATGTCGGCAAACGACATCGCGATCGTGCACAACGGCATCATCGAGAACTACGAAGAGCTGCGCAACGATCTAAAGCAAAAGGGCTACCAGTTCGAGTCCGAGACCGACACCGAAGTCGTCGCGCACCGGATTCGCGAGCACCTGAAGTCGACCGGCGACCTGGCCGCGGCGGTGCAGGCCACGGTGGCCGAGCTCGAAGGTGCCTACGCGCTGGCGGTGATGAGTGCGAGCGAACCGCAGAAGCTCGTGCTGGCGCGCGCCGGGTGCCCGGTTGTCGTGGGCCTCGGGCTTGGGGAGAACTTCGTCGCGTCGGACGTGGCCGCACTGCTGCCGGTCACCCGCAACTTCATGTTCCTGGACGAAGGCGACGTGGCCGTCGTCGAGCGCAGCCGCGTCACGGTTTACGATCGCGACGGCAAGGAAGTCGAGCGGCCGGTGAAGGAAAGCGAGCTGACGGCCGATGCCGCCGAGCGCGGCAACTTCCGTCACTTCATGCAGAAGGAGATCCACGAGCAGGCGCGCGCGGTCGGGCGCACGCTGGAGGAGCGCATCGCGAACGGCCGTGTGCTGGACGCGGCTTTCGGTCGCGGTGCGACAGAGGTGCTGGATCGGGTGCGCGGCGTGCACATCGTGGCCTGCGGTACCAGCTACCACGCCGGGCTGGTAGCCCGTTACTGGATCGAGCAACTGTGCCGGCTGCCATGCACGGTGGAGATTGCGAGCGAGTACCGTTACCGCTCGCCGGTGGTGCCGGAGAACACGCTGTTCGTCACGATCAGCCAGTCCGGCGAGACGGCGGACACGCTCGCCGCCTTGCGCGCGGCCAAGGAGATGGATTACATCTCGACGCTTGGCATCTGCAACGTGCCGGAAAGCTCCATGGTGCGCGAGTCGTCGCTGGTGATGATGAC
>CBFGSB010000272.1:0-3483 GCA_965651325.1 uncultured Chromatiales bacterium | reverse complement strand
TTACAGGGTGTTGAAGAGGGAGAGGCTGCGGGTGGCTACGAAGGCTTTTTGGGCGGCTTCGAGCATGGTGAGTTGCATGCTGAGGCGTGACAGGGCCTCGGCGTAGTCGAGGTCCTCGATGCCGGCGAGGGTTTCCTTGAGGCCCAGCGCGAACGCGCCGTTGCTGTCGGTCTGGTTGTCGATGGCGGAGAGGCGCGAGCCGACCTGGGTGCGCACCTCCATTACGTTGCCGAGGGCCTGGTCGATGGACAGGATACCGGCGTTGATCCCGTTGTTCAGGGTCGCCTGCGCGGCGGCGTCGGCCGTGGGCGTGTCGATGCTGTCGGCCAAGGCCGCGACGGCCGAGAAGATGTCCCGGTTGCGGCTTGCGCGCACCGTGAACTCGTCGTTCGCGGCGGGCTGGCCGTCGATCGTCACGGCGATGCCCTGGAACGCGATGCTGTCGCCGCTCGCGAAGGTACCGTTCGCGACCGCCGTGCCGCCCGAGTCCAGCACCTCGTAGTTGGCGGGATCGATGAAGCGGATCGTGTACTCGCCCCGGTCGTAGAGCGCCGGGTCGAGCACGCTGCCCGCCCCCGCCACGCCGGTGCCGCCGTTGCCGGCAGCGGCCACAACGGCGAACGTGCCGTTGCCGTCCCGGATGCGGAAGAACACGTCGCTGCCGGGATCGCCGTCGGCGATCTCCCGGTTGTCGCCGATCCGGATCGAGCGCTGCCCGTCATCGCCGTTGTAGGAAAACGTGCTGCCGCTCTGCACGACGGGCGCAACGCCGTCCCGGTTGCCGGCGAACAGGAAGCGGCCGTTGCCGTCCTGCTGGTTCGCAAGCTCCACCAGCGCACCGACGTGCTGGCGCATCTCGACCGCGATCAGGTGCCGCGATTCGTCGGTCTGCGTCCCGTTGTTCGCCTGCAGCGCCAGCTCGCGCACGCGCTGCAGCACGTTGGTCACGCTTTGCAACGCCGCTTCCTCGAAGCTCAGCCGGTTGCGCGCCATGTTGGCGTTGCGGTCGAACTGCTCGAGCATGGAGAGCGACTCCCGCATCCCGAGCGAACGCGCGGCCGCGATGGGGTCGTCCGCGGGCGACAGCAGCCGGTTGCCGGTGGAGAGCTGCCGCTGCGTGCGGTCGAGCGCCGCCTGGAGCTGCAGCATCATGCCGAGCCCCTGCTCGAAAGCGCCGCTGGTGGAAATGCGCGTCATCGCCGCCCCGTCGCGCTGAGCAGCGTGTCAAAGAGCGAACGGGCAACGTTCACGACCTGCGCCGCCGCCTGGTACGCCTGCTGGTAGCGCATCAGGTTGGCGGCCTCCTCGTCCAGGTTCACACCCGAGTGCGAGAGCTGCGCGTTCTCGGCATTCGCGAGAATCACGTTCTGGGCATCGAGGTTTGCTTTCACCTGCTGCGTCGCGGACCCCACGGCCGCGACGAGCTGCCCGTAGCGTTCACCGATACCGACCGTGCCCCCGTCGAGCACGCCTTCCGTCTGGATTGCCGCCAGCGCCAGGCCGTTGCGGTTGTCACCCGTCGCGCCGAAGTTCGCTTCCAACGTGAACCGGTCGCCCGCGGCGGGCTCGCCGCTGATCGCGAACGTCACGCCATTCACGACAATGGGATCGCCGCTGGTGTAGGCGAACGAACCCGCGCCGTTGATGCTGTACGTCGCGGGTCCGGTGAACTCGATCACCGCCGTTGCGAGCAGGCTCGGGTCGTCCGGATCGGTGACCGCGAGGTCGCCGATCGTCGCCGAGCCCAGGTTGTCGGTCGAGCTCGACGCGCGCACCGGCGCGGCCATCGCCAGCGCCTGCGGATCGGTAAGCGACGCGGAGAACGTGCCCGCCGCACCGGCGGCAGGCCGAACCAGCATCCGGTCGCCCGCGGCCGGCGCTCCGCTGACGGTGATGGCAAGCCCGGCCGCCGTGAACGGATCGGCCGCCGTGCCGCTGCCGGACATGGCAACGGCCTGCCCGGTGGCGGCATTCTCGAGCTGCCAGGCCGCGCCGTCGAAGGAAAGAACCAGGTCGGCTCCTTCGAAGGCGGACAGGTCGCTCACCGCCACGGTCGCGGACGCGGAGCCCGCGTTCGCTCCGGAGTACAGCACCGTGGGTGCGGCGATCCCGAAGAACTCGCCTCCGCGCGCGCCGCCGGGGGTCATGCCGGCCGCGTGCTGTTCATTGAATTTGAAAGCCAGCGCCTGGGCGGTTTCGCCCAGCGCCTGCTGCGACGGCTCGAGGAACTGCGCGCGGAAATCCAGCAGCCCGCCGAGCACGCCGCCCGAGATGCCGTGGCCCAGCGACGCCTCGCCGGCCGCGCCGCGATAGACGACCTCCGGCCGCGTGGGATCGAACTCGCTGCCGCGCACGCCCAGCTCCGCTGCTTCGCCGCCGACGACGAGCGCAAGTCCCGATGCGATGAAAACGCTCAACGAGCCGTCTTCCTGCGGCATCGGCGTTATCGCGACCTGCTCCGAGAGCTGGCGCACCAGCCGGTCGCGCTGGTCGAGCAGGTCGTTCGGCGGCTGCCCGGTACCGTTCCTCGCCGCGACGATGTCGCCGTTGATGGCGGCGATGGCGGCGGAAAGCTGGTTGATGGAATCGACCGACTCGCCGATCCGGCTGTTCACCTCGTTGCCCAGGGTATCGAGGCGCGCGTCCAGCGACCGGAACCGTTGTGCCAGCCCGTCGGCTTCCCCGAGCAGCGCCTGGCGTGCCGGCACCGACGCGGGATCGTTGGCGACGTCCTGCAAGGCGTTGAAGAAGTTCTGCAGACCGGCGTTCAGGCCGGAGTCCGGGTCCGCCAGCACGTTGTCGATGCGGGTCGCGAGCGAGTCGAGCGTGTTGAAGCGCGCCTGGCCCGTGATCGAGCCGCGCAGCTGCTCGCCCAGGAATTCGTCAAAGACGCGCTTGATGGTCGTGATCTGCGTGCCGCCGCCGATATAGCCATTGCCGAAGCTCTGGCCCTCCCGCGTCGCGAACTCGGCAACCTGCCGGCTGTAACCGGGGGTGTTCGCATTGGCGATGTTGTGGCCGGTCATCTCGATCGCCCGCCGGAAGGCGAGCAAGCCGGAGAGACTGGTATTCAGGAGATCAGGCATGCCGGTTTCCGCCTATCATCGGGTGCTGCTATGGCTGTATCGGCCGGGACGCGAAATGTTTGAGCGCGCCCAGCGCTTCTTTCAGGACGCCGCTCCGGAGCACCTGCCCGATCTTGTCCGCATAAGCAGGATCCGTGGCGTAGCCCGCCGACTGCAGCGCGCGTGCGAAGCCCTGGGTGTCCCCGCCCCGGTTGCGCACCGCTGCGTACCGCGGGTGCTCGCCGAGCAGGCGTGCGTAGTCGTCGAACGTCTCGGACAGGTCGGCATAAGCCCGGAAACGCGCCGTCTCGCGCCGTGCGACACCGTCGACGTACTCGACCGTCGGGCGGGTCGCGCTCGGCCCCTGCCAGCCCGCCCCGGCCTTGATGCCGAACAGGTTGAAGCTGCTGGAGCCGTC
>CBFGSB010000271.1:0-3493 GCA_965651325.1 uncultured Chromatiales bacterium | reverse complement strand
ATCCAGGTTCCGGTGTCGCTCACACCGTAGGTGCGTTTCAAGCTGGTCCCCTTAGTTGTTGTTCTTGGACCCGCGGAGCGCAGCGGGGCGCGAGCCCCGCTGCGCGGTTGCACAACGATCAGCCGGCTGTGACCGGCACCATCGTAATCTCCACGCGCCGGTTGGCTTCCCGGCCCGCCGCGGTCGAGTTGTCCGCGACCGGCATCGCCTCACCCATGCCGACGGTAATCAGGCGCTGGCTGTTGATGCCCTGCGATCGGAGGTACTGCGCCACCGAACCGGCGCGGCGTTCCGAAAGCTGCTGGTTGTAAGAGTCGCTGCCGGTGCTGTCGGTATGGCCGGCGACTTCCACGACGGTCTTGTCGAATTCGCCCATCACCTTCGCGACCGAGTTCAGGACGTCGAAGAACGCCGGGCTGAGATCGGCGCTGTCGTGGGCGAAGGTCACATTGCCCGGCATGTTCAGGGTGATGTGGTCGCCCTGCCGGGTGACGCTCACGCCGGTGCCCTGTAGCTCGGCGCGCAGCTCCGCTTCCTGTTTGTCCATGTAGTAGCCGACCGCGCCGCCGGCCAGGGCGCCCACGCCCGCCAGGATGAGCGCGTGCTGCCGCCGCTCGACCGCATCGTCGCCCGAGATGAGCCCCGCCACGGCGCCCGCAGCCGCGCCGATCGCGGCCCCCTTGGTGGCGCTGCTGGTCTTCGACTGCTGCGTGTACGCGTCCAGCGTCTGGCATCCCCCCAGGGTGAGTGTCGCAAGCGCGGCGAGGAGAGTCGTTATTGCCGGTCTGTTGTTCATTTTCGTTCCCTTTGCTGCCCAATCGAATAAAGCGGCCCGCGCGCTGCCCCGGGGCTGCGCCCGCGGGCCTGCAAACCGAGCGCATATTGTAGCGGTGCGCTACCTGAACGACGACTTAATCGGTACAGTTGTCGGTCCACGGCGACAAACGCCGGGCCTTCCCGTCCGTTACAATCCGCCTGCAGGAACACGCCAGGAGACCACGTGGCCAGCCCGACCCCCATTGAGAAGTCCAAATCCCGTAAACGGGCGCTGGATCCCCTTGACCTCTACGACGTCCGCGCCGAGCTGACCGACGAGGAGCGCATGGTGCAGGACTCGGTCGCGCGCTTCGTGGACGACCGGGTGTTGCCGGTCATCCAGGAAGCGTTCGAGCAGCATTATTTTCCGCGGGAGCTCATCCCGCAGGTCGCGGAGCTGGGCCTCCTCGGCAGCTCGATCGAGGGCTACGACTGCGCCGGGCTCAACAGCATCTGCTACGGGTTGATCTGCCAGGAGCTGGAGCGGGGCGACAGCGGTCTCCGGAGTTTCGTCTCCGTGCAAAGCAGCCTCGTGATGTACCCGATCCATGCCTACGGCTCCGACGAGCAGAAGGAGACCTGGCTGCCGGCGATGGCGCGCGGCGAGGCCATCGGCTGTTTCGGCCTCACCGAGCCGCACGGCGGGTCCGATCCCGCGAACATGAAGACGCACGCGAAACGCGACGGCAGCGACTGGATCCTGAACGGCTCCAAGATGTGGATCACCAACGGCAACCTCGCCGACGTCGCGGTGGTGTGGGCGATGACGGACGAAGGCGTGCGCGGCTTCCTGGTCGAGAAGGACATGCCGGGGTTTACCGCCCAGGAGATCGAGAACAAGTTCTCGCTGCGGGCGTCCGTCACCTCGGCGCTGTTCCTCGACAACGTGCGCGTGCCCGAGGCCAACGTGCTCCCGGGCGTCACCGGCCTCCGCGGCCCGCTCGGCTGCCTGACGCAGGCGCGCTACGGCATAAGCTGGGGTGTCATCGGAGCCGCGCAGGCCTGCCTCAGGGAAGTGCTTGCGTATGCAGGGGAGCGGGTGCTGTTCGACCGGCCCCTGTCGCACAACCAGGCGGTGCAGCTCAGGCTTGCCGACATGGCGCGCCGCATCACGACGGCGCAGCTCCTGTCGCTGCGCCTCGGCCGCCTCAAGGATGCCGGCAGCATGACGCCGACGCAGGTCTCGGTGGCGAAGTGGAACAACTGCCGCATGGCTCTCGACATCGCGCGCGACGCGCGCGACCTGCTCGGCGGCGCCGGCATCAGCGCCGAGCACGTGCCGATCCGCCACATGCTGAACCTCGAAAGCGTGATCACCTACGAAGGCACGGAAACGGTGCACCAGCTCGTCGTCGGCAAGGAGCTGACCGGCGTCAACGCGTTCTGATACGCGCGACCGCGCGACGCTGACCGGCCACAGCTTGCTTCCCCGGCACCGCGACGTCCGGCGCATCGCGCTGCCGATGATCCTGTCGAACGTCTCCGTGCCGCTACTCGGCATGGTGGACACCGGCGTCACCGGGCACCTCGAGAATCCCGCCTATCTCGGCGCGGTGGCACTCGGCGCCACCATCTTCGGGTTCCTGTACACGGGCGTGAACTTCCTGCGCATGGGCACGACCGGCATCGCGGCCCAGCGCTTCGGCGCCGGCGACTTCGACGGCGTGCGCACGAGCCTCGGGCAGGCGCTGATCGTCGCCGAAACGCTCGCGCTACTGCTGCTGCTCCTGCAATATCCCGTCGGCGAGCTCGCGCTCCGGCTGCTCGGCGCCGGGCCGGAGGTTACGGCCTTTGCCCGCGAGTACTTCTCGATCCGCATCTACAGCGCGCCGGCGACGCTCGCAACCTATGCCCTGATCGGCTGGTTCATCGGCCTGCAGAACGCCCGCGTTCCGCTCGCCATCGTGCTGGTCACCAACGCGATCAACATCGTGCTCGATTTCGTTTTGGTGCTGGGCTTCGGGATGAAGGTCGACGGCATTGCCGCGGCGACCGTCGCCGCGGAATACAGCGGCGTGCTGGTCGGGCTCGGCTTCGCGGCCGCCGAGCTGAAGCGCCGCGGCGGACGCTGGGATCGCGCCCAGCTCGTCGCGCCCGGCGCCTATTCCGCGTTCCTCGCGATAAACGGCAACCTGTTCGTGCGCACGATGGCGCTGATGTTCACGTTCGCGTTCGTCACGGCGCAAGGGGCGCGGCAGGGCGGGCTCATCCTGGCCGCGAACGCGATCCTGATGAACCTGCAGAACCTGCTATCGTTCGCGCTGGACGGCTTCGCGCACGCCGCGGAAGCACTGGTCGGGCGGGCGGTGGGCTCCGGCGATCGCGAGGCGCTGCGCCGGTCGGTCGCGCTGGCGCTGCAATGGTCGCTGTACGTCGCCCTCGGTTTTTGCGTGCTGTTCCTGGCCGGCGGCCCACTGCTGGTCGGCGTTCTGACCGACCTGCCCGACGTGCGGGAAACGACGCTCCGCTACCTGCCGTGGATCGTGGCGTCGCCGCTCGTGTCGGTCTGGTCCTTCCTCTACGACGGGGTGTTTGTCGGCGCCACGCGGGCGCGTGAAATGCGGGACATCATGGTCGTCTCGACCGTGATCGTCTTCCTGCCGGCGTGGTGGCTGCTGCAGCCGCTCGGCAACCACGGACTGTGGCTGGCATTCCTGCTGTTCATGGCGAGCCGCGG
>CBFGSB010000270.1:0-3517 GCA_965651325.1 uncultured Chromatiales bacterium | reverse complement strand
GCAGGCTCTCCATGCACTTGTCGCGCGCGTTGCCCGACTGCTTGTAGCCGCCGAAGGGCTGCGTCATGTCGCCTTCGTCGAAGCAGTTCACCCAGATGACACCGGCCTGGATTTCGCGGATCAGCCGGTGCGCCCGGTTCAGGTCCTGCGTCCAGATGCCGGCCGCGAGGCCGTAGATGGTGTCGTTGGCGATGCGTATGGCGTCGTCGGCGCCGTCGAACGGGATGACGGCGGCAACGGGGCCGAAGATTTCCTCCTGCGCGATCCGCATCGAGTTGTCGACCTCCGTGAAAAGGGCGGGGGTGACGTACGCACCATCTTGCAGCGCCGCCGGCACCTCGCCGCCGAACCGGAGCCTCGCGCCCTGCTGGCGCCCGGACTCGATGTAGGACAGCACGCGCTGCTGTGCTTCCGATGTAACCAGCGGCCCGAGGTTGGTCGAAGGATCGAGCGGGTCACCCGGTGTGTACGCGTCCTTACCAGCCGTCACGAAGCGCTCGATGAACTCGTCGTAGATGGATTTCTCCACCAGCAGCCGTGAGCCGGCGTTGCAGACTTCACCCATGTTCGCGAACACGCCGTTGTAGGCGGCCGCGACAGCCCGGTCGAGATCCTCGAGATCGCCCATGAACACCTGCGGCGTCTTGCCACCGCACTCCAGCGCGACGCGTTTCATGTTGGATTGGCCGGCGTATTGCAGCATCAACTTGCCAACCTCGGTCGAGCCCGTGAACGTTATCTTGTCGACGTCGTTGTGCAGCGCGAGCGCCTTGCCCGCAATTTCGCCCATGCCGTTGATCACGTTGAACACGCCGGGAGGGCCGCCGGCTTCGACGAACAACTCCGCGAGCCGCAGGCAGGAGAGCGGCGCCTGCTCCGCGGGCTTGAGCACGACGCTGTTGCCCGCCGCCAGCGCCGGCGCCACTTTCCACGTCGCCATCAGCAGCGGATAGTTCCAGGGAGAGATCGCGCCGACCACGCCCAGCGGCTCGCGCAGGATGAAATGCATGACGTCGGATTCGGTGTTCGTGACGCTGCCTTCGATCTTGTCGATGCACTCCGCCATGAACCGGAAAGTCTCGATCACCGAGGGGAGGTCGATCTCCAGCATGTCGGCGATCGGCTTGCCCATATCCAGTGTGTCCAGTACGGCGAGCTGCTCGGCGTGCTCGTCGATGAGCTGCGTGAAGCGGTAGAGCACGGCCATGCGATCGCGCGGCGCCATGCGCGACCAGCTACCGTCGCGAAACGAGCGCCGGGCGGCGGCGACGGCGGCATCGACGTCCTTGGCGTTGGCGGCCGCTACCGACGCGATGACTTCGCCGGTCGCGGGATTGATGCTGTCGAAGCGCCCGCCGTCCACGGCGTCGACGAACCGGCCGTCGATAAAAAAACGGGTCTCGGCACGCTCGAGCTCGCGCGCCGCAATGTCCTGCCAGGTGGCGAGGGCGTGTTCGGAAAGGACTTCGATACTCATGCCTTTACTCCTGCACCGCAACGACGAGCGCATCGACGGCGATCGCGCCCGTCGCGGTGACGATGACCGGGTTTACGTCGATCTCCGCTACGCGGTCGCGCAGCGCGTCGACCATTGCGGAGAAGCGCGCGGCCAGCTCGCAGAATGCCTCGATGTCGCAGGCTGCCGCGCCGCGCACGCCGTCCAGCAAGCGCCGCATCTTCAATGCATCGATTCTCCGCCGGGCGTACGCTTTGTCAAACGGCGGCAGCGCGAACACGGCATCGCGCAGCACCTCGGCATGGATGCCGCCGAAACCGATCATCACGACCGGCCCGAACTGCGGATCGCGCTTCACGCCGAGGATCATCTCGATGCCGGGCTCCGCCATGGCGGCGACCAGCACGCGCGGCCCGAGGCGGGCCTCGAAGTCGCGGTAGGCGTCCCGCAATGCAGCGGCGCTGGCGATGTTGAGCGCCACGCCGCCTCGGTCCGACTTGTGTGCCACGCCGGGAGCCGCCGTTTTCAGCGCCACCGGGAAGGCGATTTCCGGCAGGACGCGCTCGAGCTCGGCGGCCGATTCGATCACTTGAAACGGCGTGACCGGGATGCCGAAATCGCGCAGCAGCCCAAGCGAGAGCGCTTCGTCCAGTATGGCGCCGCCGTGCAGCTCGCCGCGCCAGGCACCGGCCGCACCGGCCGGGGCGCGCGGCGGCTCGGGCGCGCGTTCGGCGCGCCGGTCACGGTAACGCATGAGTGCGCGCACGCCCGTGAGAAATGCCGGGACGCCGTCCAGCACCGGGAAGCCCGCGTGCGTGGCGTCGACGACAAGGCGGTCGCCCCCGGTGCCCTGGCGGGCCGCGACCAGCGCCACCGGCTTTCCCGATGCGGCCTGCGCGTGCCGCATGTAATCCACGTAGGCCGGGTAAATCATGCCCTCCGGCGCCCGATCATGCAGCACCGCGCCCATGGCGGCGCCGGGGTCCTGCATCATCGCGGCGAGGCAACCGCTCATGATATCGGCGGCGTCCGCGCCGCCGCGGCTCCAGGCGTCCAGCGGGTTCACGGCCGGCAGGCCGGGCTCCAGCAGCTTCTCGAGTGCCGCGGCCGTCTCCGGCTGCAGCTCGGTGAGTGGCACGCCGTGCTCCTCGGCGAGGTCCACCATGAGCTGCCGCTCGCCGCCGGAATCGTGCAGCGTCACCAGCCCGCCGGGGCCTAAGGGTTCGAGCTCCGCGAACAGGATCAGCGCCGACGCCAGCTCGTCCATGTCGCGGACGCGCTGCACGGCGTAGCGGTCGAAGAGGGCATCGTAGGCGGCGTCGTCGCCCGCCATCGCGCCGGAATGCGAAACGGTGAGGCGGGCCGCGCGAGCGGTGCGCCCGACTTTCAGCGCAACAACCGGAATCCCCTTGTCGAACGCTTTCGCCAGCGCCGCCCGGAACCCTTCCGGGTTGCGCGCCGTCTCGACGAACAGGCCGACCGCGCGTGTCTCCGGCAGGTCCAGCACGAAGTCGAGATACTCGTCCATCGTGACGCCGAGCTCGATACCGGTCGATACCGCGAAGTTGATGCGCAGCCGCTCGTCGCCGTCGATGATGCCCGACATGCCCGAGCCGGAATGGCTGATCAGGCTGATCCGCCCGGGCGGCTCGTGGCGGCGGCTGTCGAAGCCGCAGGCCCAGACGCCGTCGCGGACGTTGTAGAAACCCATGCCGTTCGCGCCGCACACCAGCATGCCGGCTGCCCGGATCTTCGCGCGCACACGCTCCCGGAGGTCGGGAGTGGTGTCCTCGTCCAGCGTGAGGGTCGACATCAGCACGGCCGCGGGGATGCCGAGGGCAATCGCCTCGTCCAGCAGCGCTTCCACGCGCGTGTCCGCCACGCCGAAGATCAACAGGTCGGGAACGGCAGGAAGATCGGCGAGCCGGCCGTAGCACTTCAGGCCCTGCAGCTCCTCGTGACGCGGGTTCACGGGATAGATATCGCCGGTGTAGCCGCCGCGCAGCAGGTTCGTGAGTGTCCACTCGCCCAGCGAGTCCGGACGCGCCGACGCGCCCACGA
>CBFGSB010000269.1:0-3524 GCA_965651325.1 uncultured Chromatiales bacterium | reverse complement strand
GCGCGCTCGGCGAGCGCCGTCGCCTCCTCGCGCGCCGCGTCCTCATCGTCGCCGAACGCCACCAGGATATGCCGGGCCTGGCGCTGTTCGTCCTGCAGGTAGCGATTGGAAACCTGCGCGTAGTACTCCTGCAGCGCCGCGTCGGTGATTTCGATATCCTCCCCGAGCTTCGCGCGGTCGATCTCGATGTAAGCGAGGTCCACCGATTCGGGCGCCTGGAATTGGTCCTGGTGCGCTTCGTAGTACCCGACGATCTCCTGGTCCCCGACTTCGATGCCCTCCGCAACCGCATCGACGTCGAACGTCGCGATCGCGGCGCGCCGCTGCTCGCCGTAGAGGTTCAGGTAGCGGCGGTACTCGGCGGGAGTCACGAAGGCGGTCGCTCCAACGCCGCGCTGGAACTGGTCAGTGCGCATGGCCTGTCGCCGGGACTCTTCGAACTGCGGCGCCGTCATGGCCTGCTGTTCGAGCCAGCCGTAGTAGAGATCGGTCGAGAACTTGCCGTCTTCCTGGAAAATCGGCACCTGCCGGATGAAATCCGCGATCATCTGGTCCGTGATGCTGTAGCCCTCGTCCGCCAGGTGCATGTTGACGAGCGTTTCGCGGATGATGTTGTTGAGCACCGCCTCGCGAACGATGCCGTGCAGCTCGGGGGGAATATCGGTGCCGCTTTGCGCGTAGCGCGCCAACGCCTGCTGATAGGCGTTCTGCAACTGGGCGAGAGAAATCTCGACGTCGTTCACTTTCGCCGCGTAACCGCTGCTCATGAAATCGGTGGGAATGCCGAAAAACGCGAACGGGACGGTGAGCAACAGCAGGACGGCGAGTGCGAACTTGCCGGTAAAACGCTCTCGGATGTTTTGCAGCATTACTTTAGTTCAGTTCAAAAAAACGCGGCTTTCAGCCAGTGGCAGTAGACCTCCGCTGGTGGCGGAGATTCCGGCTGGTGGCGGCGGATGATAGCAAACGTGCCACGCCTGAGGGAGCGCGCATTGCGTGCGCTGTCATTTCGGCAATGGCGGCATCGTGCAGGGCATCGATAACTTGCCAGGCAGGTGACGAAAAAAAGGGCTCCGAAGAGCCCTTTTCTCGTTCAATGGCGGAGTGGACGGGACTCGAACCCGCGACCCCCGGCGTGACAGGCCGGTATTCTAACCAGCTGAACTACCACTCCGACGTCCTGGTGGGTGCTGAGGGGATCGAACCCCCGACCCTCGCCTTGTAAGGGCGATGCTCTACCAGCTGAGCTAAGCACCCTACAAGTCGTTGAAATGCGGACCGAAATCTGAGTGAGACCAACCGATTCCAAGGGCCGCCCGGCTTGAGGGCGCGCTAGTTTACGGCATCCTTCAGGGCTTTGCCAGCCTTGAACCCGGGCACGTTGCTCGCCGCAATCTGGATGGCCTCGCCGGTGCGCGGATTGCGTCCGGTGCGTGCCGCACGCTTCTTCACAGTGAACGTTCCGAAGCCGACCAGCGACACGGTGTCACCGTTGGACAGCGAGCGCGTCACGGAATCAATGACGGCATCGACCGCCCGGGTTGCATCGGCACGCGACAAATCCGCCGCGGCGGCAACCGACTCGATAAGTTCTCCCTTGTTCATGCACTCACCTTTGAGGATTGATGTTTGGAGTTCATATGCGGTTTACCCGCACCCCGGTACCCAGCACGCACAGCTTATACCAAGCGTCCAAAACACCGTCAACAATCAAGCCCTTCGCGCAGCCCTTGAAGGCTAGTGCGGACGCACCATCGCCGGTCGCTTTTCGTCGTCGGCAGGCTGTGCCGGCTCACGCTTCCGGTCTTTGCCTTCCGCGTCGGGAACCGGCATGTGCTGCAACGCGAGCTCCAGCACCTGGTCGATCCATTTGACCGGAACTATATTCAGCTTGTCCTTGATGTTCTTCGGTATTTCCGGGAGGTCCTTTTCGTTCTCGGAAGGGATCAGGACAGTGCTGATGCCGCCGCGGTGCGCTGCCAGCAGCTTCTCCTTGAGACCGCCGATCGGCAGCACTTCGCCGCGCAAGGTGATCTCGCCGGTCATGGCCACGTCGCTCTTCACGGGCACGTTGGTCAGGGCAGACACGAGAGCCGTGCACATACCGACGCCCGCGCTCGGCCCGTCCTTCGGCGTGGCGCCTTCGGGCACGTGCACGTGCACGTCGTATTTCTGGTGGAAGTCTTCTTCCACCCCCAGGAGCTTCGAGCGGCTGCGCACGACCGTCATGGCCGCCTGGATGGACTCGGTCATGACTTCGCCGAGCTGCCCCGTGTGCGTGAGCTTGCCCTTGCCCGGCACGACCGCCGCCTCGATGGTGAGCAGCTCACCGCCGACCTCCGTCCACGCGAGGCCCGTGACCTGGCCGACCTGGTCGTTCTCCTCTGCCTTGCCGTAACGGAAACGGCGAACGCCGAGGTACTTCTCCATGTTGCGAGGATTGATCGTGATCGCTGCCTTGCGCGGCTTCAGCAGCAGTTCCTTCACGACCTTGCGGCAGATCTTCGAAATCTCGCGCTCGAGATTCCGCACACCGGCCTCGCGCGTGTAATGCTGGATGATGTCGAGCACCGCCGCGCGCGTCACGGAGATATCCGATTCCTCGAGGCCGTTCTCGCGCATCTGCTTCGGAATGAGGTAGCGCTGCGCGATGTTGAGTTTCTCGTCCTCGGTGTAGCCCGGGATGCGGATCACTTCCATGCGATCGAGCAACGGCGCCGGGATGTTCAGGCTGTTGGCCGTGCACACGAACATCACGTCGGAGAGGTCGAAGTCGACCTCGAGGTAATGGTCGTTGAACGTGGAGTTCTGCTCCGGGTCCAGCACCTCGAGCAGCGCCGATGACGGATCGCCGCGGAAGTCCATGGCCATCTTGTCGACTTCGTCCAGCAGGAACAGCGGGTTGCGCACGCCGACCTTGGACAGGTTCTGGATGATCTTGCCGGGCATGGAGCCGATATAGGTACGGCGATGACCGCGAATCTCCGCTTCGTCCCGCACGCCGCCGAGCGACATGCGCACGAACTTGCGGTTGGTCGCCCGTGCGATGCTCTGCCCGAGGGAGGTCTTGCCGACACCCGGCGGACCCACCAGGCAGAGGATCGGGCCCTTCAGGCGCTTCACGCGCTGCTGCACCGCGAGGTACTCGAGGATGCGTTCCTTGACCTTCTCGAGTCCGTAGTGATCCTCTTCCAGCACTTCCTCGGCGCGCGCGAGATCCCGCAGCACCTTGCTGCGCTTTTTCCACGGCGCCTTCACGAGCCAGTCGATGTAGTTGCGCACCACCGTGGCTTCCGCCGACATCGGTGACATGAGCTTCAGCTTGTTGAGCTCCGAGGATGCCTTTTCCTTTGCTTCCTTCGGCATGCCGGCCTGCTCGATCTTGTTCTCGAGGTCCTGGAGCTCGTTGGGCGCGTCTTCCATCTCGCCCAGCTCTTTCTGGATCGCCTTCATCTGCTCGTTGAGGTAATACTCGCGCTGGCTCTTTTCCATCTGCTGCTTGACGCGGCCGCGGATGCGCTTCT
>CBFGSB010000268.1:0-3563 GCA_965651325.1 uncultured Chromatiales bacterium | reverse complement strand
CCGGCCTGCGAGGAGCAACTCGCACAGCAATACCAGCTCGCTCTGCACGTTCTCCAGGTGCCTACCCTCTAGCGTACGGATGTAGTACAGATGATCATTCGCGCGACCAATCGACCGAATGACCTGCATGTTTCCACCCAATGATGCGATATGGTAGAAGACCTCGCCGGTGTACCCGGCCAGGGTATTCACATCGGAGATTGCACGCCGGTTGAGTTTGAATAGAACTCCGGCGATCGGCTCGCACCCAGGGAGCTTTTGTCGCTCCGCGGCGTCGAGTCCCTCCAGCTCCTTTACAAGCAGCAGCCGCGTGAGCTCGTAGTAACCGAGCAGGTTCTCCTTCGACAGGCTAATCGCGACAAATCCCTTGCGGGGCGCCTTGATAACCAGGTCTTCCGCGACGAGTCGATTCAAGGCCTCCCGAACCGGTGTCGTGCTGACACCAAGAGCATCTGCGATCGGCTGCAGGTAGATTCTTCGGCCCGGCGGAAAGGCATATGCGATTGCGTGCGCCTTGATGGCGTGGTAGACACGGTCGCCGCCGAATCGATGGTACATCTTCTGTCCACTGTCCCTGGCAGCTACCTCTGCAAGCCGGCGAGCAGCTCGGGAAGCAGCGCTACGCGCCGGGCGTGATACTTCTCGATCGCTTTCACCACTTCATCGCGGCGCTTCGCCAAAAACAATTCACAGATCCCGAGCAGTTCCCCGGAGACGCCACCCGACCGTTTCGCCTCGAGAGCACGGATGCAACGCAGATTCTCATTGATGCGCTCGATGGACTTTACGATTTGCTCGTTCCCGGACAAATGGGCGATACCGGAGAACAGCAGCTCCGTGTAGCCCGCTATCGCATCCGGCTCCTTGCGCTCGCCGGTACCCAGTTCGTTGGCGATGCCGGCGATGGCGGACACTGCAGTCGCCAGCACGTCCTCGCCGGGCCCGTGCGTGGTGATTGCCGCATCCAGCAAGTTCTGGTTTAGCCGGTATAAGCCGAGAAACCTGTCCTCGGACAAAGTCATCGCCCGAAACCCTTTTCGCGGGTCCCGGGTCACCAGTCCTTCCGCCGCCAGCATGTTGAGAGCCGCGCGGATGGGCGTTGTGCTCACGCCCAACTGGGCGGCCAGGGCGCCGAGGTGTATGGGCTCACCCGGGCCAAATCCACAGGCGAGGGCACGTGCCTTGATCGCCCGATATATCCGCTCACCGTGATCCGGCTTTCTGTGGAGCATTCGCATCTCTCCACGCACAGACTATTGACGCTGGAATAATCCTATATGAGGAGCATCATCATAGGGACTACCAGATCTGGTAGTTCGGTGGGTTGGCGACAGGGCAATGCGACTATCCGATTTCATCGACGCGTCCAACCAGGCGGATTCAACGCGGTCGATTCGCGCCCTCATGGAACGAGCAGCCGCCGATTTCGGCTTCGACAGGTACGCGTACTGTGCCCTGACGGGTCACGACCGTTACGACGCGGGAGGCAATCCGCCTCCGGCGGTGGCGCACAATTTTCCCGCTGACTGGATCGACTACTACTTCTCGCACAAGTATGAGCGCAAGGATCCGGTAGTCCTTGTTGCGCCAGAGACGGAACGGCCGTTCCTCTGGTCCGACCTGGACGCAGCGTACAGCCTGGACCGGGCACAGATTACCCTCATGCGGCAGGCCGCCGAGTCAGGCCTGAAAAGCGGCGTCGGCGTTCCGCTGCACGGACCGCGAAATAACGTATGCCTCGTTACTTTTGCCGCGGGCGACGGCCATCCGGATCCGGGCGTCCAACTCCCAAAGCTGGAAGTCCTGGCCGCGCAGTTTCATGCCGCCTACAGCGCGATTGGCCGCTCTGAGAACGATCGCCGCTCGAGAGTGGTCCTCTCCATTCGGGAACGCGATTGCCTTCAATGGATCGCCGACGGTAAGTCCTCGCGAGAAATCGGGCGGGTGCTGAACCTCAGCGAAAACACGGTCAACTTTCACGTCAAGAACGCCCTCTACAAGCTCGAAGCGAACACACGCACCCTGGCAGTGGTAAAGGCGATTCGCTACGGGCTCATCGGGTTGTAAACACCGTTCCCACCCGAACAGGTAGCTGTCCTCGCGGGCCGTTTGTGGTTTATTGGCGGCAGTGCCAGCAACTGCCGGAGCCCTTACGTGACCGTCGTCAGCCTGAGCTGGGAGACCGCTCACCTGCATGGCGAGACATGGATTTCGCATCATCGCCTGCGCCACCGCCTGTTCGTCGAACGGCAAGGATGGGAGGTCCCCTCGTACAAAGGCATGGAGCACGATGAATTCGATACGCCGGCCGCTCAGTACCTCGTGTGGCTCGATGACGCAGGTGAAACAAGAGGCGTGGCACGCTTGTTACCCACTATCCGGCCCTACATGCTGAAGAAGCTCTGGCCGGACATGATATCGGGCGAACTCCCGGAATCGGATTCAGTATGGGAGGCGACCCGCTTCGGTTGCGACAGCACCGTCGATGCACGGACGCGCCGGCGGGTCGTCGCGGAAATCCTGTGTGCCATGCAGGAATTCGGGCTCCGGAATGGCATAGAACGATACCTCGCGGTGATGCCGCTCCGCCTGCTGAAGTGCGTGGTGGTGAAGGCCGGCTGCGAGGTCGTCGTGCTCGGTGCGGAGAGAAAGCTCGGGAAACTGCCGGCCGCCGCCTCCTATTTGCCGATAGCTCCCGAGATACTGGCGGAAATCCGCCGGCGAGCGTCGATTGCCGGCCCGGTGTTGCCGGACGGTGGCGGCCGATCGCGCCCTACCGCGGCCGCCGGTTCTGCCGATTCGGGGATGAGGTTCTGCCGGTCGCGCCGATCCGACCGCCAGGTGGAAATGAGCGGGAGCGGAAGGACGGAGAAGATCGCCTCCCAAATGGCGATGTAGTTGGCCCAAAATGACCATGCGTTCCTGCAAGTTTTACAAGGCCATGGAATTGCTACATCGTAGCGACGCCAGGCGCAGCGCGAACGCGGCTATCGGCGGCCGGTATGGATATTGCAGCGGCAGGCCGGGAACGAACCCCAGCAGGAGGCGGAGATGAAGGAAGCGGAGTGGCATGCGCAGCCAGGATCGCGACGCAAATTTCTGTGGGTCCTGGGCGGCGTGGTGCTGTCGATGCCGTTGCTCGGTTGCACCCCCAAGGAAGCCGAACCACCGCCAACCTCCGACAACGATCCCCGCAACCAGGGCACCGACGACCCGGTGCCGCCCGACCAGACGGCGAGCGAGCTGGGCCGGCGGCCGGACCAGGTCGGCGGCCCGGACCAGCCGGCTGGACAGGAGCCCGCACTCGGAGCAGGCGAGGAGGGTGGGCAGCAGGTGTCATCGTCGCCGTCCACCGACCTGCCCAAGCTCGAGGAGAGCGACGGGATGGCGCGCGCCCTCGGCTACAAGCACGATGCCAGCGACGTCGACCTCGAGCAGTTCCCGAGCCGCGGCCAGCCCGCCAACGCCAACGAGTTCTGTCACAACTGCGTGCACTACCAGGCGCCTCCGGAACAGCAGTGGGCGCCCTGCACGATCTTCCCCGGCAAGCTGGTGAACGCCGA
>CBFGSB010000267.1:0-3592 GCA_965651325.1 uncultured Chromatiales bacterium | reverse complement strand
GGGGCTGACGGCCGCGAGCAGTGGAAGGTCGTCCGTGCTAGCGGAGCGTGCAGTAGCGGGCGATTAGTTTTTCCAGCATGGAGACGGCCGGGGGGATGGCGGACACGGTGAGGAACTCGTTCGGCTGGTGGGCCTGGTCGATGCTGCCGGCGCCGACGACCACGACTTCGCTGCCCATTGCGCCGAGGATCGGCGCTTCGGTGGCGAAGCCGACGGCACCGGCTTCGTTGCCGGTGAGGTCTTCCACGGCGCGCACGAGCTCGCAATCGGCGGGCGTGTTCATGGCGTCGATGCCGTGGAACAGCGGCTTGAAGGAGACTTTCAGGCCGGAGCCTTCGATGGAATCGAGGACGCGCTCGTGGATGCGCTGGCGGACGTCGTTGAGCGGCATGCCGGGCAGGAACCGGCAGTCGAGGTCGAGGGTGCATTCCGCGCAGATGCGGTTGGGGTTGTCGCCGCCCTGCACGCGCCCGAAGTTGAGGGTCGGGTACGGCACCTCGAATGCGTCGTCGGTAAACTCGGTCCGCAACTCGACGCGCAGCCCGGTGAGCTCGTTCAGCACCGCGCGCAAACCGTCGATGGCGCTGACGCCGAGAAAGGGATTGCTGGAATGCCCCGAGCGGCCCTCGAGGACGATGCGTTCGGCAAGAATGCCCTTGTGGACGCGCGCGGGTTTCAGGTTGGTGGGCTCGCCGATCAGCGCAAAGTCGGCCAGCTTGTCGCTTCCGCTGGCGAGCGAGCGGGCGCCGCTCATGCTGGTCTCCTCGTCGGCGGTGCCAAGAATGATGAGGCGCCGTTTCAGGTCGCTCGCCGAAAAACGCGCGGCCGCCGCGAGCGCCAGCGCGAAAAAGGATTTCATGTCCGCGGTGCCGAGGCCGTACAGCTTGCCGTCCCGCTCCGTGACGGCGAAAGGATCGCTGCTCCAGGCATCGTCATCGAACGGCACGGTGTCCGTGTGGCCGGCCAGCACGAGTCCGCCGGGGCCTTCGCCGAGGCTCGCGACAACGTTGAACTTGTGATCCTGTCCGTGGACCGGCAGCCATTCCACGGCGAAGCCCGATACTTGCAGCATGTCGGACAGGCGCTCGATGAACGCCCGGTTCGACATGTCCAGTGACGGGTCCGAGCTGCTGACCGACGGGATGGCAATCAGCTCCCCGATGTCACCGACCACCTTTCCGAGACCGCCGTTCATGCACAGTGCGACAGGGTCAGGGCACTTTTTGTTCAATGCGGATTTGCACAGTGCCGCCGGCCGCGATCGTCTGCTGGCCGTACCAGTCGCCCGCCTGCTCCATGGGCTGTCCCGAGCGCGAGGCGCGCGCCACGATCTCGAGACTCTCGAACGACGACAGCAGCCGGCCGGGGATCATCGAATCCGCATCCCCCAGCGCGACCGTCAGCGGCAGTTCGGAGACTTTGCGGCGCACCGCGGCGATCGGCGGCGACGGCTGTGCGGGATCGCGCGCGATGATGTACACGGTAGCATCGGGACCGATGGCCGCACGGGCGTCCTCGCTCAGCGAGACGCCGACCTGCACCACCGGCTGGCCCGGGCTGCCCGCCGCCTCGCTCCCCTCCCCGCGCCAGGCCGCGACGCGTTCGCGAAGAATGGCCTGGATTTCCGGCGGCGGCGACTGTGCCAACAGCGCTTCCCAGCGGTCGGCCGCGAGAGCCGTGTCGCCGCGCGCCGCCGCCGCCATGCCGGCGTAGAACAGCGCTCTCGGGTTGCCCGGTTCGACCGCGACCGCGTTCTCGAAAAGCTGGCCCGCGCGCCCGGCCAGCGCTTCGCGATCGCTGCCCAGTACCGCCTCGCCGAGGCTGACCAGCGTCTGCGCGTTGCCCGATCCTTCCAGGGCCACGGCACGCTCGAAGGCGCGCACCGCCTCCGGGTAATTCTCGAGGTGCATGAAGGAGCGGCCGAGCATCTTCCAGCCGTCGAGATCGTCGGGGTGTTCCGCAAGCCTCGCCTCGAGCGACGCCATCATCTCGCCGATGTCGGGCGTTTCCGGCGGCACCGGCGTGCCGACCACCGAATACACCGCGGCGGAGACCACCAGCACCGTGCCGACCCCGGCGAGGAGCCCCGGCGACAGGCGCCGCTCATGCCGGTACAGCGGCCACGCGACGCACAGCACGGCCGCGAGCAGCATCACGCCGAAGAGCAGCCAGATCATGCGTCTTCGATCGGCAAACGGGCGCGCCCCCGCACGATGCGAGCGACGACCACGCCCCCGACGAGGAGCAGCGCCAGCGGTGCAATCCAGAGCACCAGCGTCCTGCCGGCCATGCGCGGCCGGTACAGCACGAACTCGCCGTAGCGCGCCACGAGGAAATCCTTGATCTCCGCGTCGGTCTTGCCGGCGACGAGCAGCTCACGGATCTCGCGCCGCAGGTCGGCGGCAAGGAATGCATTGGAATCCTTGATGCTCTGGTTCTGGCACTGCATGCAGCGCACCTCGGCGATGAGCGCCTCGTAACGAGCCTGCAGCGCGGGGTCGTCCAGCGGCTTGCTGGCGTCGATGGCGAACGCCGGTCCGGCCAGCACGATGAGCAACAGGCCGACGAGTGGTTTCATCACGTCAACCGCCCCCGGCGTTCTCGACCAGCGGCGCGAACTTCTGCTGCCAGACGGCCTCGCTCAACGGGCCCGCGTGCTTTTGCAGCACGATGCCGTTGCTGCCGATGAGGAAGGTCTCGGGTGCTCCGTAAGCGCCCCAGTCGATCCCGGCGCTGCCGTCCGGATCGAAGCCGGTCGCCGCATAGGGATTCCCCAGCTCGCGCAGCCAGGTGAGCGCCGCCGGCCGCTGGTCGCGCCAGTTCAGGCCGTAGATCGGTATCTCGCCGCGTTCGGACAGCGCGACCAGGAACGCGTGCTCCTGCCGGCAGCCGACGCACCACGTCGCCCAGATGTTGACCAGCGCAACCTGGCCGGCGTAGTCGGCGCTCGTCACGCGCAGCTCCGGGTTCTCCAGGTTCGGCAGGTCCATCGCGGGCGCCGGCTTGCCGAGGTAGGGCGACGGCACGACGGAAGGATCGCCGCGGCTCAGCCCGTATATCAGGAGCGGCAGCAGCACCGCGAACAGCGCGGCGGGCACGAGAAAGCGAAGTTTCATGCCGGCTTCTCCGCGGGCCGCGTTTGCTTTTCACGCGCCTCTGCATACAGGCGGTAGCGCCGGTCGCTTGCCGCGACGATGCCGCCGAACGCCATGATCACCGCACCGAACCAGATGAAACGGATCAGCGGCTTGTATTGCAGCCGCACGCTCCAGCTCCCGTCGCCTAGCGGCTGCCCCAGCGCGACGAACAGGTCGCGGTTCCAGCCGGCGTCGATACCGGCCTCGGTCATCGGGCTCTGCTGCACGAGATACGTGCGCTCCTGCGGCCGCACGGTAGCGACGTACTCGCCTCCCTTGCGGATCTCGACCTCGCCCTCGACGGCGCGGTAATTCGGGCCCTCGACGTTCGCGATTCCCTGCAGCTCGAACGTGTAGCCGCCGACCTCGACCGGCTCGCCCGGCGCCAGCCGAAGGTCCTCCTCGACGCCGAACGCGGACACGACGGTGACGCCGAGCACGAACAGGCCGACGCC
>CBFGSB010000266.1:0-3592 GCA_965651325.1 uncultured Chromatiales bacterium | reverse complement strand
GGCAGGTACATCATGAAGGTGTTCTCGAACTGCCCGTAGATCTCCTTCTGCACGCCTTCGAAGTTGTAGTCGCGCGAGCGGTGCTCGAACTCCGTGCCGAGGATCTCCTCCCAGTTGGGCCCCCACTCGATCTTCTGCATGCGTTTGCCGGAAACGACCGAGCGCGGGCGGGCCGTCGGCATGGTCGGGGAGTCCGGCGCCGCCTGCATGTGCTGGTAGTCGTAATCCCAGGGCTCGTAGTAGTCGTCGATGGAGGGCATGTCGGGGTTGGCGAAGATGTTCGCGAGCACGCGCCAGCGGCCGCCGATCCGCGGCTTCAGGCGTCCGCCGTCGTCTCGCACCCAGCCGCCGTTCCAGCGGTCCTGGTTTTCCCATTCCTTCGGGTAGCCGATGCCCGGCTTGGTCTCGACGTTGTTGAACCAGGCGTAATGCATGCCCTCGCGCGAAGTCCACACGTTCTTGCAGGTCACCGAGCAGGTGTGGCAGCCGATGCACTTGTCCAGGTTCAGGACCTTGCCGATCTGCGCGCGGATCTTCATCCCAGCACCTCCGCCTGCATGGCATCGGCCACGTCGCCGTCGTCCATCCAGTCGATCTTGTTCATCTTGCGGACGATGATGAACTCGTCGCGATTGGAGCCGACGGTGCCGTAGTAGTTGAAGCCGTAGCTGAGCTGCGCGTAGCCGCCGATCATGTGGGTGGGCTTCAGCACCGTGCGGGTCACGGAATTGTGGATGCCGCCGCGATTGCCGGTGATCTCCGAGCCCGGCGTGTTCACGATCTTTTCCTGCGCGTGGTACATCATCGACATCCCTTCCGGGACGCGCTGGCTCACGACGGCTCGGGCGGTGATCGCGCCGTTGACGTTATAGGCTTCGATCCAGTCGTTGTCCCTGATGTCCGCCCGCGCCGCGTCCGCTTCGGACATCCAGATGATGGGGCCGCCGCGTGACAGCGTCAGCATCAGCAGGTTGTCGGTGTAGGTGCTGTGGATGCCCCACTTCTGGTGCGGCGTGATGAAGTTCAGCACGACCTCCGGGTTGCCGTTGTCTCGCTGTCCCTTGATCGGCTCGATCGTCTTGAGATCGACCGGTGGCTTGTAGACGCAGAGCTGCTCGCCGAAAGCGCGCATCCAGGGATGGTCCTGGTAGAACTGCTGGCGCCCGGTCAGCGTGCGCCAGGGGATCAGCTCGTTGACGTTGGTCCAGCCGGCGTTGTAGGAGACCTTCGACGACTCGATGCCGGACCAGATCGGCGAGCTGTAGATCTTGCGCGGCTGGGCCACGATGTCGGCAAAGCGGATCTTCTCCGAGGCGTGGCCGCGCACCAGGTGCGCGTGCTCGCGGCCGGTCGCTTTGGACAGCGACTCCCAGGCCTTGACGGCCACGTGGCCGTTGGTTTCCGGCGCCAGCATCAGGATCGTCTCGCAGGCGTCGCGCGCGGTCTCGATCTTCGGCCGTCCGCGGTTCGCGCCATCGCCCCGGTGTCGCCCGTTCAGGTCGCCCAGCGCGTCTACTTCCTCCTGCGTGGCCCACTGCATGCCCTTGCCGCCGTTGCCGAGCTCGTCCATCAGGGGCCCCAGCGACGTGAACTTGTCGTAGGTCGCCGGGTAGTCGCGCTCTACCGTCACGATCGCCGGCATGGTCTTGCCCGGAACCGGCTCGCATTCGCCGCGCTTCCACTCGGCGATGGCGAGCGGCTGGCCCAGCTCACCCGGTGTGTCGTGCTGCAGCGGTACCGTCACCACGTCGGTTTCCTTGCCGAGATGGCCGGCCGAGAGCTCGGAGAAGCGCTTCGCCAGCCCCTTGTAGATCTCGAAATCGGAGCGCGATTCCCAGACCGGGTCCACGGCTGCCGTCAGCGGATGAATGAACGGGTGCATGTCGGACGTGTTCATGTCGTCCTTTTCGTACCAGGTCGCGGTCGGCAGCACGATGTCCGAGTACATGCAGGTGGTCGACATACGGAAGTCCAGCGTGACCAGCAGGTCGAGCTTGCCGCGCACCGGGTCGCGCCAGCGAACCTCCTTCGGGTGCCGGCCGCTCTCGTCGCCGAGGTCCTTGCCCTGGACGCCGTTCTCGGTGCCGAGCAGGTGCTTCAGGAAATATTCGTGGCCCTTGCCTGAGGAGCCCAGCAGGTTGGAGCGCCAGACGAAGAGGTTGCGCGGGAAGTTCGCCGGGTCGTCCGGGTCTTCGCAGGCGAACCCGAGCTCGCCTTTCTTCAGGCGATCCACGACGTAGTCGGCGGCCGGCATGTTGGCGGCCGCTGCCTCGCGTCCCACGTCGAGCGGATTGCGATTGAGCTGCGGCGCGGAGGGCAGCCAGCCCATGCGCTCGGCCCGCACGTTGTAATCGATGAGCGAGCCGCTCCACTGCGCCGCGTCCGCGAGCGGCGAGAGCAGCTCGGCGACGTCGAGCTTTTCATACCGCCACTGGCCCGAATGGGCGTAGAAGAAGGACGTGCCGTTCATCTGCCGCGGCGGGCGATGCCAGTCCAGCGCGAACGCGAGCGGCAGCCAGCCCGTCTGCGGCCTGAGCTTCTCCTGCCCCACGTAGTGCGCCCAGCCGCCGCCGGAGACACCGACGCAGCCGCACATCATCAGCATCTTGATGATGCCGCGATAACCCATGTCCATGTGGTACCAGTGGTTCATGCCGGCGCCGATCACGATCATGGACTTGCCGCGGGTCTTGTGCGCGTTCTCGGCGAACTGCCGCGCAACCGTGATCACCCGGTCCCTGGGCACGCCGGTGATGCGCTCCTGCCAGGCGGGAGTGTAGGGGACGTCGTCGTCGTAGCTCGCGGCGACGTTACTGCCGCCCAGGCCGCGATCGATGCCGTAGTTCGCGGCCAGCAGGTCGAACACCGACGCGACCTGCGCGGATTCGCCGTTCGCCAGCCGAATCCGGCGCACCGGCACCTTGCGCACCTGCACCGGGTCGTGCGGCGTCTGCGCCCAGTGGGCATTGCCGCCGCCGCCGAAGTACGGAAAGCCGACGTCCGCAGTGCCATCGGCGCTGCCGGCCTGGGTCAGGGCGAGCCGCGTCTCCTCGCCGCCCGCCGCGCGCGCCTCCAGGTTCCAGCATTTCTCGCGCTCGCCCCACCGGAAACCGATCGAGCCGCGCGGCACGACGATATGCCCGCTTGCCTCGTCGAAGGCGAGTGTCTTCCATTCGGCATTGTTTTCCTGCCCGGCGCCGTCTTCCAGGTCGGAGGCGCGCAGGTAGCGGCCCGGAACGCAATGGCCTTCCGGCCTTTCTTCCAGCAGCACGAGGTTCGGCAGATCGGTATAGCGGCGCACGTAGTCGTCGAAGTACTCGCTTTTGCCGTCGATGTGCCATTCCTTGAAGATGACGTGGCCCATCGCCATGGCCATCGCCGAATCGCTGCCCTGCTTCGGGTTGAGCCAGATGTCGCCGAACTTGGAGGCCTCGGAGTAGTCCGGCGACACGACCACCGTCTTGGTGCCCTTGTAGCGCGCCTCGGTCATGAAGTGGGCGTCGGGGGTCCGGGTCTGCGGCACGTTGGAACCCCACATCATCAGGAACGTGGAGTTGAACCAGTCCGCCGATTCCGGCACGTCGGTCTGCTC
>CBFGSB010000265.1:0-3608 GCA_965651325.1 uncultured Chromatiales bacterium | reverse complement strand
TAGCTGAGACGGCGGTTCAGCTCCCGGGACTCGCTGACGTCGTGGAACACCAGCACGCCGCCGGTCACGTCGCCCTTGCCGTCGCGGATCGGTGACGCGCAGCTCTCGATGTAGAGCTCGTTGCCGTCGCGCCGAATCAGGAGCGTCGGGCGCACGGACTTGATGGAGCGGCTGCGCCGGATCGACACCGCCAGCGGATTCTCGAGCGGCTCGCAGGTTTCCTCGTGGAAGCCGCGGAAGATCTCGTCGACGGGCCGGCCGCTCGCGTCGTCGACCTTCCAGCCGGTCAGCTCCTCCGCAACCGGGTTGATGTATTCGACGACGCAGTTGGCGTCCGTGGTGATGACGCCGTCGCCGATCGAGCGCAGGGTGATCTGCGCGCTCTCCTTCTCCCGAAACAGCGCCTCCTCGTAAAGCTTGCGCTCGGTGATGTCCACTTCCACGCCGAGCAGGCGGATGAGGCGGCCCTTGTCGTCCTGCAGCGCCTTGGCGCGGCTGGTCATCCAGCGCCATTCGCCGTTCTGGTGCTTCATGCGGTGCATGCTTTCGAAGAACGGCGTCTTGCCCTCCAGGTGTTCGCGCATGCGGGCCTGCACGCGCGCCATGTCGTCGGGGTGCACGAGGCGGTACCAGTCCGGAAGCACGTCGTCGCGGTTCTGGTCGTAGCCCAGCATCTCCTTCCAGCGACGGGACAACGCGATACGCTTCGTCTGCCCGTCGAAGTCCCAGATGCCGTCGTTGGCCGTGAGGTTGATGAGCTTGTTGCGCTCCTCGAGCTCCTCCAAAAGCTCCAGCGTGCGCATGCGCTCGAGGCCGGAAGCCAGCGACGCGCCGATGAGCTTCATCAGCAGGTGCAGGTTCGCATCCCAGAGGGTGATCGGCCGCTGGTTGGCGAGCGCGAGGAAACCGGCCAGCTCGCCGCGCACCGAGAAACCGATGACGAGGCAGGAGGCGATCTTCAGCTCGGCCAGCCGGCCGAACTCGGCCGCGGCTTCCGGCGGGGCATCGCCGGTATCCGTGATGTCGACCAGGCGGAGATGCCCGAGCCGCCGGGCCAGCCAGGGCCAGTGCTCGAGCGACTCGCCCTGCAGTGCCTCCGGGTTGCAGGCGGCGAACATGGAGCTGGAGGACAGGACCGCGTCGAACGCGGACGGCTCGCTGTTGAACAGCACGAGGAAAGCGGCGTCGCAGCCGGTGGCGTCCGGCAGCTCGGCGACATTGGCGGCGAGCTGCTCGCGATAGCACGCCGGGTCGAGGTTCTGGACGTTGACGGCGATCTTGGTCTGGAGCGCGTCCACCGCGCCGCGGGTGCGTTCGCCCGCCTTGGGCCGCGCGCGCCGGACCGGCAGGGCACCCGCCACATCTTTCCCGCTTGTAATGGTCATCCGGCCGCCGGCTCGTCGCGTGTCATGGCCGGCAGTCTAGCTAACCACAGCCACGTCATAAACGGCCTGCCGCACAATCTGCCGCCATTCTTATTATCCTGAGCGGTAACGTCAGCATTGTGACACGTCACCGCAAGAATACAAGCCAACTTACTGTTTTCTGTAGCAGCGCGGCTATCCGGTCTGGTCCTCGTATTCCTGCCAGTCGCGCGGCGTGACCGCGACCGTCACGATCCGCGGCCCGTCCATCTCCAGCACCTCGAGCTCGAAGTCCTCGAAGGCGACCTTGTCGCCGGCTTCCGGGATGCGCTCCAGCCGGTCCATCACCAGCCCGCCGACGCTGTTGACGTCGGGGAACGGCGAGATGTCGACGTTCAGCAGCCGCTCCAGCGAATAGATGGAAAGCGAGCCGTGACCCACGTAGCTCCCGTCCGGCTGCTGGTTCCAGTCCGGCCGTCGGTGCTGGAATTCATCCTCGATGGTGCCGACCAGTACCTCGACGATGTGGTCCAGGGTTACGAACCCGAGGATCGTGCCGTACTCGTCGACCACGATCGCGAAATGCGGATAGCCGCGCTGGAACTCTTTCAACACGCCGATCGCGGACATGCCGCTGCTGATGATGAGCGCGGGCTTGACCAGCGCGCGCAGCTCGGCGTTGCCGGCGGAACGGTCCAGCTCGAGCACGAGGTCCTTCACGTGCAGGATGCCGAGCAGGTTGTCCGGCTCGCCTTCGTAAACGGGATACCGGGAATAGCGATGGCTGCGAATCGTCGCCAGGATCGCGGGCAACGGGTCGTCGACATTCAGGGTGACCATTTCCTCGTCGGGTCGCATCACGTCGCCCGCGGTGAGCTCGTCCAGCTCGAAGGCGCGTTTCAGGAGATTCGCGGAATCCCGGCCCAGCTCACCATGGCGATGGCTCGCGCGCAGCACCGTCTTCAGTTCGGCCACCGAGTGCGCCTCTTCCTCTCCGCGCACGAGGCTCACGCCCATCGCCCGAAGCAGCCGGTTGGACGTGCCGTTCAACAGCCAGATGAACGGGAACATCAGCCAGTAGAAGGCGAAGAGCGGTACCGCGGTCCACAGCGATACCGGCTCCGGCTGCCGGATCGCGACGGATTTCGGCATCAGCTCGCCGATGACGATGTGCAGGAAGGAAATGGTGGCGAAAGCGGCGACGAATGCCATGCCGTGCACCACCTGGGGATCCGCGACGCCCACCCACCCGAGCAGCGGCTCGATCAGGCGCGCGAAAGCCGGTTCGCCGATCCAGCCGAGGGCAAGCGAGGCGAGCGTTATGCCGAGCTGGCAGGCGGACAGGTACTCGTCGAGATGCTTGTGAACCTTGTGGAGGATGCGGCCGCGGGTGCCGGCGGTCTCGGCCAGCTCCTCGGCCTTGGTGTAACGCAGCTTGACGATGGCGAACTCTGCCGCCACGAAAAAGGCGTTCATCAGCACGAAGACGAACGCCAGCAGGGTATACCCGAGATTCTCCATTCGAATCGCAGTATACCGGCAGCAGCCGGCAGCGGGTGCCGATCAGTGCTCCGCGGGTTCCTCCAGGATGTACCGCCAGTTCAGGATCGCGTTCCACAGGAAGCGGTAGTCGGAGTGGTTCAGGTCGCGGTGCATCGGGTTGAAGTTGTAGGCGATGACCCGGCCATCGCCCGCGGGCAGGTCGAGTATCGCGGGGTGGCCCTGGAGGTCGTCGCCGTTCTCCACGCCGCCACTGACCAGCAGCTCGTCGTTCCCATCGCCGTTGTCGTCCGCCGCGGAGCCCTGCTTCCCCTCATCCTCGCGATCTTCCTTCAAGGGTTTCGTGCCCCATTGCAGCACCACGCGATCGCGGTCGGCGCGGCGCACGTCGTAGACCGTGTAGTTGCTGCGGAACGCCGACGTCAGTGCCGGGTACCCGTAGGCGATCGGGTGCTGCGGCCGCGCGAATGACACCTGCAACTCGGAGCCCGGCGTGTTGACGTCACCGCCAGCCGCCGACACACCGCGCACCAGCCCGCCTTCCAGCGCGAGCGCCGAGCCGTTGCCGAGCGTGATCAGCATGCCGCCGTCCTGCAGGAAGCGTTCGAGGTTTGCCATGCCCGCCCAGCCGATGCCGCCGGTGATGTCCTCGGAAGCATCCGGGACGCCGTGGCTCGGAAACTCCGCGGTCTGCGTGTACGGCATGGGGCCCCAGCGCTTGTCGATGCCGTGGATTTGCTCCTG
>CBFGSB010000264.1:0-3618 GCA_965651325.1 uncultured Chromatiales bacterium | reverse complement strand
CGTTCGACGTGCTCGAACGTGCGTCGGGGCACTACAAGACCGGTGAGGCGCTGCCGCGCGAGCTGTTCGACCGTCTCGAGGCCAGCCGGCACTTCGGCGCGGCACTCGCAATGCTGCGGCAGCTCGAGTTCGCGCTATTCGATTTCCGGCTCCATGCCGAGTACGAGCCCGCGCGCGGTGCACGGGCGCTGGAAATCCTCACCGACGTGCGCCGGCACGTCGCACTGGTCCGCCACCCCGAGTACAACCGGCTCCCACAGAGCTTCTCGCATATCTTTGCCGGTGGCTACGCGGCCGGGTACTACAGCTACAAGTGGGCGGAAGTGCTGGCGGCCGATGCGTTCGCGGCGTTCGAGGAAGCCGGCATTTTCGATCGTGAGACGGCACTGCGCTTTCGCTCCGAGATCCTGGAGATCGGCGGCAGCCGCGATTTCATGGAAGCCTACATCGCGTTCCGCGGCCGCAAGCCGACGCTTGACGCCCTGCTGCGCCAGAGCGGTATCGGCAAGGCCGCATGAAGATCGCAAGCTGGAACATCAACTCGCTCAAAGTCCGCCTGCCGCACCTTCTCGAGTGGATCGGCACGACGCGGCCGGACGTCGTGGGACTGCAGGAAATCAAGCAGATCACCGACGACTTTCCGGCCGATACCTTCACGGAACACGGCTACCACGCGATAGCGAGCGGCCAGCGCACGTATAACGGCGTCGCCATCCTCGCGCGGGCACCGTTGACCGAGGCACTGACCGACCTCGAGCACTTCCCCGACCCGCAGCGGCGCATTCTCGCGGCAACCGTCGACGGCGTACGGATCGTCAACTTCTACGTGCCGAACGGCCAGAAGCTCGCATCCGAAAAATACGAGTACAAGCTCGAGTGGCTCGCCGCGGCACGCGACTATCTCGCGGCAGAGCTCGAGCAGCACGAACGCCTCGTCGTACTCGGCGATTTCAACATTGCGCCGGACGATCGCGACGTATACGACCCGGTCGCCTGGGGCGAGGACATACATACCAGTGGCCCCGAGCGCGCGGCGCTCGGCGAGATCCTGGAGCTCGGCCTCACCGATGTCTTCCGAAAATTTCCGCAGCCCGAGAAAACCTTCAGCTGGTGGGACTACCGCCGCGGCCGCTTCCGGCGCAACGCCGGCCTGCGCATCGACCTGATCCTCGCGAACCGGGCCATGACCGAACGCTGCACGGCCTGCTACGTCGACCGCGAGCCGCGTACCTGGGAACGGCCCTCGGATCACGCGCCCATCGTCGCCGAGTTCGATCTCTAGGAGCCTCTGCACAAGTCGGGCGGAAAGGCGCCGTCCACGACTTGTGCAGAGGCTCCCTGGCAACTCGATGACGCGTTCGCGTATGCGAGCGATTCCGGCAATATGTCAAATCACAACCCGCACGCCGGCGAGCGTGTATCATCCTGCCACGTAACGCTCGATCTACAGTCATCAACGCCGCATTGGGGATCGGCCGTTTGAGATTCAATAACAATAAAAAAATCATGTCGCCGGACCGCCGCAACGATTTCGACGTGACCAACACCGTCCAGGTGAGTAACCCCGCGGCAGTGCGACACGCCGTGCGCGAACTGTTCACCGATACGTATCCCGGTGCCTCGTTCGACAAGCTGTGGCTCGCGTTCTACGACTTCGAACGCCTGTTCACGGGACGCTTTCCCGGTTACGGCGCCTGCGACACGACCTACCACGACATGCAGCACACGCTCGACATGTCGCTCGCGCTGGCGCGGCTGGTCGCGGGCTACGAGCGCAGCGTGGAGCCGGCCGATCGCCTCGGTGCCGCGCGCGCGCAAATGGCAGTGATCACGTCACTGTTCCATGACTCGGGTTACATTCGTCACCTCGAACGCGACAGCGATTTCCAGAACGGTGCCGAGTTCACGCTGTACCACGTTTCGCGGAGTGCGGACTTCCTGCGGCGTTACCTGCCCGACCTGGGACTCGCAAGAGACGTGCCCGTGGCCAGCATGATCGTGCATTTCACCGGTTACGAGCTCGACCTAGATGAGATCGAGCTGGATGATCCACGCGACGCGATCTGCGGCCATCTCATCGGCACCGCGGACCTAATCGCACAGATGGCCGACCGCTGTTATCTCGAGAAGTGCCGCGACCGGCTGTACAAGGAATTCGTGCTGGGCGGAGTCGCGGTCGAAAGCGCCAACCCGGGCGAATATCGGGTGCGCTACGAATCCGGCGTGGATCTCCTGAAGAAGACACCGGTCTTCTACCAGCAGGTGTCACGCGAGCGCCTCTACTCCAAGTTCAACCGCGCCTATCGCTACATCGAAGCGATCTATGACGGGCAAAACCCGTATGTCGACGCGATCCGCAGCAACATGTCGCACCTCGTGAAGATCCTGAAGACGGGCGACTGGAGCCTGCTGCGGCGCAGCCCGCCGTTTTGCGTCGGCGATGACGGAGCGGTGGAGAACATCGATTTCATGGTGCGCACCCAGCTCGCCGCCATTCCCGCCGCCGGGGCCATGCGAGCTCCCGAGCTCATCTCCGCCTGATCCCGGCTCGACCGCTTCACCGAAGCTGCGGGCACGCCGGCAGCAGTAACAGCGTCGCGCCCGCCCACAACACGCCCGCCAGCGACAGCGCCGACAGCAGGCGCATGACGGACACCATGAAAGCGCCGTTCTCGCCGTCCAGGAAGGCCGCCGCCCGCAACAGCCGCGCGGTGCCGCGCGGCCGCCAGAGCGTCAACAGCAGCGCCGCCGCGGCAATCGCGGTCACCGCCGCGACCGCCAGCTCGATGAGCAGCGGCTCGACGCTTGTAGTCCCGGTACTCCGGAGCGCACACAGCACCGACTGCAGCCCATACGACGCGAACAGGTGCCCCGCCCACAACAGCGGCCCGGCGAGCAGGTAGATCAACGCCGGCGCGACACCCGCGGGATCCTCGCCCGCCTGCATCTTCCGCGGCTTCACGCCACCAACCTCGGAAAGCCGTGCACCAGCAAGAGACCGAGCAGCGACTGCGCCACGGTGTAGTGGTAGAGCAGCGCGAAATTGTCGAAGCTCACCCGCCGCTCGCGGTCGAGCCGGCCCTTGAGATGGCGTGCAATGACGTAGCCGCCGAGGATCAGCAAGGCGAACACCAGTTCGCCGAACAGCACGGCCGCCATGTACACACCGGCCCCGTACGCGTTCACCGAAGGCGTGAGGCCGCTGCGCCAGTGGCCCGCGATTTCGATCCCGAGCGCCGCGCTGAGGCTGGCGAGCGCCAGCAGGACCAGCAGCAGCACCGCCAGCCGGAAGCGGCCGGGCGCCGGCAACAGGCGACGCGCGGCGAATACCGACCCGGAGCCCGCCACCAGGAGCACGGCGGTCGCCAGCGGCCAGCCCGGCTCGGGCAGCGCCGGCGAACCGACGGGCGCCCACACCTCCGGCGAAACGGTCCACAGGAACAGGTAGGAGAAGACCCAAGCGAGATACAGCGACGCCGCCACGAAGATGAGCACGACCATCGCCCACCAGGAGTGCGAGCGCGGGCCCGCCATGTAGGTCGGCACGCGGATGCCGCCGCCGATATCCACCTCGCCCTTGCCGGGGCCCGGGTCGAGATTCCAGGTCCAGGCGATGCA
>CBFGSB010000263.1:0-3622 GCA_965651325.1 uncultured Chromatiales bacterium | reverse complement strand
CGGCCCTGCAGCCGCTGCTTGCACGCGCCATCGGCGATCACGCCCTGGAGATCGACGTGGATCCGTCCACCGGGTCCGTCGACGCCAGCGCCGCGCAATTCGAGAGCGTGCTGATCAACCTCGCGATCAACGCCCGCGACGCCCTGAAGCGCCGCGGCAAGGTGCGCATCAGCGTGGCGAGCAGGGAAGTCGACGGTCGGCTGCCGGCGCCAAAGGACCTCGCGCGGGGCAGCTACCTGTGCATCGAAGTGGCGGACGACGGCTGCGGCATACCGAAACAGCACCTGGCGCGCGTAACGGAACCCCTGTTCACCACCAAACCCCCCGACCGCGGCAGCGGGCTCGGGCTCAGCATGGTGAAGCGTTTCGCCGAGGAATTCGACGGCGCGCTGGCCATCCACAGCGAGGAAGGCCGCGGAACCCGCGTACAGGTCTGGCTGCCGCGCTCCGGAAGGCTTGCCGAGACCACCGCCAACATGACGCTGCCGTTGTCGACCCTCCCGGGCGGCGACGAAACCATCGTGCTCGTGTCGCGCGACGCGGACGTGCGTGCGTCGCTGCAGCAGATCCTCGAAGCGCTCGGCTACTCCGTGCAGGTTGCCGGAAGCCCCGAGCAGGTCGAAGCGGTGCTGGCCCAGTCGGCCAGCCCGGATCTGCTGGTCGCGGAGCGTTCCGTGGACGCGGCGAGCGCCGAACGCCGCTGGCTGGAGGCGCTGCGTGACGCACATCGCGGGCTGCGCCACATAGCGCTGCTGCAGCCCGGCGCAGATCCTTCGATCGCGGCCGCCGATGCCGACAGCCATCTCTACCGTCCCGTGAACGTGCTGGCGCTCGCCAAGACGGTGCGCAGCGTCCTGGAGGCCTGACATGACGAAATCACGCAGCGCGTCCGCCCGCCTGCTGGTGCTGGACGACGACCCTGAGCTCGGCGAGCTGATGGGCGAGCTCGGGCGGCGTGCCGGCTTCGATGCCGTCGTCACCCACGATGCGGCGGCGTTCAACGAGGAACTCGGCCGGGCGGCGCCCGACCTGATCGTTCTGGACCTGCAGATGCCCGGCACGGATGGCGTGGAGATCCTGCGTGACCTCGCCGCCGGCGGCGTAGGGGCGAGTATCCTGCTGGTATCCGGCATGGACAATCGGACCATTGCGGGCGCCGAGCACTTCGGGCGCAACGCCGGCCTGAAGCTTGTCGGCTCGCTGCAGAAACCCTTTACGCCCGAGACGATGCTGGCCAGGCTGGCGTCCGCCCATGAGGCGACGCGGCGCCTGACGTGTGAGGACCTGGCGCGGGCGATCGAGCAGGGCGAGCTTGCCCTGCGCTACCAGCCGGTCGTGCGGCGGCTGCGCTCGGGCACCTGGCACGCGGAATCGGTGGAAGCGCTCCTGCGCTGGCAGCACCCGTCGCTCGGGTTGCTGGTGCCGGCGCAGTTCCTGAGCCTCATCGACTCCGACCGCGGCGAGCTGATGAAGCAGCTCACCGATTTCGTGTTCGAGCGCGGCATCGAGCAGTTGCGCGTATGGCAGGCCGAAGGGTTTCACATCGGGCTACGGGTCAACGTGGCGGCGGGCCTGATCGCCGACGCCGGCTTCCCGGACCGCCTCGAGGCCCTGCTGAACGAGCACGAAACGGATCCCGAGCTCCTGACGCTGGAGATTCGCGAGGCGGCGGACCTCGGGGTGTCGAGCAAAGGCGCGGACATCCTCACCCGCCTGCGCCTGAAGTCGATCAAGCTGGCGCTGGATGATTTCGGCGGCCCCGGCTCGGCGCTCGCCGGCTGGTACACGCTGCCCTTCGGCGAGCTGAAGATCGACCGCCAGCTTACGGCCGATCTCGCCAGCACGGCCGGCGCACCGGTCCTGATGGGCGGCCTGGTCGAAGTGGCACATCGGCTGGAAATGGCCTGCTGCGCGGTCGGCGTGGAATCGGCCGAGCAGCTCGAGATTCTCGACGAGCTGCAATGCGACCTCGCCCAGGGCTTCTACATCGGCGCGCCGCTGCCGGCCGCGCGCCTGCGAGAGGCCCTCGACGAGTGGTCCGCGGAAGTCGCTGGCGCGGCGGTCAAGGGCGCGGCCCGCTGACCGTTCCGGGCGATTCGCGTATAGTTCGGCAAGAGGACGGCAAGAACGGAACCAGAAAAGGCCTCCATGGCAAAAGACCTCGAAGTCGCAATCCTGTTCGCCGACGTCGTGGGCAGCACCCAGTTGTATGACGAGTACGGGGATGCCAAGGCCAGCGAAACGGTGGCGCTTTGCCTGGACGTCATGAAGGATGCGACGCACCAGTTCAGCGGCACGGTCATCAAGACCATCGGCGACGAGGTCATGTCGACGTTCCCCACCGTCGACGATGCCGTGAGCGCCGCGAGCCAGATGCAGGCTCGCATCAGCGAGGAGAATTCAGGCCCGGGGCGTATCCCGGTGTCGATCCGCATTGGCTGTCATTTCGGCCCCGTCGTGCAGGAACGCAACGACATCTTCGGTGCCGCCGTGCACACCGCCAACCGCATGACCTCGCAGGCCAAGGCCGGCCAGATCGTCATCTCCGGGCCCACCGTCGACCACATGGGTGACGAGTGGCGCAAACAAACCCGCCAGATCGACGTCGCCACCGTGCGCGGCCGCATCGACGAAGTCGCGCTTTTCGAGGTCATGTGGCAGCCGGAAGAAGCGACCAGCATGCTGCCCACCATCGAATGGGAGAATCGCGCGCGTGGCTCCAGCCGGCTCGTCCTCGCGTTCCGCGACCAGAACGTCATCGTCAACGACAAGCGCAAGAACATCAGCATCGGCCGCGCCGACGACAACGACCTCGTCGTAAAGGGCAACCTGATCTCGCGCATTCACGCACGCGTCGAGATGCGCCGCGGCAAGTTCCTGCTCATCGACGAAAGCACCAACGGCACCTTCCTGCAGAACGCCCGCGGCGAGGAAATCTTCGTCCGCCGCGACACGACCGAGCTCACCGGTTCGGGCGTCATCGGTTTGGGCCGCGTTGCCAAAGCCGATACTCCGCTTGCGATCCACTTTAACTGCGAAGACTGAGCAGCGAGGTTTTCGGGCACCTTCGGGGGGGGGCTTGCGTGAGTCAGTACCATCGGCGACGAATTCATGCGAAGACCCCGACCGCGGACGATGCGGTGAGCGCCGCGCGCCGGATGTAGATCATGAATGAAGATGATCGCCTTGAATTCGACGATGTCGCGGCGGTTCGTCGTGGAGTGCGGCGAATGTATCGCTGGTCCATATTCGCGGCAATCGCTGGCAGTTTTCTATTTTCCTTGTTGTGCTCCTCCTTCATGTACTTTGTACCAAGTGATCACGACCTTGGTACGGCTCTCGTGATTGGCGCGCTGGTTTTCATTTTTTGGATGGGGTCGCTCGCTCTACATTGGTGGAAACACTACAACTCCATTTTCAAGGAGATCGACACCATATGCCAACGTATTCAAGCGGGCGAGGCTGTGTACGGTTCCCAGGTCTCCTTTCGTTAGCAGCGTGAAAGGTTATCCGATAGGTTGCGATCGTAAGCGAGCGAGCGACGATTGAGCACCTATGAACGAGAGGGGTGGGAAGGATAGTTTGGATAACAAACGTGATGAGGTGCATAGGAGCAAGTGGC
>CBFGSB010000262.1:0-3623 GCA_965651325.1 uncultured Chromatiales bacterium | reverse complement strand
TCGTCGAGATTGCGGTACTCCCGCCGGTCCCAGACTTTCACGGCGCGGCGCTGCCGCGAACCCGGCTGGCCGATACGCACGCCTTCCGGGTTATAGCCCCAGGCGCCGAAGGGCGACGTGCCGGCGGTGCCGATCCACTTGCTGCCGCCCTGGTGCCTGTCCTGCTGCTCCTCCAGCCGCTCGCGCAGCGCCTGCATCAACTTCTCGAAGCCGCCCATGGCTTCGATGCGCGCGCGTTCCTCCGCGGAAAGCTGGAGCTCCGCTTCGCGGCGAAGCCAGTCGTCCGGAACGGAGTCGGCCAGCGAACCGAGCGTACTGTCCAGGCCGTCCAGCCACGCCTTGAAAATGCGATCGAACAGGTCGAAGCGCGTTTCGTCCTTGACGAGGCAGGTCCGCGCCAGGAAATAGAAATCGTCGACGCTCTGGCCGGCGCTGCCCTTCTGCAAGGCTTCGAGCAGCGTCAGGAGCTCGGTAATCGACGGCGCGAGGCCGCCCTCGCGCAGCATGAAGAAGAACCGGATCAGCATGTTCGTGCTGTGCTTACTGCGTGCGCCGCCGGCGATCGAGGAACACGAGTTGCTCGAACAGGTGCACGTCCTGCTCGTTCTTCAAAAGGGCGCCGTAGAGCGGCGGAATAGCCTTGTTCGGATCCTCGGCGCGCAATGTTTCCGGCGGGATGTCCTCGGCCAGCAGCAGCTTGATCCAGTCGAGAAGCTCGGAGGTCGACGGCTTTTTCTTGAGCCCCGGCACGTCGCGCACCTTGTAGAAGGTATTCAACGCTTCCCTCAGCAGCGTCTTCTTCAGCGCCGGGAAGTGCACGTCGACGATCTTCTCCATCGTTTCCTTGTCCGGGAACTTGATGTAGTGGAAAAAGCAGCGGCGCAGGAAGGCGTCCGGCAGCTCTTTCTCGTTGTTGCTCGTAATGATGATGATCGGGCGGTGACGCGCTTTGACCAGCGTTTTCGTCTCGTAGACGAAGAATTCCATGCGGTCCAGCTCGCGCAACAGGTCGTTCGGGAACTCGATGTCGGCCTTGTCGATCTCGTCGATCAGCAGAACCGGCTGCACGTCCGACTCGAATGCTTCCCACAGCTTGCCCCGCACGATGTAGTTGGCGATGTCGTGCACCCGGTCGTCGCCGAGCTGCGAATCCCGCAGCCGCGCCACGGCGTCGTAGTCGTACAGGCCCTGCTGCGCCCGCGTCGTCGACTTGATGTGCCACTCGAACAGCGGCCGGCCGAGGGCGCTCGCCACCTCCTGCGCAAGCTGCGTCTTGCCGGTACCGGGTTCGCCCTTGATGAGGATCGGGCGCTCGAGCGTCACCGCCGCGTTCACGGCCATCATGAGGTCACGGGTGGCGACGTAGCTCGGGGTTCCGGTGAAACGGGCAGTCTTCGGCATCGGGAAACACGTTTGTGGCTGCGGGGGTGACAGTATCCCCGCTGGAATCGCGCGCGACAAGGAGCGACGCGCGTTGTCGCGATGCAGATGCCTGATTTCCACGGCAGTTTGCGTGCGAATCCCTGTCCGGCGTCCGCCGCACCGGGATTTTCGATCGCCGGGACGCCGGCGCGGCCCCGCTGGATTCAGGCAGGCGCGGTCACGCTCACGATCTTCATCGCGTTGGTGCCGCCCGACACGCCTTCCATATCGCCCTTCGTGAAAATGACACGATCCCCGACGACGACCAGGTTGCGAGACAGCAACGTGGTGAAAATGTCCTGGTAAAGCTGCTGCAGGTCGTGGTGCACCATCCTGAACGGCACCGGGTTGACGCCGCGGTACAGCGTTACACGCCGGCGCGTGGTTGCGTGCGGCGTGAAGGCGTAGATCGGGATGTCGGAACGGATACGTGACATCCACAAGGTCGTGTTTCCGGATTCCGTCAGGGCGATGATGGCTTTGACCGGCAGGTGGTTGGCCGTGTACATCACCGCCATCGCAATGGCCTCATCGACGGCCTCGAACTGGTCGTCCATGCGGTGCGACGTGCGGCCGCGCGTAAGGGTGTATTTCTCGGCACCGATGCAGATCTCGCTGACCGCCGCGATGACCGTCGCCGGGTGTTCTCCCACCGCGGTTTCCGCCGACAGCATCACCGCGTCGGTGCCGTCCATCACGGCGTTGGCGACGTCCGATACTTCGGCGCGCGTGGGGATGATGTGCGTGATCATGGATTCCATCATCTGTGTCGCGGTGATGACGATCCTGTTCTTGTGCCGCGTCCGCCGGATGATCTGCTTTTGCAGGCCGGTCAGCTCCGCGTAGCCCATTTCGACGCCCAGATCCCCGCGCGCGACCATGACCACGTCGGACGCTTCGATGATCGAATCGATGGCCTGCACGGCTTCGGCGCGCTCGATCTTGGCGACCAGCAACCCTTCCCCGCCTGCCGCGCGCAGGAGCTGGCGAGCCTCTTCCACGTCGCGCGCGCTGCGCACGAACGAGACCGCGAGGAAATCCATCTGCAGCTCGGCGGCGATGCGGATGTCGTCACGGTCCTTGTCGGTCAGGGCGGGCGCCGACAGGCCGCCGCCCTGGCGGTTGATGCCCTTGTTATCGGACAGCGGGCCGCCGCTCGCCACGATCGTATGGATGCGCGTGCCTTCCAGCCGCTCGACATTGAGGATGATCTGGCCGTCATCCAGCAACAGCACGTCGCCGGGTTTGACGTCCTTGTGCAATTCGGCATAAGCGACCGCGACGCCCTCCGCGGTACCGGCTCCCTTGTCGAGCGCCGGATCGAGGAAGAAACGGTCGCCGTCCTTTAACGTGACCTTGCCGTCGCGAAACCGCCGGACGCGTATCTTCGGGCCCTGCAGGTCGCCCATGATGGCGATGTCCCGGCCGCATTTCTCCGCGACGACGCGCAGCGTCTCGACACGTCTCCGCTGCTCCGCCTCGGTGCCATGGGAGAAATTGATGCGCACGACGTCGAGCCCGCCGCGTACCATGCGCTCGAGCACCGCCGGGTCGTCGGTGGCCGGGCCCAGGGTCGCAACGATTTTGGTGCGGCGAAGCATGGCAGTCGCTTATTGTACCGCCGTCGCCCGTTCTTCGAGGATGGCGACCGCCGGCAGCGTTTTGCCCTCGACGAACTCGAGAAAGGCGCCGCCGCCCGTCGAGATGTAGGAAATCCCGCTGCCGACCCCGTATTTTTCGATGGCGGCCAGCGTGTCGCCGCCGCCGGCGATCGAAAATGCCGGACTGTTGGCGATCGCTTCCGCGACCACGCGCGTACCTTCGCCGAACTGGTCCAGCTCGAACACGCCCACCGGCCCGTTCCAGATGATCGTGCGGGCACCGGCGATGATCCGCGCGTATTCCGCGGCCGTTTCGGGACCGATATCGAGGATCAGGTCTGCGGCGCCGACGCCGTCGACAGGCCGCACTGCCGCTTTTGCCGCGGCGGAAAAATCATCGCCCGTCACCACGTCGACGGGCAGCGGTATGCGCGCCCGGTCTTCGTCGTTGGCTGCAAGCTTCCTGGCAATATCCAGCATATCCGGCTCGTGCAGGGATTTCCCGACCGGGTGTCCCGCAGCGGCAATGAACGTGTTGGCGATGCCGCCGCCGACGATGAGCTCGTCGACGATGCCGCACAGCGCTTCGAGCACGGTCAG
>CBFGSB010000261.1:0-3679 GCA_965651325.1 uncultured Chromatiales bacterium | reverse complement strand
ACGCCCGGCGTCACGGCAGGTTCGCGAGGTCCTCGGGTCGGTCGATGTCGATTGCGGCGGGTTCGAAGGGGACGGCGTGCACCTGCGAGGGCGCGCTTGCGAGGATGGAGCGGGCTCCCTCGTCGCCGGTGAGGGCGGCGAGCGCGGGGAAGTAGCTGTGCGGGAACAGGGCCGGGGGGCCGGTCACGCCGGCGAAGGCGGTGGCGGCGATGCGGTGGGGGGAGCCGTTCCAGGCGTGGAGCAGGGCGCGGAGGTGCTCGGCGGTGACGAGGGGCTGGTCGGCAAGGAGCAGGAGGAGGGCGTCGGCGCTGCCGGAGACGGCGCGGGTGGCGGCGGCGATGGAGCTTCCGAGGCCTGAGCGCCAGCCGGCATGGCGGAGCAAAAAGCCCTGGAGGGGCGCGCAGGCGTCGAATACCGGGCGCCAGCCGCTGCCGGTGACGAGCAGCGTGCGGGGGCCGCAGACGGATTCCGCGAGTCGCACGGCGCGGGTAACAAGCGGCGTGCCACGGTACGCTTCGAGCTGCTTGGCGGCACCGAAGCGGCTGCCGGCGCCGGCGGCGAGCACGACAGCAAACGGCTTTGTTTCGGGCATGGGCGCGGAGGTTCCGGGTTCCGGGAAACGGAGTGTCGGCCGTGGCGGAGCGTCGTGCAACGGCGTGGCCGATTGCGCGAAAAAGCGGACTGGCACTTGCCCTCCCGTCACGTTCTGTGTATCTGTGGCCCTCCGGGAGCTGTACCAAGGACGCGGGATTGCACATCATCAAGTCGATTGAAGATGCAAAGGCACTGGAAGGACGTGAGGTCGGACTGTCCGACTGGATCGAGATCGACCAGAACCGCATCGATAAATTCGCGGAGGCGACGGGGGACTACCAGTGGATCCATGTCGATAAGGAGCGCGCGGCGCGGGAGCTGCCGAACGGGAAGACGATCGCGCACGGGTACCTGACGCTGGCGCTGATTCCCGCGCTGACTGGGCAGTTCGTGCGCGTCGAGAATCTCGCCCGGGCCTTGAACTTCGGTTGTAACAAGGTCCGCTTCTACAGCATGGTGCCGGTCGGCAGCCGGGTGCGCGGCCGCGCCGTGGTCAAGCAGGCGCGGCAGCGAGCCGGCGCGCTGCACCTGCTGTCGGAAGTCACGATCGAGGTGGAAGGCGAAAGGAAACCGGCCTGCGTCGCGGAAACCCTGGGTATGTACTTCTTCGGGCCGCCGGCAGCCGCGGGCGCCGATCGTTGAAGCGAACTTCTGGTAAATTTGTGGAACGAACGTCTTGGTAAGAAACAGGGGGAAGTCATGCGCGGTCTGATGATGGACACGCCACTGCTGATCTCGGCGATAGCGCGGCACGCCGAGGCCTATTTTGGCGACCGCGAGATAGTGTCCGTCACCGCGGATGTCCCGTTGCACCGCTACACCTATGCCGACTGCTTCCGCCGCGTCCGGCAGCTCGCCAACGCGCTCGACCGGCTGGGGGTTGCGCGCGGGGACCGGCTCGCGACGATCGCGTGGAACGACTACCGGCATCTCGAGGCTTATTACGGCATCGGCGGGGCAGGCTACATCTGCCACACGATCAATCCGCGGCTGTTTCCCGAGCAGATCGTCTACATGATCAACCACGCGGAGGACAGGTGGGTCTTCACCGACCCGATGTTCCTGCCGCTGGTCGAGAAGATTGCCGCGAAAACGCCCGGCGTCGAGCGTGTCGTCGTCCTGACGGACGACGCTCACATGCCGGAAACGTCGCTGGAGAATGCAATCTCCTATGAATCCCTGATCGCCGACGAGAGCGACGATTACGAGTGGCCGGACCTCGACGAAAACGACGCGGTTGCACTCTGCTACACCTCGGGCACGACGGGCGATCCGAAAGGCGTGCTCTACAGCCATCGTTCGACGGTGCTGCATGCCTATGCCGCCGTCGCACCGGACGTGCTGTCCTTGTCCAACCGCGATTGCGTGCTGCCGGTCGTTCCCCTGTTTCACGTCAATGCGTGGGGCGTCCCTTATTCCGCCCTCATCGTCGGCGCGAAGCTCGTATTCCCGGGCTGCAAGATGGGCGACGGCGAAACGCTCTACAACCTCATGGAATCCGAAGGCGTGACCACTGCCCTCGGCGTACCTACCGTCTGGTCCGCGCTGCTCCAGTACGCGGCGCAATCCGGCAAGCGCCTGAACTCCCTGCAGCGAACCTGCATCGGCGGTGCCGCCGTCCCCGAGTCGATGATTCGCGAGTTCCGCGACCGCCACGACGTCGTCGTCCGCCAGGGCTGGGGCATGACCGAGATGAGTCCCCTCGGCACCGTCAGCACGTTGAAAGCGGGCATGGAATCCCTCTCCCCGGAAGAGGTCGTTCGCGTCCAGGCGAAGGCCGGGCGGGGAATCTTCGGCGTCGAGCTCCGGATCGTCGACGACGAAGGGAACGAGCTGCCGTGGGACGGCAAGGCATTCGGTGCATTGCAGGTGCGCGGGCCCTGGATCTGCAAAGCCTATTTCCGGCTGGAGGGACAGGGCGAGTCGCACAAGCCCGACGGCTGGTTCGACACGGGCGACGTGGCGACGATCGATCCAGAGGGCTATGTCCAGATCACGGACCGCACGAAGGACGTGATCAAGTCGGGCGGCGAATGGATCAGCTCGATCCAACTCGAAAACATGGCAGTCGCCCACCCCGCCGTGCAGGAGGCAGCCGTCATCGGCATCGCGCACGAGAAGTGGCAGGAACGGCCGCTCCTCATCGTCGTGAAAAAGGCAGGGCAGGAGATCGACCGCGACGAGATGCTGGCCTGGTTCGACGGCAAGGTAGCGAGCTGGTGGGTGCCGGACGACGTCGTGTTCGTCGAGGAGATCCCGCATACCGCTACGGGCAAGATCAAGAAGACCGAGCTCCGCAAGCAGTTCGCCGATCACCGGGCCCCGGCGATGGCGCCGCAGCGTGAGGTGACGCATGGCTGAAGCCTCGCGCCTGTATGGCATGAAGGCGATCGTCACCGGCGCTGCCAGCGGCATCGGCGAAGCCATTGCGCGTACCTTCGTCAAGCACGGCGCCGCGGTGCTGGCGGTCGACGAGCCCGGATCCGGCATCGAGAGCACCTTCCGGCGGCTGCAGGGCATCACCGCGCTGGCCATCGATCCCGATGCACCGACGATGGCGGCAAAACTGACGCAGGCCGGCCTCGACGAGCTCGGCGGAGTCGATATCCTCGTCAACAACTACGCCTGCGACACCGCGGCCCCCGCGGACCCCGCCGCTGCGCTCGAGCGGCTGCTCAGGCAGATCGCGGAGGCCTCGGACGCCGTGCTGCCGCTGCTGAAGCAGAGCCCCGGCGGCCGGGTCATCAACGTGGGCTGCCTGAAAACGGCTTTCGGCCCCGACGGGGATGAGGCGCTGGCCGCGACCGAAGCGGGGCTCGCGAGACTGACCGCGGAGCAGGCTGCCGAGTTCGGCAGCCACGGCATCACCGCCAACTATATCCAGCCGGGCGCCATCATGACGCCGCAAAGCCGCGCCGTGTTCGCCGCCGACAAGCCGTTCCGCGACCGCTGCATCAAAAGCTCGGCCGCAAGGCGCCTCGGTGAGCCGCTGGACGTCGCCAAAGTTGCGCTGTTCCTGGCGTCCGGCGATTCCGTGTTCGTCAGCGGAACCCGTATCGCCGTGGACGGCGGCATCGTGCCCGAC
>CBFGSB010000260.1:0-3681 GCA_965651325.1 uncultured Chromatiales bacterium | reverse complement strand
TCGTCATCGCCTTCGCTGCCGTGCTCCTGGCCTGGGCAGCGGCGCGCCTGGTTGCCCGGCGCCTCCCGGACGTCTCTCACAAGCTAGCCGGAGCAATGCTGCTCGACGCCGTGTTCTGGGCACTGGTGGCCGCTCGCGTGGCGTACATCGCCCAATGGTGGGAGGAATATTCGGCCGCCCCGAGGTCCATGATTGCCATCGGCGACGGCGGCTTCTCCTGGTGGGCAGGTGTTGCGGTGGCGCTGGCGCTCGTCTGGTGGCGGACCCGTGCGGCTCGCGCGCTACGCCGACCTGTACTGGCCGGCATCACGATCGGCGTCCTGGGCTGGCTTGCTGCAGGCGGCGTGCTCGGACTGATGCAGCGCTCCGCTCCCCTGTTGCCCGACCTGGAGCTGTCCACGCTCGATGCGCCACCCGTCGGTCTGCACGCGTACGCGGGGCAACCGGTCGTGCTCAATCTTTGGGCAAGCTGGTGTCCGCCGTGCCGGCGCGAGATGCCGGTGTTCGAGCAGGCGCAGGCGCAGTACCCGGACGTCGCTTTCGTCATGGTCAACCAGGGAGAGAACGGGGAACAGGCCCGAGCCTATCTGCAACGCGAACGCCTGACGCTCGATGACGTGCTGCTCGATCCATCATCTCAAGCTATGCAGGCGCTGGGGACGCGAGGCCTCCCGAGCACTTTTTTCTTCGATGAACAGGGGCGGCTGGTGGACACACACATGGGCGAGCTTACGATGGGGAGCCTCAAGGACAAGGTCGCGCAGCGTTTCGCGCAGTCTCCCAGCCCGGCACCGACAAACAAGGAGTGACCGATGTTTTTAAAGCGTTCTTGCTTCCCGCTCATCGCTGCCGCCGGCCTCATGCTGACGGCGGCGTGCGGCCAGGCGGAACCCCCAGGCGAGCCAGCGGTCGACGTTCCGCCGTCCGTCAAGGCGCTGGAAGCCCAGGGACTCACCATTCTCCAGGAGTTCGAGGTGGGTGGCGGCCTGCGCGCGTTCGCCGCCGCCGCAGGCGATCAGCCGGTTGCCGTGTACGTCACGAGCGACGGCAATACCATTGTCGGCACGCGCCTGGATGCTAACGGCCTACCGCTCGATGAAGCCGTTCTGCAAGAGCTGGTCGCGAAACCGATCAGTGACAAGATCTGGGCACGGCTCGAATCGGCCGACTGGATTCGCGATGGCAGTGCGGAAGCACCGCGGATCGTCTACACGTTCAGCGATCCCAACTGCCCGTACTGCAACCGCCTGTGGCACGCGTCACGACCGTGGGTGGAATCCGGCAAGGTGCAACTGCGCCACCTCATGGTAGGGGTGATCCGCGAGGACAGTGCCGGCAAGGTCGCCACCATCCTCGCCGCCGACGACCCCGCCGCAAAGCTCGCCGAGAACGAACGCAGGTTCGCCGAGGGCGGGGTACCGGCGGCGTCGAGCGTCGCGGGCGACGTGCTCCGCAGCCTCGACGCCAACCAGCGGCTGATGACGGAGCTCGGCTTCCACGGCACGCCCGGGCTGGTGTTCCGCGACGACGACGGCATCGTGCAGAGGCGCGGCGGCATGCCCCAGGGCGCCGATCTGGACGTGGTCATGGGGCCGCGCTGACGGCCGCCTGATCCTGATTTTGACGCCCTACGAGCTGCTGCGGCGGAATACCGGAGTCTGCGCCGCTTCACACGGGGTACTGCGTTTCCTCTTTTGCTGATCACCCGGTTCACTTCATTTAGTATGTAGCAGCAGCGAGGACCGCTCGCTTGCGCGATACGGATGAGGGGGGAACCACATGCGCGGCAACCTGGCGCGATTGCTACTGATCGTGGGATGCTCCCAGCTCGCATTCGCGGCCTGGGGCGCGTCCGGGGAGATTAACCGCGCGGCCGACGCGCGGCCGTTGTTTGCCACGATGGACCGTCTCGTCGCGCAGCGCCTGGACGAGAGTTCGATTCCCGGCGCGGTGTACGGGGTCGTCATCGATGGTGAGCTTGCGCATGTCGCTACCTTCGGCTATCGCGACGTTGACGAGCGGCTCGAGGTGGAAAGCGACACGATTTTCCGCATTGCTTCCATGAGTAAGAGTTTCACGGCACTTGCGATCCTGCTGTTGCGTGACGACGGCAAACTCTCCCTCGACGATCCCGTGGAACTGCACGTCCCGGAAATGAAAGGGATGCCGTTACCGACACGTGATTCCGGCCCGGTGACGATTCGCCACCTCCTGACGCACACCGGCGGGTTCCCGGAGGACAACCCCTGGGGCGATCGGCAGCTCGAAGTCGATCATGAGGAGTTCTCCCGATGGCTCGCCACCGGCATTCCGTTCTCGACCGCACCCGGCGCGGCCTACGAGTACTCCAACACCGGTTTCGCCATCCTCGGTCGCGTGGTGGCCAACGTCTCCGGCATGCCATACGCGGAATTCGTGCAGCAGCGAATTCTCGACCCGCTGGAAATGACGTCGACGTTCTGGAACGTGGAGGACGTGCCGCCGAGCCGGGCCGCGACCGGTTACAGCCTCGGCGGCGGGCATCGGGGATTCGCTCCGGGCGATCCCGAAGGCGAGCTGTCTATCGAACGTCCGCTCGGCGACGGCGCCTACGGGGCGATGGGCGGCGCGTTCACCGACGCACGGGATCTCGGCCGGTGGGTAGCATTGATGCTGTCCGCGTTTCCCCCGCGCGACGATCGGGAGAGCGGTCCGGCCCTGCGGCGCACGTTGCGCGAAATGCAGCGCGGCAGCGGATATCCGGCTTTGTCGGTCACTCGCGAGCATCCGGCGGCGACCCTCGATGCGGCCGCGTCGGTCTACGCCTACGGCCTCGGCGTCACGCAAACTTGCGAGTTCGGCCGTATCGTCGGCCACAGCGGCGGCTTGCCGGGATTCGGCTCGAACATGCGATGGTCGCCGGAGACCGGTGTCGGCGTGTTCCTGATGGCGAACCTGACCTACGCCCCGACGGGCGGCATCGTGAACGAGCTGCTGGAGATGCTGCACCGGAACGGCGTCATGGAGCAACGGGACATCGCCCCGGCACCGGCGCTCGTGGACGCGAGTGCCGAAGTCTTCAGGCTGATCGACGATTGGGACGACGGTGTTGCCCGCAATATTGCCGCGAACAACCTGTTCCGGGATCGCTCGCTCGAGCTGCGCCGTGCCGACATCGTGGCGCTCCGTGAAGGGCTCGGGCACTGCGAGCAGGGCGAGCTGGTTCCCGACAACGCCTTGCGCGGGAATTTTCGCATGACCTGTGAAGGAGGCTGGCTAGACGTTCGCCTTACCCTGGCTCCGACGGCACCGCCGCGCGTTCAGTACCTGCGGGTGAAGGGCGGGCGCACGCCGTCGGGGCCGATGGAGCGCATGATCGATGAGCTGGTTGTCGGGCTGCATAGCGGGCAACTGCCGTTCGAGACCGCCGAATCACTGGAACGAGAAGCACTCGGCGCCAGGCTCAGGTCAGTGCGTGATACTTACGGGAGCTGCAGCCGCGATGAGCTCCTGGAAGGGGACGGCGAATCCCGAACCAGCGTGCGGCTGCATTGTGACCGCGGCGACGTGGACATGACACTGGTACTGGAAGGAAACAAGCTGACCTCGGTCGACTTCACTCATTCAGCCGGGCAGCGTTGCGTACCGTGAAGTCGCGATCATCGTCGCGGCGCCGGCGACGAACCAGGCAGGTCACGCCTA
>CBFGSB010000259.1:0-3702 GCA_965651325.1 uncultured Chromatiales bacterium | reverse complement strand
GAGCGGCCCGCAGGGCCGCGAGGGAGCCATTGCCCCAAACACCCCCCGCCGCCCCTACCGACCGCGAAAACGCAGGCACCGACATCCCGGACAGGCTTGGCGCAGATCAAGCGGATTGAGCGACCCGGAGGGCCGCCGGCCCTGCCGACCGCGAAAACGGAGCCTCACATCCCGGAGTAGTTAGGTCCTCCGCCACCCTCCGGCACCTCCCAAACGATATTCTGCTTCGGATCCTTGATATCGCACGTCTTGCAATGCACACAGTTCTGCGCATTGATCCGGAACTGCGCCTGCCCACCCTCCATGACGACTTCGTAGACGCCGGCCGGGCAATACCGCTGGGCCGGCTCGTCGTACATCGGCAGGTTGTAGTCGATGGGGATGGCGGGATCTTTCAGCCGCAGGTGCGACGGCTGGTCTTCCTCGTGATTGGTGTTCGACAGGAAGACGGAGGAGAGCCGGTCGAAGGTGAAGGTGCCGTCGGGTTTCGGGTAGTCGGGCTTCGGCGCGTCGGCGGCTTTGCGCAGTGAATCGTGGTCGGGCTCACGGTTGTGCAACGTGAACGGCAGCCGCCCGCGAAAGACGTTCTGGTCGAGCCAGGTGAAGGCGGCGCCGAAAAACGTTCCGAATTTGTGCAGGCCGGGACTGAAGTTGCGCCCACGCTGCAGGTCGTCGAACACCCAGGATTCGCGCACGGCCGTTTCGTAAGCGGACAGGCTGGCGCTGCCGCTTTCGCCCTCCGCGAGCGCCGCGTGCACCGTTTCGGCCGCCAGCATGCCGGTTTTGATCGCCATGTGCGCGCCCTTGATCTTGACGACGTCGAGAAAGCCCGCGTCGCAGCCGACCAGCAGGCCGCCCGGGAACGTGAGCTTCGGCAGCGACTGCAGGCCGCCCTTGTTCACCGCGCGCGAACCGTACTGCGTGCGGGTGCCGCCCTCGAGATAGTGGCGGATGCGCGGATGCTGCTTCCAGCGCTGGAACTCCTGGAAGGGCGCGAGGTGCGGGTTGCGGTAGTTCAGCGCGACGATGAGTCCGAGGTACACGCGATTGCCGGAGGCGTGGTAAAGGAAGCCGCCGCCGTCGGTGCGATTGTCGAGCGGCCAGCCGAGGGTGTGCACGACCAGGCCCTCCTCGTGCCGGGACGGGTCGATTTCCCAGATTTCCTTCAGGCCGATGCCGTAGTGCGGCGGATCCGAGTCGGCGCGCAGGTCGAAGCGTTCCACGAGCTTCTTCGCGAGATTGCCGCGACAGCCTTCGGCGAAGATCGTGTACTTCCCGAGCAGCTCGTAGCCGGGCTGGAAATTTGCCTTGCGCTCGCCGTTCCTGTCGACACCCATATCGCTGGTGAGGACGCCGCGCACCCGGCCGTCGGCGTCGTACAGGACTTCCGCCGCGGCAAAACCCGGGAACACGTTGATGCCGAGCGCTTCGGCCTGCTCGGCCAGCCATTGGCACAGCCTGCCCAGGCTGATGATGTAGTTACCGTCGTTGTGCATGGGGCGCGGCACGAAGAAGCCGGGCACCTTGGTCCCCTTTTCGGCGCCGGTGAGATACCAGATGTCGTCGCGCTTGACGGCCGTGGTCACCGGAGCGCCGCGCTCCTTCCAGTCCGGGAACAACTCGTCCAGGCCGCGCGGCTCGAACACGTTGCCCGACAGGATGTGCGCACCAATCTCGGAGCCTTTCTCGACCACGACTACGTTCAACTCGCGCCCGTCCGCCTGCGCGAGCTGGGCGAGGCGGCACGCCGCCGCGAGCCCGCTCGGGCCGCCGCCCACGATCACGACGTCGAATTCCATGGATTCACGTTCGAGCGCTTCGCTCATGCTGCCTCCCCTGATTGTGCGACAAGTCTACCAGAGCACCGCGGCCCTCCTCGCGGCACGCGTGACACACGCAGCTGACAGGCCCGCGGCCGGCGCGCTAATCTTGCGCGGTTTTTTGCCGGGTACCCCGCGTGAACGAGAGCCACACGATACTGCCGAGGAAAATGAGCGCCGCCTGGCGCGAGCGTATCGAGGAATGTGGATACACGGAGGATCCCGCGCAGCTCGAGGTCGTGGGCATCCTGCAGGAGCTGCAGGACCGGCTGGAGCAGCCGCCGGATTTCCTGCGGCGCGCCGCCGGTGCCATCGTGCCCGCGCTGCGCCCGGCGCCGGCGCGCGGCATCTACCTCTGGGGCGGAGTCGGCCGTGGCAAGACGCTCCTGATGGATCTTTTCTACGACGTGCTCGCGAGGCCGGACAAGCGCCGCGTGCACTTTCACCGCTTCATGAACGAGGTGCACGAGCGCCTGGCGCAACTCGGCGGCATTGCCGAGCCGCTCGACCGGGTGGCCGGCGATCTCGCGCGCGACGTCGGCGTCCTTTGCTTCGACGAGTTCTTCGTCAGCGACATCGGCGATGCGATGCTGCTCGCGGGGTTGCTGGAGGGACTGTTTCGCCGCGACGTCGTGCTCGTGACGACGTCGAACTCGCCCCCGGCGGAGCTCTACCGTGACGGGCTGCAGCGAACGCGCTTCCTGCCCGCGATCGAGCTCCTGGAACGGCACACGCAGGTGGTGCACATCGAGGGCGACACGGATTACCGGCTGCAGCTCCTGCGGCGTGGCGGCACTTTCCTCACACCCGCCGGCGCGGCCGCCGACGCCACCCTCGACCGCTACTTCCGCGACATCGCCTCCGGCACGCCGGAGAACCGCACGACGATCGAGGTCGCCGGCCGCCCGATCCGCACCCGCAGGCGCGCCAAGGGCATCGCCTGGTTCGAGTTTGCCGAGCTTTGCGAGGGCCCGCGCAGCGCGGCCGATTACATCGAAATCGCCCGGCGGTACCCGACCGTGATCGTCTCCGGGGTACCGGTCATGACGGCGGAACACGAGAATGCGGCGCGCCGGTTCATCAGCCTGGTCGACGAGTTTTACGACCGGCGCGTCAAGCTGATCCTGTCGGCGGCGGCCGGGCTCCAGAAGCTGTACCGCGGCAGGAAACTGGCCTTCGAGTTCCAGCGCACGCGTAGCCGGCTGCTCGCCATGCAGTCGCCCGACTACCTGCATGCCGCCCACCTGTCGTAGGCTATAGCCGCAGCACCAACGGACCAACACGATGAAGACGCAACTCGTTCTCGAAGATTTTCTCCCCTATCGGCTTTCCATCCTCTCGAATACGGTAAGCGGCACGATCGCCGAAACCTACGCGCAGCGCTTCGGCCTTACGATTCCGGAGTGGCGCGTGATCGCCGTGCTCGGCCGCTGCCCGGGCTTGTCCGCCGCGGCGGTCGCCGAGCGCACGCTCATGGACAAGGTAGCGGTCAGCCGCGCGGTGTCGAAGCTCCTGAAGAGCGGCCGCATCGACCGGCGCTTCGCCGACGAAGACCGGCGGCGCTCGATACTCAACCTCACCGACGCCGGCCGCGCGCTGTTTGACGAGATCGCGCCGGTCGCGCTGCGCTTCGAGGAGGACCTGCTGGACGGCCTGGGCGAGGACGAAGTCCGCCTGCTCGACCAACTGACCGCACGCCTCCTTGCACGCGCGCGCTGCATCGGGGCGGGCTAGTGTCCTGACACTAGGGACCCCTGCTACGGCCTCGCGCCGATCTCCGTACGCACGCGGATGAGCTCGGGGAAAAACTCGATATCCAGCGCCTTCTTCAGGAACGCGACGCCCGAAGACCCGCCGGTGCCCTTCTTGTGGCCGATGATGC
>CBFGSB010000258.1:0-3704 GCA_965651325.1 uncultured Chromatiales bacterium | reverse complement strand
CAGGGACGTGCTTGTGGCCGGCGCCGAAGGCCCCTCCCCCCGGCCGCGGCTGCGCCTGCTCGGTGTCAAACCTGATTGCCACTCCCGCCGGAGGTAGCCCACCGGCGTCTCACTCCGCGTGCCACTCCCCGCACTAGCAGCTCCGCCGCCGCCGGAGCGGCACACCCCTACCAGCCGCAGGAGCGGCCTTCGTTTTGCTCCTTCAGGTAGCCCATGAGCGGCTGGAAGTAGTCGATGATGGCGGTGGCGTCCATCTCGCGGGTGCCGGTGAGCTCTTCCAGCGTGTCCTGCCACGGTTGGCTAGCGCCGGCGGTGAGCATGGCCTGCAGGCGGGAGCCTGCCTCCTTGCTGCCGTAGACGGAGCACTCGTGCAACGGGCCGTCGAAGCCCGCGGCGTCGCAGAGCGAGCGGTGGAACTGGAACTGCAGGATGCGCGCGAGAAAGTAGCGGGTGTAGGAGACGTTGGCCGGCACGTGATACTTGGCGCCGGGATCGAAGTCCTGTTCCGTGCGCTCGGTCGGCGGCCGTATGCCCTGGTACTCGGTGCGCAGGGCCCACCACGCCTTGTTGTAATCCGCCGGCGCGATCTCGCCGGAGAACACCCCCCAGCGCCATTCGTCGATCAGCTTGCCGAACGGCAGGAAAGCGATACTGTCCAGCGCCTGCTGCATCTGGCGGTTGATGACGGCTTCCTCGCTTTCCGCGGCGGAGGAGACGAGGCCGACTTCGGCGAGGTAACCAGGCGTCATGGACAGGGTGACCGTATCGCCGATCGCCTCGTGGAAGCCGGCGTGCGCGCCGTCCTGGAACAGCCGCGGCTGTCCGCTGTAGGCGCCCTGGTAGAAGTTGTGGCCGAGCTCGTGATAGATCGTCCTGAGGTCCTCGTAGGTCGGCGTGATGCACATCTTGATGCGCAGATCCTTGCCGCCGTTCATGCCCCAGGCGCTGGCGTGGCAGACCACGTCACGCGCCGGCGGCTTGCGGAACAGCGAGCGTTCCCAGAACGTGTCGGGCAGCTCGGGCAGGCCGAGCGAGGTGTAGAAGCTTTCGGCCGACTCCACCATCTGTTCGGCCGTGTAGTGCTGCGCCTTGAGTGCTCCGTCGACGTCGAGATCGGAGACGCCCTCGTAGGGCTGCAGGAGCGGGTAAATGTTCGCCCATTCCTGCGACCACATGTTGCCCAGCAGGTGCGCGGGTATCGGTTGGCCCGCGGGCACCCGCTCTTCCCCGTACTCCTCGGCGAGCTTGGCCCGCACGTGGCACTGCAGCTCGTCGTAGAGCGGCTTCACCTGGTTCCAGAGTCGCGTCGTTTCCTGCTCGAACTCGGCGGGGCTCATGTCGTAGCCGGATTTCCACATCTCGCCGAGGTCGGCGAACCCGAGCTCGTTCGCCCCCTCGTTCAGGAGCTCGACGTAGCGGCGGTAGTCGTCGCGCATCGGCGGCGAGATGGTGCGCCAGCCGGTCCAGGCTTCGAGCAGCTCGTCGTAGTCGCGGCTTTCCGCGAGGATTTCCTCGAGATCGCCGAGTGCGAGGCATTCGCCGCCGTCTTGCGGGCAGTACTTGCCGGCACCGTAGGTGCCGGTCAGGCCGGTCGAAATTTGCGAAAGCTCCTTGCGTTTCGCCGGGTCGCTCGGCGCCGGATCGGAGGTGCCGAGCTTGAGCAGGTGCAGCGCCCGCGCGGTTTCCGGCGCCAGGTCCTGGTCCGAGTACCTGAGCGATTCCTGCACGGTGCGGCTGTGCCAGGCCGCGAAGTCCTGCCTGGCCAGCGAGGCGAGCACCGCCGTGTCGGGCGTGATGTAGGTTGCCCGCACCCAGGACGCTGCCTCCCAGCCCGGTGACTGCTCGGCGATCTCCCGGTTCACGCGCGCGACGAATTCTTCCGCCGTTTCGGAGCTCGTAGCGGTGTCGGTGGATTCGGCCTGCCCGGAGCCGCAGCCGGCCGCCGCGACCGCGATGCAGAACATGCCCGCGACGGCGGCGAGGCCGCGACGCAGGCGCTCGACCTGGGGTGTGTTGTGCATGACGTGACTCCCGTTACTCATTCCACGTTGCCCATCAGCTTCTTCAATGGCTTCGTCAAGACCAGGAAGACGACACCGGCGCCGCCGATCGTCAGGAATATCTGCCAGAACTGCCCGGGGTATGCCTGCAGGTCATTGGGATTGAATTCGCCCGCGATAAGCCCGGAGATGACGTTGCCGAGTGCCGTGCCCATGAACCACACGCCCATCATCTGCCCGACGTAGCGCTTCGGCGCGAGCTTGGTGGTGGCGGACAAGCCCACCGGCGAGAGGCAGAGCTCGCCCCAGGTGTGGAACATGTAGGTGAGCAGCAGCCAGGTGGGCAGCACCTTGTCACCATCCGCCACGAGCTTGGAGGCCCCCATCATCACCAGGAAACCGATCGCCAGCAGGATCAGCCCGAGCCCGAACTTGAACGGCGTGGACGGGTTCAGGTTGCGGCGGGCGAGCGCGACCCACAGCCAGGCGAACATCGGGGCAAACAGGATGATGTACACCGGGTTGACCGACTGGAACCAGGTGGACAGCAGGGTGAACGACTCGAACTCGAGGACGGTGTAGCGGTCGGCGAAGATGTTGAACGAGCTGCCCGTCTGCTCGAAGCCGGCCCAGAACATGGCCGTGCCGATGAACAGCGCAATGATCACGACCATGCGCTTTTTCTCGGCGGTGTCGAGGCCGCCGAGAATGAAGATCCACGCGAAGTAGGCCAGCGACAGCAGGATGATGAACCAGGTGGCGCGCCGCGCGAGAACCTCGGGCTCGAAGCTCAGCACCCCGGCCGTGGCGAGTGCGTAGACGATGGCAATGACGCCCAGGGTGGCGGCAATGGCGATCCATCCCTTGCGCCGGATCGCCGCATCGCGCACCGCGTCGCCGGTGGAATAGGGCTCGAGGCCCGCCGTGCCGAGGTGCTTGCGCGTCATCCAGAACTGCAGCACACCGAACAGCATGCCCACTCCCGCGGCGGCAAAACCGTAGTGCCAGTTCCCCCAACCGTCTGCTTGCGCCAGCGTGCCGCAGACCAGCGGACCGATGAGAGCGCCGAGGTTGATACCCATGTAGAAGATAGTGAAGCCGCTGTCGCGCCGCGGATCTCCGGGCCCGTACAACTCGCCGACGACCGCGCTGACGTTGGGTTTCAGCAGGCCGGTGCCGAGCACCACGAGGATGAGGCCGAGAAAGAACGTGGGGACCGAGGGTATGGCCAGCACGAAGTGGCCGCACATGATGACGATGCCGCCGAAGAATATGGTGCGCTGCGCGCCCAACAGGCGGTCGGCGATCCAGCCCCCCGGAAGGCACACGAGGTAGACGGCGCCGATGTAGATGCCGTAGATCGCGGTCGCTTTGGCATCGGTGAGGTGCATGCCACCGTTCACGACCTGGTCGGTCATGAACAACACCAGCAGGGCGCGCATACCGTAGTAGCTCAGGCGCTCCCACATCTCGGTGAAAAACAGGGTGGCGAGCCCACGCGGGTGGCCGAGGATTTCGCGGGCCGGCGCGGCGTCCGCTGCGGTTGCGACATTCATGGAGTTTTGTGCTCTCTTGTCAGTGTGTCGATTGGAAGCCGCGCCGTATACAGAGTGTCCCCCTCGGAACGCGCGGATTTATTACATGAGTGCGCCGCATTAAACACGATTGACGATCGAGTGCAACCGCTGGCCCGCAGGAACCACG
>CBFGSB010000257.1:0-3723 GCA_965651325.1 uncultured Chromatiales bacterium | reverse complement strand
ATCTCCCCCGGCACGCCCACCGGCTGCAGCCCTCCCTGCTCGTCCACGATGTAGAGCGAGGTGTTGCCGATCGGCTGCCCGATGTGGATCGACTGCGCATCGGTGACCCGCGCACAACTCGACCAGATCGTCGTCTCGGTCGGCCCGTACAGGTTCCACAGCTCGCCACAGCGTGTCAGCAACTGGCTGGCGAGATCCGCCGGCAACGCCTCGCCGCCGCACAGCACCTTGAAGGCTTCACCGCCGTCCCAGCCCGCCTCGACCAGCAGCCGCCAGGTCGCCGGCGTCGCCTGCATGATCGTCGCACGGCTGTCGCCGAGCGTGGCCGCCAGGCGCTGCCCGTCACTCGCGGTGTCGCGGCTCGCGATCACCAGGCGCGCACCGCACACCAGCGGCAGCAGCAGCTCGAGAATCGAGATGTCGAACGACAGCGTCGTCACCGCAACCAGCACGTCGGTGCTCGACAGCCCCGGCTCGCGCGCCATCGAGCGCAGGAAGTTGACCAGCGCGCGGTGCTCGAGCTGCACCCCCTTCGGCCGGCCGGTCGAGCCCGACGTGTAGATCGTGTAGGCGAGCTGGTCGCCGCTCACGCGCACGTCCGGGGCGCGGTCACCCGCCGCCGCCAGCAGGGCCGCGTCGCGGTCCAGGTCGACCCGCGCGAGCGCCAGGCCCTCCGCCGTCACCGGGACCGACGACAGGCTGACCAGCACCCGGGCACCGGAGTCTTCCAGCATGAAGCGCAAGCGCTCCTCCGGGAAGTCGGGATCGAGCGGCAGCCACGCACCGCCTGCCTTGAGCACCCCGAGCACCGCCACCAGCATGTCCAGGCTGCGCGGCACGCACACCCCGACCAGCGACTCGCGGCCGACTCCCTTGCCCTGCAGGTGATGCGCCAGCCGGTTGGCGCGCACCTCCAGCTCCGCGAAGCTGAGCGCTTCGCCTGCGTACTCGGCCGCGATCGCGTCCGGCGAGCGCGCCGTTTGCTGCTCCAGCAACGTCAGCACGGTCTCGCCATCGGCCAGCGGCATCGCCGCGCCCCGGCCCTTCGCGACCAGCGCGCCTTGCTCGGACTCGTCGAGCAGCGGCAACTCGAGCACCTTGGCATCCGGCTCGCGAACCACCGCCTGCAGGAGCGAGGTGAAGTGCCCCACCAGGCGCTCGATCGTGGACGCGTCGAACAGGTCGGTCGCGTACTCGAACGTGCCCTGCAGCCCATCTTCGCTCTCCCACATGTAGAGCGTGAGATCGAGCTGTGCGCCGTCGCGCGGGAGGTGCCACGGCCGGAGCTCCAGCTTGTCGAGCGCGAGCGCCGGGAGCGCCATGTTCTGCAAGGCGAACATCACCTGGAACACCGGGTTGCGGCTCAGGTCACGCTGCGGCTGCAACGCCTCGACCAATTGCTCGAACGGCATCTGCTGATGGGTATAAGCGCCGAGGCAGGCAGTGCGGACTTCAGCCAGCAGCTCGCGGAAGCTTTGCGTCTCACCGATCCCGGTCCGCAGTGCAAGGGTATTGGCAAAGAACCCGATCATGTCCTCGAGCTCGGGACGCAACCTGCCCGCGATGGGAGTGCCCACGACGACGTCGCGCTGGCCGCTGTAACGCGCCAGCAACGCCGAAAAGCCGGAGAGCAACGTCATGAAGAGCGTCGTACCCTCCGCGCGTGAGAGCGCTTGCAGCCCGTCGCGCAGCTCGGGCGGCAGGTTGAACGCAAAGCGCGCGCCCCGGTAGGTGAATCGCGGCGGCCTTGGCCGGTCGGCCGGCAGTTCCAGGAAGGGCGGAGCACCGTCCAGCCGCCCGCGCCAGTATTCCAGGAGCGCTTCGCGCCGCGACCCCGTAAGCGCGTCGCGCTGCCACGCGGCGTAATCGACGTATTGAACCGGCAGCGGCGGAAGGTCCGCGGGTTCGCCGGCCTCGATGCGCGTGTACCGCTCGCAGAGCTCGCGCATGAACACTCCGAGCGACCAGCCGTCCGTCACGACGTGATGGAAAATACACAGGAGAACCGAACGCTCGTCCGACAGCCGATACAACACGGCGCGGAACAGCGGACCTGCTTCGAGATCGACAGGCTGCCGGGCCTGCCCGGTCATCGCCTCCGTCAACACATCCGGCGGCGTGGACGGCGGAAGCTCGACGACTTCCAGTGCGAACCCGTTTGCCTCTGTCACCCGCTGCACCGGGTGCTCGCCGTCCACGGCGATACGCGTGCGCAGCGTTTCGTGCCGGTCGACGATTCCAAGCAGCGCCTGTTCCAGCGAATTGACGTTCAAGGTGCCGCAAAGCTCGACGGCTCCGATGATGTTGTAGGCCGTAATGCCCGGTTCGAGCTCGTGCAGGTACCAGAGCCGCTCCTGTGCAAACGATAGCGGGGCCGGCAAGCCCGGTTCCCGGCGCTCGATCGGCAGGTACTCGGCCTCGCCGCCGTCTGCGAGACAGCGCTCGAGCTGCAAGGCGAGCCGGGCCGGTGTCGGGGCTTCGAACAACGCGCGCAGCGGCAGCTCGACGCGATACTGGCTGTTCAGCCGCGCCAACACCCGCGCAGCCAGCAGCGAATGGCCGCCGAGTTGGAAGAAATTCTGGTTGCGCCCGACCTCCTGCAGGTCGAGCGTGTCCGCAAACAGGTTCGCCAGCAGCTCTTCGAGCGGCGTGCGCGGTTTATCGTCGGCGGCAACCGCGTCGAGCTCCGGCACGGGCAGCGCGCGCCGATCCAGCTTGCCGTTCGGGGTCAGCGGGATGGCCTCGACGGTCACGAAAGCGGACGGCACGGCGTGCTCCGGCAGTTCCGTTTCGAGCGAGGCGCGCAACCCGTCCGCATCCACGCCCGCCGGACCCGCCGGCACGACGTAGGCGACCAGGCGCGGATTGCCGGGCACGTCCTCGCGCAGCACGGTCGCACACTGCACCACCGAAGGATGCCGGGCGATCGCGGCGTCAACCGCCCCGAGCTCGATGCGGAACCCGCGGAGTTGCACCTGGGAATCGGCACGCCCGACGATCTCGACCTCCCCGTCCGGCAGGTAGCGCCCGAGATCGCCCGTACGGTACACAAAATCATCCCGCGCCTGCGTGAACGGGTTCGGGCAGAAGCGCTCCCCAGTCAGGTCCGCGTCGCCACGATACCCTTGCGTCAGGAACGGCGTGCGCACGAGGATCTCACCGACCTCGCCGAGTCCTGCAATCCGCTCCGCGGTATTCACGACGAGGAGCTGCACCCCGTCGATGCCGCGGCCGATCGGCACGCGCTCGCGCGTCACCGGGCCGCCGGGCGGCAGGGAATGCCAGCTCATCGCCTGCGGGGTTTCGGTGGCTCCATAGAAGTTGACGCAATGGACACCGCTAGCCACGCGGCGCAACTTGCGCACGGTGCCGGCGTACAGCACGTCACCTCCGAAGAACGCGTAGCGAAGCCGCTCCAGGTGCGTGTGCCCGGCCATCGTGACGAGTTCCGCGAGGGCGGGCGTCAGGTGCGCAACGGAGATCTGCTCGTCCTGCAACCACTGCGCCAGCCGCAGCGGGTCCTTGATGGCGTCCGGTTCGGGTACGTGCAGCGTAGCGCCGCTCCACAGCGGCGCAAACACGTCGCGCAGCAAGGGGTCGTGCGCGAGCCCCGAGAGCATGCTGAAGCGATCGTCCTGCTGCAGGCCGAAGGTGGCTTTCTGCCAGGACAGGAAATGGGCAACCGGGCCGTGCGTGCCGAGGATCGCCTTGGCGCCGCCCGTG
>CBFGSB010000256.1:0-3748 GCA_965651325.1 uncultured Chromatiales bacterium | reverse complement strand
GTGACGGCGGCGGCCTCGGGGATGGGGCGTGCCGGCGTCGAGCGTTTCGTGCGGGAAGGCGCACGGGTTGCTGCCGTCGACATCAGCCGCGAGGCGCTCGAGGGCCTCGTAGCGGAGCTGGGTGCCGAGAAGGTCGTCCCGGTCGTTGCCGACCTGTCGACGCCCGCGGGCGCGTGCAGCAGCATCGACGAAGCGGTCACGGCGCTCGGCGGCGCGGACATCCTGTGGGCGCACGCCGGCATGCCCGGGCCCGCCTCCGTCGAGGATCTCGACATGGCGGAGTTCGAGAAGACGATGAACCTCAACGTCACTTCGGCCATTCTCGGCGCCGGCCAGGTCGCACCGCACATGCGCGCGAGGGGCGGGGGCGCCATCGTGTTCACCTCGTCGATCTCGGGGCTGGTCGGGTCGATGATGAGCCCGGTCTATTCCACCGCCAAGTGGGCCGTCGTCGGGCTGGCGAAGTCCCTGGCACTGGCCATGGCCGGAGACAATATTCGCGTCAATGTCGTGTGCCCCGGCCTTGCCGATACGCCGATGAAGGTCGGGTTCACCGGCCGCAGCGGCGACCCGGCCGAGGCGGCCGCGAACGAAGCGAAGATCGTGGCCGCGGTGCCAATGGGCAGGCTGGTCAAGGCCGGCGAGGTTGCGGACGCGGTTCTCTGGCTGGTCTCCGGCGAAGCCAGCTTTGTTACGGGCGTAGCCTTGCCGGTCGACGGCGGATTCACGGCTCGCTGATGCGCTTCAGGCTCGACTGTTCATCTGCGGCGGGCGGGCCGGGAACCGCGCTTTGAGCCGGCAGGATTCGTCCATGCTACTCGACGCTGCGCCGATGCACTGGCGCCAGGTCACGATCGTCATCCTGTGCATCGCGTTCAGCGCTCTCGATGGCTTCGACGTGCTCGCGATCAGCTTTGCGGCGCCCGGCATCGCCGTCGAATGGGGCATCGACCGGGCCGCGCTCGGCGTCGTGCTGTCCATGGAGCTGATCGGCATGGCAGTCGGCTCGGTTCTCATCGGCAATCTCGCGGACCGGATCGGCCGCCGCCCGACCATCATCGGCGGGCTCGTCCTCATGGCCGCGGGCATGATGTTGTCCGCCGTTGCGCCCAACGTCGTCCTGCTATCGATCACCCGCCTGGCGACGGGGGTGGGCATCGGCGGCATGCTTTCGGCGACGAGCGCGATGGTGGCGGAGTTCTCGAACGCTCGCCGACGCAGCCTGAACGTGGTCCTCAACATCGCCGGGTACTCGACCGGCGCAATCCTCGGCGGGCTGGTGGCATCCTCGCTCCTGGAAGGCAGCGGCGACTGGCGCAGCGTGTTCGTTTTCGGCGGCGCGATGACGCTCACGATGCTGCCGCTTGCGTGGATCCTGTTGCCGGAATCGCTCGAGTCGATACTGGCCCGGCGCCCGGCGAACGCGCTCGAGCAGGTCAACCGGACGCTCGTGCTCCTGCGCCATAAGCCGCTGCCCGCGCTGCCGGAAATCGCTGGCGGGGCTGCAAAGTCGTCGATCACCGGGCTCTTCCGGGAAGGCCTGGCCCGGGTCACGGTGCTGTTCACGATCGCCTACTTCGCGCAGATTATGCTGTTCTACTACGTGCAGAAGTGGGTACCGAAGATCGTCGTCGACATGGGCTACGACGACTCCGTCGCCGGCCGCGTGCTCGTCGCTGCCAACATCGGCAACCTGCTCGGCGCGGTGCTGATCGGGCTGGTTTCGCAGCGGATCAGCGTGCGCCCCCTGGTCATCGGGGCCATGATCTGCGGCTTCTTCGCGATCGGGATCTTTGGCGCCGGCTCTACGAACATCGCCGCGCTATCCCTGTCCGTCGCTTTCGCCGCTTTCTTCATCAATGCCGGCGTCGTCGGAATGTACCCCGTCCTGGCGACGTCGTTTCCGGCGCGATTGCGGGCCAGCGGGATCGGTTTCGTGATCGGCATGGGCCGGGGCGGCTCGGCGGTCGGCCCCATCGTCGCCGGCAGCCTGTTTGCCGGTGGCAGCAGCCTCCTGACGGTGTCGCTGGTAATGGGCGCCGGTGGACTGCTCGCCGCCGCGATGCTGCTGCTGCTACCGCGCGACCGCGGCACGGCGATGGTCCAGGGGCCCGCGGCTAGCGCATAACGCGCGCCAGCCCCGAGACAGGCGTCACGGCCCGGGCGGACCGGGCCAGGCATACCCCCGCGTCGGCGGCTCGATGTTCTCCGGGATCAGGCCACGCTCGGCGGCGACGCGCACGGCATCGATCCGCTTGTGGACGCCGATTTTGCGGAACATGGATTTCAACCGGTACTTGACGGTATCGGGAGACATCCCGATCAGCCGCGCGATCTCCTTGTTCGAGTGTCCCTGGCTCAGGTAGAACAGGATCTCCGATTCGGCATCCGTGAACGGCCCGTTCACCGTCACGCTTTTCCTGCTGGCGTCGACGGACCTGGCCAGCGACTTGAGGAACTGCGCCCGCAACCGGTCGAGATGGACATCGTTCGCCAACGCGTCGTCGAGGCAGCCTTGCACGAACTGCCGTGCATCGAGAAACGGACGCACGATATCCTGGAACATCGCGATACCCACGGCTTCGTCGAAGCACGTCCTGGCCTCCCCGAGCGAACCGCTGCACCGATGGCCGAAAGCGGAGAGGATATTGATGTCGATCAGCAGACGGCCTGCGCCGCGCTGGTCGGCCCAGGCACGCAGCAACCCGAGCTCCCGCAGCGCCGGTTCGAATTCGCCGAGCGACAGCTTCAACTTCGCCCGGCACAGCGACGCGGCGACGGCGACCGGCCGGTATACCGGCGACTCCTCGGTCATGGCATCCGCAAGCTCATCGAGGCGGATCGTGCGGGCGAGCTCGAGCGCGACGCTTTCGCCCGAGCCTGTGGCAATGTGCAGGCCGACTTCGAACACATCGGCGAGCAACTCGAGCTGCCGGAGACGGCGCCATGAAGCAGTCCGCCGCGCGCGATCAACCACTGCCCGCGCCTCGGACAACGCTCCGATTGCCGCCAGCGCGCGTGCCTGGGTGAGATAGGCGGCGGCGTAAACGTCGACCCACCCGTCGGATTGCTCCATGTGCGGCAGCGTACAGTCGAGCAGCTCCCGGGCTTCGGTGACCTGGTCTGCCTCGTAAAGGATTTCCGCCTCGAATGCGGAGCAGTTCGCATACAGGTCCGATCGCTCACCGAAGTTGTCAATGATGGTCGCGCGCGCGGATTGCAGGATTCCCTGCGCTTCCTTGGACCGGCCCTGTGCACGCTTGATACGGGCTTCCAGGAAGCGCGTGAAGACGTCGCTGTATACCGAGCCGCACGCCTGGTAGTGGTCACGCGCAACGAGTGCCGGCTGCAATGCGCGCTCCAGCCAGCCGCCTTCAAAATATTTGGCCGCGATCGTCTCGCTGATGTTCGCGAAGACCAGGTGATCGTTCGCCGGGAGCTTCCGCAGCAACGCCTCCCGGGCCAGCAGGTCGTCGAAGGTGACCGGCTGGTTCTCGTAGTCGGCCAAGGTGTCGCCAACGACCCGGATCTCCGTGCCGAGATCCGCCGACAGCGGGCTGTGGCGCGGCGTCTCGCAAAAGCGATCGAACTCGGCGCGGGCTTGTCCCAGCTCACCCAGCTTCAGCAGCAGGTAAACCTGTGCCAGCGCCAGCCGGGGCCGCGCAAGGATGACATCGGCGGAAAGTCGGCCCAGCCCTTTTTCCACCACGCCCTGCAGCCCCTGCGGTATGAGGCGCCAGCCGCCGGC
>CBFGSB010000255.1:0-3781 GCA_965651325.1 uncultured Chromatiales bacterium | reverse complement strand
CGGGCTCGGCATCCCTGCCTCGCACGCCGCCGAAGACCCCTCCCCCCGGTCACGGCGCCGCTGGCACCGTCGTGCCGGGTTGGGTGGCGCCGGGTTTGGCGGCCGAGGTTTGCCAGACTTCTATCATGCGTTGGTAGCAGCTCGCGATGGACTGCCTGGCGTCATCGTCGGTCATGGCGCCGGCGAACCATTGTTCGGCGGCGTCGGCGAAGATGCTGCGGCCGACGGCGAAGCCGCGGCAGATGTCGAAGGGTGCGGCGACTTCGAGGTCGGCGGCCAGGGTTTCGGCGTCGGCGCCGAGGCCCAGGAGCACCACGCCTTTGCAGTGGGGGTCGCAGCTCGTGATGACGTCGCCGATGGCGCGCCAGCCGTCCGCGGTCTGCGGTTCGAGTTTCCACCAGTCCGGGCGTACTCCCAGGTTGTAAAAGCGGCGCAGGGCACGCGGCAGCGGCGCGTCGTGTTCGTTCTCGCGCGGCGGGCAGATCACCTCCAGCAGCAGGCGGCGGTCGAGCGCGGTCACGTCCGCGTACAGCGCGCGCACGCGCTCTTCCTGCGCGTGCCGGAGTTCCGCCGGATCGTCAGGGTGGTAGAACAGCAGGCATTTAACGGCGCGGTATGCCGGCCAGCTTGCGAGGTGCGCGGCCGTGCCGAAGTGGGGCTCCAGCACGAGCGGGCGCGAGCCCGGGACCTCGATCGGGCTGCCGGTCCAGAGGCCGGTCGCCGACAGGCGCGCGAGTGCGTTGCTGCCGTAGCGGTAGTCCACGATGGCACCGTGCCGGATGCCATTCGCGCCCCTCGCCAGCGCTTCGAGCAGCACGTCTGCCACGAGGTCCTTGAATGCGCCGATCCGCTCGAACGGCTGGCCGTGGCGGCCGGCAAGCGCTTCGAACTGGCTGCGATGGTCGAAGGCCAGGATGCAAAGCGGTTCCGTACCATCCGACCAGGTCGTCGCGCGGTGCAGGTGCGCGAGCTCGGGGTCGTCCGCCGGCCGGCGCGGCGGCACCTTGCGGGCGAGCCACGCCTGCAATTCCACGCGGCTCGGCATCGCCGGCGTGCAGCCGTGGCGCGCGACCACGAGCGCGCCGCAGGCATTGCCGAGCTCGCCGCAGCGCGTCCAGGGCTTACCCTCTACCCAGCCGTACAGGAAGCCGGAGAGGAAGGCGTCGCCGGCTCCCACGGTGTTGAAGACTTCCACGTCTTGCCCTGCGACGGTGGCGCCATCGTCGAGGCTCTCGATCGGGCCGGCCTCGAAAATCACGCAGCCGAGCGCGCCGCGCTTCATCACGATCACTGCGCTGCTCGCCGCGCGGATTGCACGCAGCGCTTCCAGCGGGTCCGCCGAGCCGCCGGCGATCGCGATCTCTTCCTCGGTGCCGATGACCAGGTCGCAATGGGGGAGCAGTGCGCGTAGCGCGCCGGTAGCTTCGTCCGATTCCACGTAGCGGCTGGCGCCTTCGCCTGCCGCGGTGAGCCCCCACAGCACCGGGCGGTAGTCGATGTCGAGTGCGACGCGAACGTCGTTGGCTCGGGCAGCGCGCACGGCCTTGTCCACCGCGCGCCGGGTCTGTTCCCTGGACAGGTGCGTGCCGGTGATCGCGAGCATGCGCGCGGAGCCAATGAACGCCTCGTCGACGTCGTCCTCGCACAGCCCCATGTCGGCGCAGCGCTCGCGGAAGAAGATGTGCGGAATATCGTTGCCGGCACCGATCCCGAGCACGACCATGCCCGTGAGGCGCGATGGATCGGTGCGGACCTGGCTCACGTCCACGCCCTCGCGCGCGAGCGCCTCGCGCACGAAGCGGCCCATGTGCTCGTCGCCCACGCGCGTGAGCATCGCGCTCCTCACGCCGAGCCGGGCGAGCCCCGCGGCGAGATTGCCGGAGGAGCCGCCGAGGTATTTCGCGAACGTCTGCATGTCCTCGAGCCGGCCGCCGACCTGCTGGCCATACAGGTCGACCGCCGCGCGGCCGAGGCAGATCACGTCGAGGCGCGGACTAGCCACGTGGCACGCCGGCCGGCCACCAGTACGGCGCATCCGGGTCCATGGTCCAGGCATGTGCCTCGGTGAAGTCGGGCACGGTGTACGGATTGTCCGGCAGGTGGCGAATCACCCAGGAGTAGTACATGCCGTAGCCGGGGGCGGCGCACTGTGCATGATCGAGCCCCGGCGGGATGCAGACGGTGTCGCGGTCGCGCACTTTGTAAACGTCGTCGCCGAGCTCCGCATGCCCGAAGCCCTGGGGCTCGGTGAAGCGGTAGTGATAGATCTCGGGCTGGCTGTGATGGTGCGGCGGGTAACTGGACCAGCCGCCGGGCAGCGTCACCACTTCCCCCAGCACGAGCTCCGCCTCGGCGGGCGAGGAGCTGCCGTCGAAGATCGTGCGCACGAAGCGCAGGCAGCGTCCCGCGACCTGGCCTTTTCCGCGGTGCTCGTTCGGCACCTGGTCCGGCGTGAAGACGCGCGCCGGGAACGCCTTGCGATTGCCGCAGCCGTACACGGTCAGCTCGCAGTCCTCGACAGCCGTAAAGTGCACGTCGGTGCCGGCCGCCACGTGCACGGCACTTGCCGACTCGTCGAACAGCGACGCGCGCGCAAGCGTGAATTCCTGCCCGCCGGCCTGCCCGCGTACCTGGCCGTGCATCAACAGCCACGCAGTCTCCGCTTCCGGCGCAAGCGCGTATTCCTCGCCGGCCGCGAGCACGAGGCTCGCGACGGTGAGCTCGGCGAACTCCGCGAGGTGCGTGAGTCCAGGGGCCGAGCCTGGGGCGCGTATGAGGTGCTGGTCGTTTCCTGTCATCGTTGCTCTCGCTCGTCAGTCGTTCGTGTCGAGGTCCACCCAGGCGCGCTCCGCGGCGGATCGTTCGATGGCGGCCATGACCCGCTGTACCGCGAGACCCTCGTCGAAGTCCGGGTAGAACGGTTCGCCGCGCTCGACGGCACGTATGAAGTTGTGCAGCTCGATCACTTTCAGGTCGTTGATGCCGAGGCCATGGCCCGGTGCGGGGCAGAAGCGCGCGTAATCCGCGTGCGCGGGTCCGGCCAGTATCGTCTTGTAGCCGGCACGCGCCGGTCCCTGGTCCGCGCCGTACAGCTTGAGCTCGTTCATGCGTTCCTGGTCGAAGCTGACGCTGCCGCGCGTGCCGTACACCTCGAACGTCAGGCCGCATTTCCGGCCCGTCGCGATACGGCTGATCTCGAACGTTGCGGGAATCCCCGACTCCAGCTCGATGAACGCGCGCGCGATATCTTCGTTTTCCACGCGCCGCAGGGCGCCGGTGGCCGGGTCCCGGCGTTCCGGGATGGCGGTGTGTACCTCGCCCAGCAGCCGCCGCGGCTTGCCGATCAAAAAGTGCAGCATGTTGACGAGGTGCGAGCCGAGATCCGCGAGCGCCCCGGAGCCGGCGAGCGCGCGCTCGCAGCGCCAGGTGAACGGGCTGTCGCGGTCGGCCATGTAGTCCTCGAAGTAGCGGCCGCTGAAGTGCACGACTTCGCCGATCTCGCCGGCAGCAATGAGCTCGCGCGCCACCTGCACCATCGGGTTGGTCGTGTAATTGAGGCCGACGGCGTGCACCGTGCCGGCCGCGCGCGCTTCGGCCGCGAGCGTCGCGGCTTCCTCGACGTCGAGCGCCAGCGGTTTTTCGCAGTAGACGTGCTTGCCGGCGGCGAGGGCCGCGCGCGCCATCTCGAAATGCAGGTGGTTGGGCGTGCAAATGTCGATCACGTCGATCGCCGGGTCGTCGAGCAGCGAGCGCCAGTTGCCGGTGGCGCGTTCGAAGCGCA
>CBFGSB010000254.1:0-3837 GCA_965651325.1 uncultured Chromatiales bacterium | reverse complement strand
CAGGTGGAGCGCATCCTCTCCGAGCTCGACCTGCCGGCGGAGAAGCCGCTGGCCGAGTTGTCCGGCGGCTGGCAGCGCCGGGTCGGCCTGGCGCGGGCACTGGTCTCCAACCCCGAGTTGCTGCTGCTCGACGAGCCGACCAATCACCTCGACCTGGAAAGCATCACCTGGCTGGAGGACCGGGTGCGCGGGTACCGCGGCAGCGTGCTGTTCATCACGCACGATCGCGCTTTCCTGCGCGGCCTTGCGACCCGCATCGTGGAACTCGACCGCGCGCAGCTCACGAGCTGGCCCGGCGACTACGACAACTTCCTGCGCCGCAAGGAAGAAGCCCTGCAGGCGGAGGAGCGCGAGAGCGAGCTGTTCGGCAAGAAGCTCGATGAAGAAGAAGCCTGGATCCGCCAGGGCATAAAAGCGCGGCGCACCCGCAACGAGGGCCGCGTGCGCGCGTTGCAGGCGCTGCGCGCCGAGGCCGCGGAACGTGACCGCTTCAAGCCGCAGGACAAGGCCCGCATCAGCATCGAGGAAGCCGATGCGTCCGGCCGCAAGGTCATCGAGCTGCACAACGTCCACCACGGTTACGGCGACCAGAAACTCATCGACGGTCTCTCGCTTAAGATCATGCGCGGAGACCGTATCGGGTTGATCGGAAACAACGGCGTCGGCAAAAGCACCCTGCTCCGCATCATGCTCGGCGAAATCGTGCCCGATGCCGGTAACGTCAAGCACGGCACCAACCTCGAGATCGGGTATTTCGACCAGCTCCGCCGTGACCTGGATCCGGACAGGAGCGTCGCGGAAACGGTCGGCGACGGGCGGGACTACATCCTCGTCAACGGCAAGCAACGGCACGTGATTGGCTACCTGCGCGGCTTCCTGTTCTCCCCGAAACGCGCAATGACGAAAATCGGTGCGCTGTCCGGCGGTGAATGCAATCGGGTGATCCTGGCCCGGCTGTTCACGCAACCGACGAACCTGCTGGTGCTCGACGAGCCCACGAACGACCTCGACGTGGAAACGCTGGAGGTGCTGGAAGACCGGCTGGTGGACTACCGCGGCACCTTGATCGTCGTCAGCCACGACCGCGCGTTCCTGGACAACGTCGTGACCCAGGTGTTGGTGTTCGAGAACGGGGGCGTGCGGCGGTACATCGGCGGGTACTCCGACTGGGCGCGGCGCGGCGGCAGGTTGACGGTCAAGGAAAGTCCCGAAACGGCGGCCGCCGACAGCCGTACCGCCAGCTCGAAGCCGCGCAAGGTGCCGACGAAACTCAGCTACAAGGTGCAGCGCGAACTGGATCTGTTACCGGAGCGGATCGAAGGGCTGGAAACCGAGATCAAGTCGCTGCAGGCACGGATCGGCGAGCCGGATTTCTACGCGCAGCCATTCCCGGAAGTACAGCCGGTGCTCGATGTGCTGGCGGAACGGCAGGCGGAACTCGAGGCGGCCGTCGATCGCTGGGAGGAGCTGGAAAGCCTGCGCTCCGGTTGAGAATGGAGGCACTCGGGCTGACACCGGCGCTTCCGCGGAAACGTTTACTGAGTGAGAAGCATTTGCAATAGTCGCGCATACCAGCTTCTGACGCGGAACTCCGTCAAAGAGCCATGCTCCACCTGGTCCGTTATCCTGCCCCGCCGCTTGACGAATTCGTCGACTGCCTCTGGCTGCTCGCCGGCGCGCAAACCCCTCGACAGGAGCGAATTCTGCCGAGCGGTACGGTGGAGATCGTGGTCAATCTGCATGAAGACGAAATGCGGATCCACAACCCCGCGAGACCTGACGAATACAACCGGCTTTCCGGCGCGACCGTCTCGGGAACCTATTCCACCGCGTTCATCTGCGATGCGCGGCAGCACGAATCGATTGTCGGAGTGCACTTCAAGCCCGGCGGCGCTTTTCCGTTCCTTGGCGTCCCGGCGAATGAGCTGTCGGACACGCATGTGGACCTGTCGGATCTCTGGGGCCTTTCCGCTCGCGAGCTTAGGGAGCAGCTCTGCGGAACAACGGCACCCGCGGCGCGGCTGCGCACGCTCGAAACGTCCCTGCTGCAGCGGCTGGGGTATGGCGCCGGGAAGGGCCGCCCGATGGTGTCGAGGGCGTTGGCCATGTTCGGACCGGCAGGCACTGGTGCTACGGTACGAGACGTGGTGCGGGAACTCGGGGTATCGGATCGGCACTTCATCCGGGTGTTCCGCACGGAGATCGGCCTCACGCCCAAGCGCTTCTGCCGGCTGTTGCGCTTCCAACGGGTACGGGCGCTGGCGGACGGAGTCGAAGGGGTGCGGCCAGCTCCTTCGCAACGTGCAGGCGAGGGCTGTGGTGCAAATTGGGCAGGATTGGGATCGACCTGCGGCTATTCCGACCAGTCACACCTGATCAATGACTTCCGGGAATTCGCAGGCGTGACTCCTGCCGAGTACCTTCGTGGGAAGCAGGCGGGCGGCCGCTCGAAGGAGAATCACCTTCCGTTGTCCTCCCCGGTCAATTTCTTCCTATACGGCGGCGACATGGAACGGGACAATGGATACCGATCCGGGAACGGGATCGTCCGGGAGGTGCCATGAAACAAACCGGAAAGAATGCCGCTGCAGTCGTGCTCGACGCTTGGGGCGTCCGGTACCAGGTGAAAGACATCGGTCGTGCCGTCGCCTTCTATACCGGAATGCTCGGCTTCTCCCTGGACAGGGAGCATCGGCCGGCCTTCGCACAGGTTTCCATCGGAGATTTCAAGTTGATCCTCAGCGGGCCCGGAGCCTCGGGTTCCCGGTCGATGCCGGACGGATCCTTGCAGGAGCCGGGCGGATGGAACCGGATCGTGCTCCAGGTGGAGGATATCGACGCCCGTGTCGAGGCGCTCAGGAATGCGGGCGTCCGCTTCCGCAACCAGGTGGAAGCTGGTCCGGGCGGCAAACAAATCCAGATCGAGGACCCCGACGGTAATCCGGTCGAGTTATTCGAACCCGCTCGATGACGAAATATGGGTGTCAGCGGGCCGGCGACAGTGGAAGCTCGAGATTCCCGGGGCTTGCCGAATCATGTTCGACTGCATCCAGGTGCCGATTCCGAGCAGCATAAGCGCGAAGTAGGTTAATGCGAACTTGGTGCAGGTAAGCAGTGCTCGCGCGAACCCTAGCCCGGATATCTCACCGATTCGCGGAATTCTCGGGCAGCAGTTTGTTCGTACAACGGATTTTCCGATCGAGCGGAATACCCGAGTGTATTTCCGAGTGAGGAAAATTCGTTGTGCGGACAAAGGGCAAGCGAGAAACCGCGCAATCGGTGAGATATCCGGGCTAGCATTGCTTCACCGGCCTCGACCCGATATTGGTCACATTTGCCGCCTTCGGGAGGAGGACGCAACTGTACGTCACATCCGCGGAAACTCGACGTTGCGCAAGCGGTACATGAGCAGCGCCGCACGCTTCGCCTGGCTCGGCAGCGTTCTGAGGTCGGCGGTTTCCTCGACGGTGTGCCCGCCGGGACCCATGAGCCCGATGCCGTCCAGCGCCATCGCGACGCGGCCGCCCGTGAAGGAGATGTCGGCGGCACCCGCATTCCGGGGATCCACGGCCGTCACCGGGCCGAAACCGAGATCGCGGCTCGCCTCGTCGTACAGGGACAGCAGGCGGCGATTGCCGTCTGTGGGGGCAAGCGGCGGATAGCCGTCGGTGAACTCGATTTCTGCGGAGGTGCCGGGCAGGTGCTGAGCCACGATGTCCTGCATGCGCGATTTCGCCGATGCGAGTTGTTCCGGCGTGAGCGTGCGCAGGTCGCCGCTGGCAACCGCGCGTTCGGCGATCACGTTGGCCTTGCCGAAGGCCTCGCCCGTGGAGTGCT
>CBFGSB010000253.1:0-3885 GCA_965651325.1 uncultured Chromatiales bacterium | reverse complement strand
GAGCCTGTCCATTCCCGCGCGATCGAAGATGTCCAGGGACGCCAGCACCGGCGCCAAAGACAGGATCGGCGGGTTGCTGAGCTGCCAGAGCTCCGCGCCTTTTGCCGGCGTGAAGCTCGGCGCCATGGCGAAGCGAGTCGCCTCGTCGTGCCCCCACCAGCCGAGCAACTGCCGCGAGCCGTCCGCATCGAGATGCCGCGCGTGCACGAACGCGCCGGCGATCGCGCCCGGCCCGCCGTTCAGGTACTTGTAACTGCACCACGCGGCGAAGTCGGGTGCCCAGTCGTGCAGCGCCAGCGGCACGTTGCCGATCGCGTGGGCAAGGTCGAGCCCCACCGCGCAGCCGTGTTCCCGCGCGAGCCGGCAGATCGCCGGCATGTCCAGCACCTGCCCGCTGTAGTACTGCACGCCGGGGAGCAGCAGCAGCGCGATCTCCTCGCCCTGCTCGCGGAGTATGCAGGCGAGGTCGCTCGTATCGAGCTCCGCGGTGCCGGCCCGTGGCTGCCACTCGACGAGCGCGTCGGCCGGGTCGAAACCGCGCAAGCGAATTTGCGATGTCGCGGCAAAACGGTCGGACGGAAAGGCGGCGGATTCGATCAGTATCTTGCGACGCCGGCCGGCCGGCCGGTAGAACGTGGTCATCATGAGGTGCAGGTTGACCGTCAGCGAGTTCATCGCGACGACTTCGTTCTCCTGCGCACCGCACAATGCGGCGAGCCGGGCCGTCGCCTGGCGGTGATAGGGCATCCACGGTCGGCGCGATTCGAAATGGCCGGCGACTCCGAGGTCGGCCCAGTCGTCGAGCTCCTCCTGCACGTACTGCACCGCAAGCTTTGGCTGCAGGCCCAGCGAATTGCCGCAGAGGTAAACCGGTGCGCGGCCGTCCCGCTCCCGCGGGAAGTTGAATTCGCCACGGAATGCGCGCAACGGGTCCGCTGCGTCCAGTGCCCGTGCGCCGTCGCGGTTGCCCGGGAACGCCGGCCCTGCGTCCTGCTCAGGCAAAGTCCTGCCTCTTGCGATTGAGCCAGGCGAGCGCGGAATCCGCGAGCAAAGCATTACGCGTGCGCTCGTCGAGCCCCATCTCCTCGATCATCTTGCCGGGATGGTGTTCCCCGAGCGGGAAGGGATAGTCGCTGCCGAGCGCGATGCTGTCCGCGCCGAGCAGCTCGATCATGTACTTGAGCATCCCCGGCTCGTGCACCAGCGAATCCACGTAGAAGCGGCCCAGGTATTCGCGCGGGTTGCGCTCGTTGCTCGTGGCGACGATGTCCGGCCGCACGTTGAACCCGTGCTCCAGCCGGCCAATGATCCCGGGGAACGCACCGCCGCCATGCGCGAAGGCGACCCTGAGCTTCGGCAGGCGCTCGAACACGCCGCCGAAGATCAGCGAACAGATCGAGAGCGCGGTCTCCGCCGGCATGCCGACGAGCCACGGCAGCCAGTAGAGTCCCATGCGCTCGCGCCCGAGCATCTGCCACGGATGCACGAACACCGCGGCGCCCAGGTCGGCGGCGGCTTCGAGCACGGGAAAAATGCGTTCGTCGTCCAGGTTCCAGCCGTTGACGTGCGACCCGATCTGTACCCCGGCCAGGCCCAGCGATTGCATGCAGCGCTCCAGCTCGCGGATCGCGAGGTCTGCATCCTGCATCGCCAGCGTGCCGAGTCCGACGAAGCGGCGCGGCTGGTCGTCGACGAGCCCGGCAATGTGATCGTTCAGCAGGCGCGCAAGATCGGCGGTATCGGCCGGTTTGGCCCAGTAGCTGAACATTACCGGCACGGTCGACAGCACCTGCACCGAGACTCCCGTGGCATCGCAGTCGGCGAGCCGCACGGCGGGATCCCAGCAATCGGACTCGATCGAGCGGAATTCCTTGCCGTCGATCATCATGCGGGCGCATCCCGGGCCGTGGTGCTCGAGCTGCACGAAGCCGCCGTACCCGTACCGCTCGCTCAGGTTCGGCCAACTCGAAGGCAGGATATGCGTGTGGATGTCGATCTTCAGCACGACATCACGACCCTCATGCCGCGGCGACCCGCGGCGCGGGCGAACGACGCTCTCAACCCGGCGCGCCTTGCGGTCGCGGCATCACGGTGCCGCACTCGCTGCAGGTCCGGTTCTCCTCGGAGCCGTAGAACCGGTCGAATATCGGTGGCAACTGCCCCACGATGTCGTCGACGTACAGGAACTCCTCGTACAGCTTGTTGTGGCAGTTGTCGCAGAACCACATGAAGCCGTCGAGCTCGTCCGGGTTGCGCTTGCGCTCGACGACGAGACCTACCGAATCGGCATAGCGCTGCGGCGAATGCGGCACCCGCGGCGGCAGCAGCAGGATTTCGCCCGCGTTGATCGGAATGTCGACCTGCTGCCCGTCCTGGATGGTCTTCAGGAGCATGCCGCCTTCGAGCTGGTAGAAGAACTCCGGCCCTTCGTCGTAGTGATAGTCCTTGCGGGAATTGGGCCCGCCGACAACCATCACGATGAAGTCGTCTTCCTCGAAAACCTGCTGGTTGCAGACCGGCGGCTTCAGCAAGTGCCTGTGCTCGTCGATCCACTGCTTGAAATTGAAAGCCTGCAACGATTGCATGTTGGAACCCGTTATCGTGCGACAGGAATTTGCGCGATGCACTTCAGCTCGATCGCGATGGGCGTGGGCAAGCGGTTGATTTCCACCGTGGTACGGCAGGGACCGCCGGCCGAGCTGAAGTACTCGCCGTAGATGCGATTGAAGGTTTCAAAGTCGCGCCGGATGTCGGTGAGAAACACGGTTACGTCCAGCAGGTCGCCCAGGTCGGCGCCCGCGCTGGCGAGCACCGCGCGCACGTTGTGGAACACGGCGTGGCATTGCGCGCCGATGTCGTAGCGCTGGACTTCACCGTCCGTGCCCAGCGTGACGCCGGCGATCCCGCCGGTTTCCGCGGACCGCGGCCCGATCCCGGACAGGAACAGGAGATCGCCGACCCGGCGCGCATGCGGGTAGGCGCCGACCGGTGGCGGCGCCGCGCTGGTGACAATGCTGTCCCGGCTGCTCATGCGGCCAGTTTAACCCGGACTATTCATGAATACGCTCGCGGCAATCGACCTGTACCACCTTCGGCCGCTTGTTCAGCCGCACGGCAGTCAGTTCCCGGCCCCACACGCAGCCGGTATCCAGGCCGAGCAGGTCGGGCCCCACGACCAGGCCCAGCGCGGACCAGTGCCCGAACGCGATACGGGTGCCGCGCCAGCGCGCGCCGGGTACGTCGAACCACGGCACGAGCCCTTTCCCGGCATTCTCCGGCGGCCCTTTGTGGTCGAAATCCAGGCGGCCGTCCTTGTGCACCATGCGCATGCGCGTGAGTGCGTTGACGATGTAGCGCAGCCGCTTGTTGCCGTGCAGCTCACCGGACCAGCGTGCAGGGGTATTGCCGTAGAGCTTCGGCAGGAAATTGGCGCAAGCCGGGCCGGAAAGCACGGCTTCAACCTCCGCGGCGCGCTTGAGCGCCTTCTTCACGGTCCAGTCCGGCGGCACGCCCGCGTGCACCAGCAGCGTATTGAGCCGCTCGTCGAAGTGTGCCAGCGGTCGCGCGCGTAGCCATGCGAGCAACTCGTCGCGGTCGGGCGCCTCCAGTACCTGCTGCAATGACCGATCGGGGTCGCGGCCGTTGTCGACCCCGTGTGCCATCGCGATGAGGTGCAAGTCGTGGTTGCCGAGCACGGTCACCGCCGCGTCGCCCAGGCTTCGCACCAGCCGCAAGACCTCCAGCGACTGCGGGCCGCGGTTGACGAGGTCGCCGGTAAACCACAGGCGGTCGCGCTCCGGCGCGAACTCCAGCCGGTCCAGCAGGCGCCGCAGCGGGTCGTAACAACCCTGGACGTCGCCGATGGCGTAAACCGACATCTAGTGC
>CBFGSB010000252.1:0-3890 GCA_965651325.1 uncultured Chromatiales bacterium | reverse complement strand
ATCACACGCTCGATGCGCCGCTTGCGCTCGGATGCCTTGAACCCGCGATAGCGCAACGGCACGTCGACGTTGTCGAAGATGTCCAGCTCCGGGATCAGGTTGAAGCTCTGGAAGATGAAGCCGATCTTCTCGTTGCGCAAACGTGAGCGCTCGCGATCGTTCAGCCGCGACACGTCCTTCCCGTCGAGCTCGTACGTTCCGCCGCTGAACTCTTCCAGCAGGCCCGCGATATTGAGGAAAGTGGTCTTGCCCGAGCCCGACGGGCCGGTGACGGAGACGAACTCACCTTCTTCGACCGCCAGGGAGAATTCGCGCAGGGCGTGCGTCTGCACGGTGTCGGTGTGGTAGACCTTCGATACGTTCTGCATGCGCAGCATCAGCTAGCTCCTTTGCTAATCGATCGGTGGCAGCGGGACCGCCATTAATCCGTAACGAGCACGGTATCGGCACCGCGGAAGGCGTCGACGCTCGAGATCACGACGGCTTCGCCTTCGCGCAGCCCGGACGCAATCTCGACGGCGGACAGGCTGCGTGCGCCGATGGCGATTGCCCGGCGGTGCAGGACGCCGTTGCCGTCCAGCACGTACGCGACGCGGCCGCCACCGCTGTCGAGGAACTGGCCGCGCGCGAGCATCAGCACGTCCGGCCGCTCCTCCAGCAGGATGCGGGTGGTGAGCCGCTGGTTCTGGCGGATGTTGGGCGGCATTTCGGCATCGAAACGGATGCGGCTGCTCACCTGGCTGTCGACGATCTCCGGCGACACGGCCACGACGCTGCCCGCATAACGCGTGCCTCCCAACAGGATCTCGGCTGCCATGCCGAGCCCCAGGTCGTCGGCGTAGCTTTCAGGGATCTGCGCGTCGATTTCGAAGCGCGTGAGGTCGACGACCGACAACACCGGGGCGTCTTTCGACACGGCCGCCTTCTGGTCGACCAGCAGGTCGCCGACGACGCCGCTGACCGGCGAGCGGATCGACAGGGCGTCCACCTGCCGCTGCAGCTCCGCGACCAGGAGCTGCTGGCGCTCGACGGCCAGCTCGTTTGCGCGCAGCTCGAAAGCGAGCCGCTCGTTGAACAGCCCGGCATCCGCTTGCGCATGCTCGAACGCGAGCTCGGCCTTTCTCAGGTCGTCCTGCGCCTTTTCAAAGTCGATGACCGAAATGACCTGGACCTCGTTGGCCTGGTCGGCGCGCCGCTTCTCCCGCTCGGCGGCGACCAGCGCGACCTGGGCGAGGTCCGCGGCCTTCTGCTTCTCCAGCGCGAGCTGGCGCGATTCGATGCGCTGCCGTTCGAGCTCCACTGTCTGCTGCTGCAGCGCGGAGCGCGCCTGCTCGAGCTCGTTCGCGAGCTGCGGGCTGTCGATCACCGCCAGGACCTGGCCTTGCTCGACCGCGGCGCCGGCGTCGACCTTTAGCGTGATGGTGCCCGGCGCCGGCGCATAGAGCGTGGGGCTGACGGCCGCGACCACGCGGCCCTGCACGGACACGTCGCGAACCAGGTTACCGCGGGTGACCTCGGCGATCCGCAGGCGCTCGAGAGGCACGGTGAGCGTGGCGTTCGCCCAGCGGTTGACGACAGGGACGGCGATCCAGACGAGCGCGAGCAGGAGCAGGACGACGCTCGCACCGACGATACGCCGGTTGCGGCTGCTGCGCGGTGCGACCTGGACGTCCTGCGCGGAAGTGTCGGCGATTTTCAGGGCGGCTCCTCACGGGGGACGATTGTGAGCATTGGATGCGCCAGCCCGGAAAAGCGTTGGAGTGCGTGCCTTCTTTTTTCGGAGGGGCTACGGCTCCGTTATCAGCCTGGGGTCGGAGCCGGCTTTTTGCCGGAGGCCGGGGTCGTCATCGCGGAGCGACAGCTTTACCAGGACCAGCCCCCCGTCCAGCCGCATGAGGTACGGGTGCCAGCGGTCCTGCTCGCCTCGCTTGTAGTGGCCCGAGACCTCCCAGCCGCCGTCCGCCGGGTAGATGTAGACCTTGCCCACCCGGCGGTCGGGTGCGAGGGGATCGACGATGCGCAGCCCGGCGGAGTTGTCGACGTACGCCCGCAGGATGGCGCGCGACGCCTGCACGACGGCCTCCTCCCGTGCGCGCTCCTGCCGCGGCCGCGGGTCGGTGACACGATCGTACGCATAGAACGCCACGGCAAACCCGACCGCCACGGCGACCACCGGCCGCAGGATGCGGTGACTGATCACCGGCGACCTCCGTTCACGCGATGCCGATCACTTTATGGGCCTGCAGGCTGAGCTTCCACTGCGGATTTGCGAGGCAGTACTCGATCGCGGCACGCGTGTTCCGTTCCTTGTCGGCGTCGTCCAGCGGCTGCAGGAAGTGATGGACGAAATCGAGCTCCGCGAATCGCTCGGGCTGGGCTTCGGCCTCGCGCTGCGGGTAGACGAGCTTCAGCTCGTCGCCCGTCCGCTGCACGACGTCCGCGCCGGCCTTCGGGCTGACGCAGATCCAGTCGAGCCCGCCGGGCGCCGGCACGGTGCCGTTGGTCTCGACGCCGACCTCGAAGCCGCGGGCGTGCAAGGCGGCGATCGCCGCCTCGTCGAGCTGCAGCAACGGCTCGCCTCCGGTGCACACGACGTAGGGCTTGCCGCCGCCCGGCGTTGCGGGCCAGCGGCGCGCGACGGCGTCGGCCAGCGCGTCGGGCGTGCGGAACTTGCCGCCGCCGGGCCCGTCGGTGCCGACGAAATCCGTGTCGCAGAACCGGCAGACCGCGCGCTCCCGGTCCTTCTCTCGCCCGGACCACAGGTTGCAGCCGGCGAAGCGCAGGAACACCGCCGGCCGGCCCGCCTGCGCGCCCTCACCCTGCAGCGTGTAATAGATTTCCTTGACCGAGTACGTCATGCGGCCACGAGCGGGTCGGCGATGCCGGCCTCGGCAAAGCCCTTGGCGCGCAACTGGCAGGCCGCACAGGTGCCGCAAGGCGGCCGCTCCCCGTTGTAGCAGGTGTGCGTCAGCGCCATCGCTTGCAGCGCGCCGAGCCGGTCGGCGAGCTCTACCGTCTCTTTCTTGGAAAGGTGCATGAGCGGGGTGTGGATCGTCATGCGCCGATCGAGGCCCAGGGAGAGGGTCTTCTCCAGCGCGTCGATCGTCTCGCGGCGGCAATCGGGGTAGCCGCTGTAGTCCGTCTGCGCGGTGCCGGTAACGAGGTGCCGGATGCCGCGCGGCCAGGCGTACGCCGCGGCAAAGGTCAGGAAGATGAGGTTGCGCCCCGGAACGAAGGTGGCAGGCAGCTCGCCTTGCGCGGCCGCTGCCGGGGGCACTGCAACGTCGGGGTCGATGAGCGCGTTGCCGCCGAGCGCCGCGAAGGTATCGATCGGCAGCACGGCGTTGGGCACGCCGGCCAGCCGCGCGACGTTCGCCGCACACTCGATCTCGATACGATGCCGCTGCCCGTAATCGAAGGTGACGGACGCGACGGCTTCCCGGCCGAAGCGCTCGCGCGCCCAGTACAGGCACGTGGTGGAGTCCTGCCCGCCGGACAGGATAACGAGAGCTCTATCGTCCATCGCTTACTTGAACAGGTCGTCGGCACGTTGGACGAGCGGGTCCGCGTCAGCCTGCTCCGCCTCTCCACCGCCGAACAGTGCCGCGAGCTCCGCTTCGGCCCGCGCCGCCTTGCCGGCCCGCACCGAATCGAACGCACCGGGCCTTGGTTTGAACCACTCGCAGAAGTTTACCTTGTCCTTGTCCGGCACCTCTTCGGCATCGTCCTCCCGGCACTGCTTCGGCACCGCCGGATCGAAGTACCGGCACATCCGGCACACGTGCAACCCTGCCGCGCACCCCGGGCACTCATCCCGACGCGACAATGGCAACGACAACGCGGCCAACGACGCACCACAACGATGACACTGCAGTTCCTCCGACATTTGC
>CBFGSB010000251.1:0-3957 GCA_965651325.1 uncultured Chromatiales bacterium | reverse complement strand
CGCAGGCCCACAGGGACGTGCTCGTGGCCGGCGCCGAAGGCCCCTCCCCCCGGTCGCGGCTACGCCCGCCACGGCCCCCAAGAAATCCGGGCCACTCCCCGAAACGCTCGTGGGCCCCGCTAAGCTGAGGTGACCCCTAATCGAGCCGCCGCACCAAATTCACCATCTCGATAGCCGCAAGCGCCGCCTCCTCGCCCTTGTTCCCGGCCTTGGTCCCGGCCCGCTCGATCGCCTGCTCGATCGTGTCGACGGTCAGGACGCCGACCCCGACCGGAATCCCGTGGCTACGCGCGGCCGCGGTAATCCCGTGCATGCACTCGGCGGAAACAAAGTCGAAATGCGGCGTCGCACCCCGAATGACCGCGCCGAGCGCGATAATCGCGTCGGCCCGCCGGGAAGCGGCGACTTTCTCGACGGCGAGCGGCAGCTCGAACGCACCCGGCACGCGCACCAGCTCCAAATCCGCATCGCCGGCACCGTGCCGCCGCAGGCAGCCGACGGCACCGTTGATCAGCGACTCGACAATGTACTCGTTGAAGCGCGACGCAACGAGTGTGAATTTCGCATCGCGAACGGTGAGCTCGCCTTCGATCGTTTTTATTTTTTGCATCGTGTGCTCGCGTGGTTCCGGGGCGGATCAGGTGACGTATTCCGTGATCTCGAGATCGAAGCCCGAGATGCCGTGCATCTGCTTTGGCGCGGACAGTACACGCATGCGCTGCACGCCCAGGTCTTTCAGGATCTGTGCACCGAGACCGTAGGTTTTCAGCACGGCCTCGCCCTGCCGGCGGGCGTCGAGCTCGTCACGCGGCTTGGTGAGCGACTTGACGTTCTCCATCAGGTCGCGCGGCGATTCCTGGCCGCGGAGGACCACGACGATGCCGCTGTCCTCGCGCGCAATACGCTCGATGGCGCTGTCGAGCGGCCAACCGAGGACCGGGCTCTTGACGCCGAGAACGTCGCCCAGCGTGTCCTGGATGTGCACGCGCACGAGGGGCTCGCTGTCCGGCCCGATGTCACCCTTGGCCAGCGCCACGTGCACCGTGCGATTGACGTGATCGTCGTAGCAGTAGAGGCGAAAGTCCCCGTGTGCCGTCGTGACCCGCTGCTCGGCAATGCGCTCGACGTAGCGTTCCTTTTCCAGGCGGTAGCGAATGAGGTCGGCGATCGTGCCGATCCGGACCTTGTGCTCCCGCGAGAATTTCTCCAGGTCCGGGCGGCGCGCCATGCTGCCGTCCTCGTTCAGGATCTCGCAGATGGCCGCGGCAGGCTCGAAACCCGCGAGCCGTGCGAGGTCGCAACCGGCTTCGGTGTGGCCGGCGCGCGTCAGCACGCCTCCGGGCTGCGCCATGACCGGAAAGATATGCCCCGGCTGGCTCAGGTGTTCCGGACGCGCATCGCGCGCCACCGCGAGCTGCACCGTGCGCGCGCGGTCGTGCGCGGAAATCCCGGTGGTAATGCCTTCGGCCGCTTCGATCGACACCGTGAAATTGGTGGCATGCCGCTGGTCGGTGTCGTGCACCATCAGCGGCAGGCGGAGCTGCGCACAGCGTTCGCGCGTGATCGTGAGGCAGATGAGGCCGCGCCCGTAACGCGCCATGTAGTTGATGTCTTCCGGCCGCACCTTTTCCGCCGCCATGATGAGATCGCCTTCGTTCTCGCGATTCTCGTCATCGACCATGATGACCATCTTGCCGGCACGGATGTCGGCGATGATGTCTTCGATGCTGCTGAAGGGGGAATCCGACGCAGCCGGGTGCAGGGTGGTGTGGTTACGCATGGTGTTGTGCTCTCGAGGATTCGTGCGAGATATCGTCCTTGCCCCGCCCCTCGAGAAGTCTCTCCAGGTAGCGGGCGATGAGGTCCACTTCGATGTTGACCCGCGTGCCCGGTTTGTAATCACCAACGATGGTGCTGGCGGCCGTATGCGGGATGATATTCACCTCGAAGGCGTTTGCTGATACCTCGTTGATGGTAAGGCTCGTGCCGTCCACGCAGATCGATCCTTTCTTGGCGACATAGCGGCTGTAGGCAGCCGGCAGTTCGATGACCACGCGGGTCGATCGGGCTTCGGGTGTGGTGCCCGTAACGGTGCCGACGCAGTCGACGTGCCCGCTGACGAGGTGCCCGCCGAGGCGCTCGCCCACTGCAATTGCCGGTTCCAGGTTGACGCGCCGATCCGGGCCGATGTCGCGCAGGGTGGTCACGTCGCGCGTCTCCGCGGAAATGTCGGCGTCGAAGCCGTCCGGCCGCAGCTCCACGATGGTGAGACAAACGCCGTTCACCGCAATGCTGTCGCCGCGCTGTTGCTCGCTCCAGGGGAAATCCGGCGCGCGCACAGAGACGCGCAGGTCGCCGCCCCGGGGTACCACCCGCTCGACCGCGCCGACTGCCCTGATGATTCCGGTAAACATGTTGTATCCACTGTTACGGCCGTTCGCCCGCCGGACGCGCCGTAATGCGCAGGCAGCGGCCGATGCGGCGAATGTCGACAATGTCGAGGGCCTGCCGCTCCGCCAGCGCCTCGATGCTCGGGGTTTCGAACATTCGCCGGGTTTGACTCCCCATAATATGGGGCGCCTGGTAAATCACAAGCTCGTCTACCAGGCCTGCGGCGAGGAACGCGCCCGAAAGGACCGGCCCCGCTTCCACCAGGACGTCGTTTACCGCGAGTTCCCCGAGCTTCGCGAGGACGGCCGCGAGATCGACCCGGCCGTTGCCGCCAGCGCCAGCGGCGTACAGCGATACACGCGGCTTCTCGAGTGCCGGGGCAGCACCACCGGTGGCGTGGAAAATCGCCGTTTTCCCGGGCAGGCCCAGCAGCCGGGCCTCCGGAGGCGTGCGCAACCCGCTGTCGAGGATCACGCGCAGCGGCTGCTCCGGCACCTCCGGCGCGTCGCGCACGGTAAGGGACGGGTCGTCCGCGATGATCGTGCCGACGCCCGTCAGGATCGCGCCGCTGGCGGCACGCAGGCGTTGTGCGTCCCGGCGCGCGGCCTCGTCGGTGATCCAGCGGCTTTCGCCGCTCAGCATGGCGGTGGCGCCGTCGAGGCTCGACGCGATCTTGACCCTGACGAACGGCCGCCCGCGTTCGATGCGCGAAAAAAAACCGGCGTTGAGCCGCCGCGCTTCTGCGCGCAGCAATCCCGCGCGCACGCGGACGTTGGCGGCCTCGAGCACGGCTTTCCCCGGTTCCCCCGCGTGCGGCGACGGATCCTCGTGCGCGAACACGACTTCCGCGATCCCCGCATCGATGAGCGCATTCGCGCACGGCCCCGTTCGGCCGGTGTGCGCGCAGGGTTCCAGCGAGACGTACGCGGTCGCGCCGGTCGCATCGCCTTTGGCCGCCGCAAGGGCGTTGACTTCCGCATGCGCCTCACCGGCCGCGCGATGCCAGCCCTCGCCGACTACCCTGCCGTCGCGCACGAGGACGCAGCCGACCCGCGGGTTCGGGCGCGCGGTCGTGAGGCCTTTCGCTGCAAGCTGCAGGGCGCGTGCCATGAATCGGTGATCGGCGGCAGAGAACCCCGTCATGGGCGGTCAGCGCTTCTTCGACGGCGGGTCGGGCAGGAGCGACATCTGCTCGCGATTGGCAGCCGTCGTCGAAATCTCCTGCAGGCGCTGGATCTCCTCCTGGAACTCGGTGACGTCCTGGAAGCGCCGGTACACCGACGCGAAGCGCACGTACGCCACTTCGTCCAGCGAGCGCAGCTCCTCCATCACGAGATCGCCCACGAGGCGCGACGGCACTTCCCGCTCACCCATCGTCCGCAACTTGTGCACCAGCCGCCCGATCGCCTCCTCGAACTCGTCCGCCGGCACCGGCCGCTTCTCCAACGCCCGGATCATGCTGTTCCTGAGCTTGTCCTCGTCGAACGGCTGCCGGCTCTTGTCCGACTTGATCAACCGCGGCATCACGAGCTCCGCTTCCTCGAACGTCGTGAACCGCTCGTTGCA
>CBFGSB010000250.1:0-3962 GCA_965651325.1 uncultured Chromatiales bacterium | reverse complement strand
GCGCGTCCGCCACCTGCCCGCCGCGCTGCCACGCCTCGACCCGTTCCGCCCAGCGGTCGATCGCCTTCGGCGTGTAGCCGCTCACGTAGAGCTCCTTGTCGCCGTGCAGGCGAACGTACACGAAGTCGGCCGTCACGTCTTCCATCAGGGGCCAGCGGCCGGCCGTGTCGGCCACCACCAGCGCGACGTTGTTGCGGCGCAGAAGCGCGATAAACGCCGGGTCCGCGAAGCTTTCGTGGCGCACCTCCATCGCGTGCCGGAAACGCGTCGACGGGTCGATCGCGACGCGCGCGCGCCCGGTCACGCGCTTGTCGTGGCGGCGCGCGAGCTTCGATGCCTCCGCGCCGTCCCTCGGCAGCAGGTCGAAAAAGGCCTGGATGCGTCCGGCATCGAAGCCGAACTGCGGCGGGAATTGCCACAGGATCGGGCCGAGCTTCGCGCCCAGCTCGAACAGGCCCGAGGCGAAGAAGTTCGCAAGCGCGGTACCCGGCTCTTTCAGCTTCAGCATGTGCGTGATGTAGCGTCCACCCTTCACCGCGAAGACGAAATCGTCCGGCACGTCATCCCGCCAGCGGGCGTAGCTGGAGGGCCGCTGCAGCGAATAAAAACTGCCGTTGAGCTCGATGCTGTTGAAGCGCTCGGCAGCGTACGCGAGCTCGCGCTTCTGCGGCAGGCCCTCGGGATAGAACTTGCCGCGCCAGCCGGCGTAGCGCCATCCCGAGATGCCGATGCGGGTTGCCATGCCAGTACCATAGCCGACCGGCGCCCGGGAGGCGCTGCATCCGCGGGATTCTTCAGTGCCACAGGCCCAGGATCAGCCCGTACAGCGTGTACTGCACCGTGTGATAGCCGCCGTTGACCAGCAGCAGCTTCAAGGGCTTCTGCTCGAACTGGTAGTTGATCGCGAACGAGCCCGCGATCCAGATGAGGCCCGTGCCGAAGCCCACCGCGACGGCGAAGCCGAGTGCAGGCGCCGCGCCCAGGAACATGGCGAAGAACCACGCGCCGAGCAGGGCCCATACGAAAGCGACGATAAAAACTTTCGCGCCGTGACCGGCCTCTCGCTTCGTTTCCGGCGTCACGCCGCTGGCGTTCATCCAGGCCTTCTCGAACAGCGGCCCGTACCACAGCCCTCCGAGCAAAAATGCCGACACGGCAGCAGCGATGACGGCGAGATAGTTGATTTGCCCGATTGCGTTGTCCATCACTCTGACCTCTTGTTGTTGCTGTTGGAACTCGCCGCGCGGGCGGCGAGGTAATCGAAGTAGTTGCGGAGCTGCCCGACCGACGCGTCGAACGCTTCGAGGCTCCTGTGCGTGCGTGCCTGCATGACGCCCCCTTCCATGGTGGTCAGCACGAATTGCGCGAGCGCTTTGCGGTCGACGTTCGCGGGCAGCCGGTCCGCGGCACCCGCGAGGCATTCCTCGATCGCTCCCGTCCAGGCGGAGAAGTTCGCGGCGAGGCGCTCGCGCACCGCCGGGTCCGGCTCGTGCAGCTCGAGCGCGAGGTTGCCGATCGGGCAGCCGTAGAAGCAGTCGGTGTCGACCAGCATCTGCCGGTAGCGCGCGAGCAGCGCGAAGATGCGCTCCAGCGGGTCGTCCACCCCCTCCCAGGCCGGGTCGAGCAGCATCGGGCGGATGCCCCGGACGTAAGCATCGAGGACCGCCGTCAGCAGGTCCTGCTTGGCCGGGAAGAAGTGGTAGAGGCTGCCGCTGTTCGCGCCCGCCTTTTTCAGGATGTCCGCTATGCTGGTCGAGCCGTAGCCCTTCTCCTGGAAGAGCTGCATGGCGGCGTGCACGAGGCGGTCGCGGGTTCTCGACACGGCGTGCCGGTCCTGAGTTGAACGATCAATCAAGTCTAGGGGCGGTGCCCGGCAGCGTCAATACGCCTGTAAATGCGGGAAGGGCGGCAGCGGGTGGATGGGTGGGGCGACTGGTGCGCAGTTTGCAGCCGCCAGGCGCGGCGGCCCGCACCAAATGTGACGCGCGCCCGGAATTGCCGGCGTCCCTGCCCTACGCTGCACGCCGATTGGGCATGACAATCCTGTTTGGGAGAGCGAGACATGAAACGCATTCTGATGGTGCTGCTGCTGGCTCCGGCCGCCGCGTTCGCGCAGGCGGACAGCACCGACATCCGTTATAGCTGGATCCAGGTCGCCCACGTGATGACGGAAGCTGACAACGGCCTGGACTCGGGCGGCTGGAATTTCAACGCCTCGTTCGCGGTGCGCGAGCACATCCACCTGTTCGCCGACTACGAATCCGCCGAGCTGGACGATTTCCCGCAGGTCAACGGCAAGGAAACGACATTCGGCATCGGCACACACTTCGATCTCATGGAGCGGCTCAGCCTCTTCGGGACCGTCGGCTTTTACGAGGTCAATTGGGACGACGAGATCGCCAGTGCCGACGATGACGGCATCCGCGCGATCGCCGGCGTACGCTTCATACCGCTGCCGGGCTACGAGATCCGTGGCGGCGTCGACTACGTCGACCTGGACCTGTCCGGCGACGACACCGCCGGCTTCGTTGCGGCCGACATTTTCCTGGCCGACGGCATCGCGCTGACCGGTGAGATTCTTTTCGCCGACGGCGGCGAGTCCTACACGGTAGGCGCGCGGCTCTACTTCGGCGACTGACGGCCGGACGGCGCCGCCCGTAGCGGCGGCGCCGGCAGCATTTCCAGAGGGCCCACTCGAATCTCAGCGAATAGCTGGTGCCGCGGGCCTCTTCGCAGGTCACGCCAGCTCGAGGCCGCTGGCGTCGGGCAGCATCCGATCGACTACTCCAGCCGCCAGCGCACGCCGGCGAACACCGAGCGCGGGGTTCCCGGGTTGAGGATTTCCGCGTCCGGCGCAGCGATGTTTCGCACGTTGTGGTTGGCGATGTGCTCCTCGTCCAGCAGGTTGCGGACCTCGGCAAAGACGCTCCAGCGATCGCCGGACCAGCCGGCCCGCGCGCCGAGAAGGGCATAGCGCTCGACTTCGTAAGTGTTGGCAAAATCGGCGTAGCGCTCGCCGGTCAGCTCGAAGGTCGGGCCGATCCAGAAGCCGTTCCCGTCGCGGTAGAGGACCTCGCCGCGCACGGTGTAACGCGGGGCCGCCGGCAGCCGGTTGTTGCCGTAGCGCGGATCGCCGTCGAATTCGAAGCGGTTGACGCTGACGCTTATGACCGGCTCGAGGACGCGGCCGTGCGCATCGTCGAGCACCAGCGTCGCTCTCGCCACCGCTTCGAGCCCCGCGTGCACGGTGTCCTCCACGTTCGTGGAAAGGCTGGTCCCGGGTGCCGCGGGGTCGTCGACGGACAGGATCTCGTCGCGGATCCACCCGTGGTACAGCGACAGGTCCCAGGAGAAGCTGCTCGCCGCACCGACATCCCGGGTGCCGCGCGTGCCGACCTCGATGACGGTTCCTTCCATCGGGTCGAGCGTCGCATTCCCGCCGGCGACGTTGTCCTGGAGCTGGTAGTTGGTCGGCGCTTCGAACAGGCGGCTGACATTGCCGTACACCGTGACATCGTCCCGGACGTCGTACAGCAGCCCGACACGCGGGTTGATGCTCGAGTAATCGCTGTCGAGCAGGCGGAGGGCGCCCGACGCGACGTCCGTCTCGCGCACCTCGCGGCTGGTCTGCACGGCCTGCGCGCCCAGCACCAGCACCAGGCGTTCGCCGACGCTCCAGCGGTCCATGGCAAACGCCTCCAGCACGCTTGCGTCGGTCGCGACGCGGGTGCTCAGGCCGTTCCTCATCCCGGCGAGGTTGCGGTAGTGCCCTCCGTCGACCGTGCTGTCGCCGTAGTTGAAGCCGGCCAGCAGGTCGTGATCGCCGAGCCGCTGGTTGTAGCGCAGTACCGCCCCGCTGTTCCGGAGATCGGTGTCGATCAGCAGGCTGAACACTTCCACCGGCGGCGCGGGGCCGTCGCCGTCGAAATCGACCAGCACGGGCGCGACGATCGGGTGGTACA
>CBFGSB010000249.1:0-4022 GCA_965651325.1 uncultured Chromatiales bacterium | reverse complement strand
TATCCGCGACCGGACAGGAGGCGAATCGCCTCGCCCTGGCGCTCGCCTTCGCGAGCTCACTTGCGGATGCGCGTGAGGATCTAAGCATCGTGAGCCTGGCGGAAGTGCTGTCGGCCGTGAACCGCGCCGGGCTTGCTGCCGATTACAAGGCGATGATCGACGCGTACACGGCGACGGGCATCATGGAACAACAAACGCTGCGTCGGATCGGCGAAGCCAGTAACGCACGTTACCTCGGGTTGCTGGGGCTCGCCGATTTCGACCAGGGCGTGAACAAGCGTTTCAGCGTCGGCGGGTTGCGGCTGCTCGATACCAAGCTCGCGAGTATCCGTGTTTCATGGCAGATCTGGGACAGCGTCACTGGCGTAATTGCTTGGGAAGGTACCGACGAAATTCATTACGCGTACGACACCGGCCGCGAGCGTCCGGTCAGCTTCGGATTCGTTGCCGGGCAGGCGGCGGCGAACCTGGTCGCCCGCATTCCCCTCGTTGAACCGATACCGGAGAAAGCGGCAGCCGCCTCACTATTGCGGTAGAAATCATGGAAAGTGCGGTTTTGGCTGCTCCGCAGCTCAGCGTCGTCATCCCCGTCTACAACGAGGCAGGCAATCTCGGACCCCTGGTCGAGGAGATCGAACAGACCCTCATGAGCCGCCTTCGTTTCGAGGTGATCGTTGTCGATGACGGCAGCAGCGATGCGACGCCGGAGGAAGCGGCTGGGCTCGCTGTGACGCGGTCCTGGCTCCGCATCATGTGCTCCAGTCGCAATCGCGGCCAGAGCGCCGCGATCCGCACGGGCGTTGCCTCGGCATCCGCCCCGGTGATCGCCGTGCTCGACGGTGACGGGCAGAACGATCCTGCCGACATTCCATCCCTCTTCGCCGCTCTCGCGCTGTCGGATGCCGCCATGGTCGTCGGTGAGCGTCGGCAGCGGCAGGACAAGTGGAGCCGTCGCCTGTCCTCCCGGATCGCCAACGGTATCCGGTCCTCGCTGCTGCACGACGGGATCCGCGACACCGGCTGCGGCCTCAAGGTTTTCTACCGCGACGCATTTCTCGACCTGCCCGCATTCGATCACATGCATCGCTTCCTCCCGGCCCTGATGAAGCAACGTGCGCGCAAGGTGCGCTCCATTCGGGTCAACCACCGCGCGCGCCGGCACGGACAGTCGAAGTACGGCCTGAACAATCGACTCTGGGTCGGCATAGTCGACCTCCTTGGGGTGATGTGGCTCGAACGAAGGCGGCTCTGACGGAATGAATCATCCCACCTTCTGGCTGGGGGTCGGGCTTCTCGGGCAGGCGATGTTCTTTTCCCGCTTTCTCGTGCAATGGCTGGCCAGTGAGCGGGCGAAGCGGAGCGTCTTTCCGATGGCGTTCTGGTACCTGAGCCTGTCGGGCGGTGTTCTGCTGCTCGCCTATGCGATATGGCGGCAGGACCCGGTCTTCATCCTCGGACAGACTACCGGCGCGGCCATCTACTTACGCAATATCGGGTTGCGCAAGCGTGAGAAGAACGTACCGACATGAAACCGGCCGATCTCTGCCGGCTCGCCGCACTGCTGGCGATCGGCGCGCTCGTCCTCGCCGCCGGGCTCGGCCTCCGCGATCCGTGGCCGCCGGACGAGCCGCGGTTCGCACTGATAGCGAAGGACATGGCCGAGAGCGGACACTGGCTCATTCCGCGTATCGCCGGTGTCCTCTATCCCGACAAGCCGCCGCTGTTCTTCTGGACCGTGGCGGTCTTCTACAAGATTACCGGCTCGGTCGCGATCGCCTTCCTGCTGCCGTCGCTGCTGGCCGGCCTCGGCGTGCTGTGGCTGGTGTACGATCTCGCGCGGCGCCTGTGGGGCGCGGAGATTGCAGCGTGGACCGGCGCCGCGCTGCTCGCGACCGTCCAGTTCCCGCTGCAGATGAAGTCCGGCCAGATCGACGGGATGCTCTGCTTCTGGACCAGCCTCGGCCTGTACGGCCTTTCGCGGCACCTGCTGCTCGGTCCGGACTGGCGCTGGCTTGCGATGGCAGCGGCTGCCTGCGGAGCCGGCGTGATCACCAAGGGTGTCGGCTTCCTGCCGTTCCTGGTCCTGCTGCCCTGGGCCTACGCGCGGGTACGCGGATGGCCGCTCCCCGTCCATGGCGCCGGTCCCGCCCGCTGGTGGCTCGCTCCGGCGCTGTTCCTTGTCCCGATCGCACTTTGGCTCTTGCCGATGCTGCTGGTGACGACCGGGTCCGGCGATCCGGAGCTCGCGCAGTACCGCGACAACATATTGCTGAAGCAAACGGTGACGCGCTATGCGGATGCGTGGGGCCACCTCGAGCCGCCGTGGTACCTGCTCACGAACGCGGTCCCCTGGCTGTGGCTGCCGATCACCGCGCTGCTGCCGTGGTTGGTGCCGGCCTGGACCAGGGATTTGAAAGCGCGCGATCCCGCGACGCTGCTGCTCGGTGCGTGGGTCCTGCTCGTACTGCTGTTCTTCTCGATCAGCGACGGCAAGCGCTCGGTGTACATCCTGCCGGCGCTGCCGGCCCTGGTCCTGCTGGCCGGGCGCCATCTACCGACGCTGCTGGCAGGCCCGGGGCCGCGCAGGATGTTGTACGGAGTCGCTCTGCTTTTCGCGACGCTGGTGCTGGGCGCAGGCGTTCGCACGCTGATCGATCCGCAGACGCTGCGCGAGTGGCTGATCAACCCGGAGCAGGCTTGGCCGCTGTCGTGGACGGTGCTTGGCATGGGGCTCGTGGCCGCGTCGTTCGTGCTCTTGTTCCGGATCAAACGGGCGGTGGCCGGGTATGTGTCCACCATGCTGACGATCTGGCTCGGCGCGTCGCTCCTTGTGTACCCGCGCATCGACGCGACCCGCTCGGGCGCGGGCATCGTCGACGCCGCGGCAGCGGCGCTAGGTCCCGGCGAATCGCTCGGATTCGCCGGTTGGAAAGCCCAATTCCTGCTGCAGTGGAGTCGGCCCGCGGTGCACTTCGGTTACCGAAGGAGTGACGGCGAGACCGAAAGCCGGGAGGCGGCGGCGTGGTTGTCGGAAGACGAGAGCCACCGGCTCGTGCTGCCGCAAGCGCTGGTCGAACCCTGCTTCGATCAGTCGCACCTGCGGTCGCTCGGCCTCGCTCACCGGCAGCATTGGCTGCTGGCTGAGCCGTCTTCGGTGCTACCGGGCTGTACCGGGCATTCGTCCGCGGTGGAACGCAATCCAATTCAGTACGAGCCGATCAGAACCGCCACAACACACCAAGCGACGGAACGATCGGCAGCCAGTTTCCCTCGTCGCTGACGAGTGAGGACTCGCCGTTCTCGTCGAGCTCAATGCTGTACTCGGTGCAGCAGGAGTTTTCGTGATTGAGCAGGTTCGTGATCTCGAGGAAGGCGATCAGCTCACCGCGCGGCAGGTCGAAGCGGCGGCTGATGCGGACGTCCAGTGACTCGAAAGTGTCGTGCCGATGGCGGTTGCGCGGTCCGACAGATAGCGTGAAGTTCGTCGTGCCATCATCGTTGCGCAGGGTTTCGGAAGACAGCAGGGTCTTCGGCCAGCCGCTGTGGAGGAGGGCGGCGGCGCTGACGCTCCAGTGATTCCAGTCGCGGCTGATGCCCGCGCTGAAGCTGTGCCGCTGGTCCCAGCTCCGCCGCACGGTGCGACCGTCGACCTCATCCACGCTCCGCGACCACGCGTAACTCGCCCACCACGACAAGTCTTGCTCACCTTCGCCGCTCAGCGTGAACTCGAGTCCTTCCGCCGTCGCACGGTCCGCATCGATGCGGACGCGATCGACCTGCAGCTCGGGGATCAGAACCAGCGGGTTAAATGTATTTTCGAACCGCGGCATCAAGCCGTAATACCTTTTTTGGTACGCTTCGACCCGCAGCTCGGGGCCGGCCGCGAATGCGTGGGTGAGACTCGCGACGAGATGTCGCGCGCGCTGGGCCGGGTGAAAATTGGCCACACCGTCGCCGACCTGCAGCTCGTTGATCTCCTGGGCCTGGTAGTACTGGCCGTACGCGAGCCTCAGGTCGGTACG
>CBFGSB010000248.1:0-4022 GCA_965651325.1 uncultured Chromatiales bacterium | reverse complement strand
CCGCTGCTCGCCGTCCTCGTCGACCTGCAGGAATTTCCGGTAGGAATCGAGCTGGATCGACAGCAGGTACGGCACGTCCAGGATCGTCGGCCGCTTGCCGAAGTTCTTGCGGATGCGCTTTTTCTCGGTGAATGTGTAAGCCATTCGGAGCTACCCTCGGTGGAGAAGATGGCGGCCGGACCATTGGGCCCGGCTCGTGCGAGCCACCTCTACGATTTCAAAGTCATGTATTGCGCCAGGGGCGCGGGCCGGTACCTGCGCGCGGGCCTGGAACGGCCCGCTCTCAAGGGGCCTGCGCCGGAACCGGCCGTTCCGGAACGCAGGCACGGCCACGCAGCCGCGCGGGCGAATGCCCGCGAGCTGCCTGGCCGGGTCGGATCCCGCAGCGGGACCCTCAAGCATCGCGAAAAGATGCTGCAATCTTTACTTGAGCTCGACAGTGGCGCCGGCTTCTTCAAGCTGCTTCTTGAAGTTCTCGGCGTCTTCCTTCGAAGCACCTTCCTTGATCGTGGACGGCGCGCCTTCGACCGCGTCCTTGGCTTCCTTGAGGCCGAGACCCGTGATCGTGCGTACCGCCTTGATCACGGCGACCTTGTTGGCGCCGAAACTGGTCATCACGACGTCGAACTCGGTCTTTTCCTCGGCGGCGGCGCCCGCATCGGCCGCCGGTCCTGCCGCGGCAACGGCCACCGGCGCGGCGGCGGAGACGCCCCATTCCTCTTCGAGCATCTTCACGAGCTCGACCACTTCCATGATCGGTTTCGCGCTCAGTTCCTTGAGCAGTTCTGCATTGGACAGTGCCATTTCAAATTCCTCTTAAAGTTTCCTGAATCGGTAGTTGTTTCCCGGTCCGGCCTCATGCCGCCTCGGCCGCTTTCGCGGACAGGATCCGCGCAAGCTGGGCCGGCGGTTCGGCCAGTGTCCGCGCCAGTTTCGTCATCGGTGCCATCAGCAGCCCGAGCAGCATGCCCCGCGCCTGGTCCAGCGTCGGCAATTCCGCCAACGTAGCCAGATCAGTCGCCGGCAACAGCCGCCCGCCCGCCGACAGCGAGATCGCCTTGAGCGCTTCGTGCTCCCTGGCGAAATCCCGGATGATCCTGGCGGCGGCACCCGGATCCTCTTTGGCGAATGCGAGCACGAGCGGCCCCTTGAGTGTCTCCTTCATACACTCGAACTCGGTGCCGTCGACGGCCCGGCGCGCCAGCGTGTTTTTCACCACACGCAGGTAGACGCCGGCATTGCGGGCTTCCTTGCGCAAAGCCGTCATTTCCGCAACCGACAGACCCCGGTATTCCGCTGCAACAGCGGAAAGCGAGCTGCCGGCGATCGCATTCACCTCTTCGACAAGTGCCTTCTTGTCTTCGAGTCTCAGTGCCATCAATTTCTCCTGGCGGTCACACACGGGCAGCCGAACTGCACTGCCCACCCATTTCGACGGCGGCTCCCGGCCGTAACCGGTGGCTACCGTCTCGACGGTGACTGCGCCAGATTCCCATCCGACTCAAGATTCACCGTCTGCGTAGGCCGCTGCGCAATTAAGAGGGTGCTTACCCCTCGCCTACGGTCTTTGACGTCACCGTCCGGTCTTTGGAAGCCCCGGACAGCCAACTCTGCGAGACACGAATGTCTCGTCGGCGAAATCAGGCTTCGATACTCGCCTGGTCCACCGAAATGCCCGGGCCCATGGTCGAGGACACGGTCAGTTTCTTCAAATACGCACCCTTGGACGATGCGGGCTTGGCCTTCCTGAGGTCCGCCAGCAGTGCCGAAAGGTTCTCCTTGAGCGCGGGGACCTCGAAGTCCGCACGCCCGATCGGGCAGTGCACGATGCCTGCCTTGTCGGTGCGGTAACGCACCTGGCCGGCCTTGGCATTGCGCACGGCGCCTTCCACGTCCGCCGTCACGGTGCCGACCTTCGGGTTCGGCATCAGGCCGCGGGGGCCCAGGATCTGGCCGAGCTGGCCGACGACCCGCATGGCATCCGGCGTCGCGACCACGACGTCGAAATTCATCTCGCCCGCCTTGATCGCGTCGGCGAGGTCCTGGAAGCCGACGATGTCGGCGCCGGCAGCCTTCGCCTTATCGGCGTTCTCGCCCTGCGCGAACACGGCCACGCGGATGCTCTTGCCGGTGCCGTTCGGCAGGACGGTGGAGCCGCGCACGACCTGGTCCGACTTCCGCGGGTCCACGCCGAGGTTGACGGCCACGTCCACCGACTCCTTGAACTTCGCGCTCGCGAGCTCCTTGACCAGCGCCAGGGCGTCGTCGATCGCGTAGACCTTCGTCGGATCGACCTTCTCCCGGGCGACCTTGCGGCGTTTCGAAAGCGTAGCCATCAGCTCACTCCCTCGACGTCGATGCCCATGCTGCGCGCGGTGCCGGCGACGGTGCGCACGGCGGCGTCCATGTCGGCCGCGGTCAGGTCAGGCATCTTGGTCGTAGCGATCTCCTCGAGCTGCTGCCGGTTCACGCGGCCGACCTTGGCCGTGTTCGGCGTGCCCGAACCTTTGCCGATGCCGGCGGCTTTCCGCAGCAGCACGGCGGCGGGCGGCGTCTTCGTGATGAAGGTGAAGCTGCGGTCGTTGTAAACCGTGATCACCACCGGGATCGGGAGACCCGCTTCCGTGCCCTGCGTGGCCGCGTTGAAGGCCTTGCAGAACTCCATGATATTCACGCCGTGCTGGCCCAGCGCCGGGCCGACCGGCGGGCTGGGGTTGGCCTGGCCTGCAGGTACCTGCAGCTTGATATAGCCAGTGACTTTCTTTGCCATTTCTCGTACCTCGTGGGTGCAAACGCCTTGTCAGGGCTCCCCTGTGTGGCGGGCCACTTAGCCTGCCGGTGTGCAAACCTGCCCCTGTGGCCGCCCGCATGGCGGGCTCCTGCAGGGGGTTTGGCCGTCGGTGGGTCGTGGGATTCCCGGGTGGGGGCTCCTATGACCACGCCGCGGCGCTTTCGTTCAGCCTTTCTCGACCTGCCCGAAATCGAGCTCGACCGGGGTGGAGCGTCCCAGGATCTGGACCGCCACCTGCAGCCGGCTCTTCTCGTAGTTCACGTTCTCGACGACGCCCGAAAAGTCGTTGAAGGGCCCGTCGATCACCCGTACCACCTCGCCCGGCTCGAACAGCACCTTCGGCCGCGGCTTGTCGACGCCTTCCTTGACCCGTTGCAGGATCGCGTTCGCTTCCTTCTCCGTGATCGGGGCCGGCCGGTCGCTGGAGCCGCCGATGAAGCCCAGCACCTTCGGGACTTCCTTCACGAGGTGCCAGGTCTCGTCGTCCATTTCCATCTGCACCAGCACGTAGCCGGGGAAGAACTTGCGTTCGCTGCGGCGCTTCTGCCCTTCCTTCATCTCGACCACTTCTTCCGTGGGCACGAGGATCTCGCCGAACTTGTCCTGCAGGCCCATGAGCGCGACCCGCTCCTGCAGCGACTGCTTGACCTTGTGCTCGAAGTTCGAGTAGGCGTGGACGATGTACCAGCGTAACGCCACCGGTTCTACCTCTGAAGGACTCAAGTTAAATCAACGGGTTTGAATCAAATCGTCGAGCCGACCAGCGTGCGGGTCAGCCAGAGCAGGAACGAGTCCAGCCCCCAGAAAAACACGGACAGCACCATCGTGAAGACGAACACGGCGATCGCGGTCTGCGTCGTCTCCTGCCGGGTCGGCCACACGACCTTGCGGATCTCGATCCGCGAGCCCTGGATGAACGCCCACAGCCGCTGTCCCTGCGTGCTGGTCATGGCCACGCCGACCCCGGCGATCGTGCCGCCCAGCACGCACAGCACCCGCACCGGCTGCGGCCAGGCCGGATAGTAGTAGTAGGCAAACAAGCCGCCGACGACCAGCGCCGCCGCGATGAGCAGCTTGACTATGTCCAGCAACCCGGATTCGCCTGCTTCCGCCTGTGCATTCATGGATGTCGACTTCATACTTTCAATGTGTGGCAGGCCAGGAGGGAATCGAACCCCCAACCTGCGGTTTTGGAGACCGCCGCTCTGCCAATTGAGCTACTGGCCTAGTT
>CBFGSB010000247.1:0-4032 GCA_965651325.1 uncultured Chromatiales bacterium | reverse complement strand
CCCGGCATGCATTCGATTTCGATCCGCGACAGGTCATGGCACAGCACCAGCGCATCCGGCTGCGTGCCGTGAATGAGCCCCAGCGTCACGCCCGCGTAGCTCGGGTGGAAGAGCGAACCCTGTCCCTCGACGCAGTCCCAGTGGTCCGGGTCGTTGGCCGGCGACAGCGCTTCCGCGGCGCCGGAGATGAAGTCACTGACGACCGCGTCGATCGGGATGCCCCCGCCCGCGATCATGATGCCCGTCTGCCCCGTGGCACGGAACGTCGCCTTGCGGCCTCGTTCCGTGAGCGCGCGATGAATCGCCAGCGCGGTGTACTTCTTGCCCACGGCGCAATCGGTACCGACCGTCAGCAGCCGCCGGCCGGGCCGCGGGCGGCCCGTTGCCACGGCCAGGTTGTCCGGCGGGATCCGCACGTCGATCAGCCGTGCCCCGCCGCGTTCGGCGGCCTCGACGAGCCCGGGCACCTTTGCCAGCCGGACGTGCAGGCCGTTGACGATGTCGAGCCCGGCCGCCGCCGCCTCTCGCAGCACGGGCAGCCATTCCGGCTCGAACTGGCCGCCCCAGGGTGCCACCCCGATGATCAGGCTGGCGGCTCCGCGCCTGCGCGCTTCCGCGAGATCGAGGTCCGGGAGGCCCGTGTCGGCTTCGCAGCCCGGCAGGCGCAGTTGCCCGCAGCAAAGCTCGGGACGCCAGTCCGCGATGCCGGATGCGGTCTTTGCCTCGGCAAGCGAAGGCGCCTGGCCGAGAAACAGCAGGTATGGGGCTTTGAGGGCTAGCATCCGGGCTCCTGTCGGTGCATGGATTCAATTCGGTCTGGCGGGAGGATAATGTTATCTGGACAACAAATTCAACTTTTGTTATTAAGATAACAACACCATCGGGGGACAGAGCCGTGCAGACGCGGAAATATGCGGAATTCGTAGGTAAGCGCCGGGTATTCAAATCGTCGATCCTGGCGGCGGCTCTGGTCGCCTGCGCGGTGGCCCCGGTGGCCTGCGCCGAGAGCGGCGCCGGTGCAGGCGACCGGAGCGCGGACGTGGCGCGGCTGTTCGAGCCCTTCGTGCGCCCGGGTGAGCCCGGGTGCAGCGCTGCAGTCATGCAGGACGGTGAGGTGATTCACGCCTCGGCCTACGGGCTTGCCGACCTCGCCAGCGGCCAGCCGCTGACGCCCGATACTGTTTTCAACATCGCCTCCATATCCAAGCAGTTCACCGCCTTTTCGATACTGCTGCTGGATGCCCGGGACCAGCTCTCCATCGACGATCCCCTCGTGAAACACATCCCGGAGCTGTCGGCGTCCGCGCAGGGTGTCACCCTGCGGCATCTCATCCATCACACGGGCGGGCTGCGTGATTACACGGACCTGCTGTTGCTCAACGGCCGCACGATTGCCGACGGCGCGACGCAGTACGAGACCGTGCAACTGCTGGCGAGGCAACAGTCCCCCAACTCCCCCCCGGGTGTGGAGTACGCCTACAGCAACACCGGATACGTGCTGCTCGCAACTGTCGTCCAGCGCGTCAGCGGTCTCTCGATGAAGCAGTTTGTCGAGCGAAACGTTTTCGCTCCGCTCGGCATGGCCAACACCACGATCGTCGATCGCTATCCGGCGCAGATTCCTGCGCTCGCGCGCGGCTACACGCCGGACGGCGACGGTTTCAGGATCGATGAATCGGCCTGGGAACAGGTGGGCGACGGGCAGGTACACACCAGCGTAAAGGAACTGTTCCGCTGGGCGGAAAACTTCCACTCCGGCCAGGTCGGCGGCCACGAGCTCATGGCGCGCATGCAGGAAACGGGTGTGCTCGCTTCCGGCGAGCGCCTCGACTACGCCGCGGGCCTGGTGATCGGCGAGCACAACGGCCGGCCGACGGTCGGCCATAGCGGCAGCTGGGCCGGATACAGCAGCCACTTCCGGTACTTCCCGGAACAGCGGTTCGCCGCGACTGTTTTCTGCAATCGCAACGACGCGTATGCGGACCGCTTCACCGCCGCGCTCGCCGACCTCTTCCTGGACGGTGTCACGCCCGTCGTGGACCTGTCCGCGGAAGACGAAGCCGAAGAGGCTCCCCGGCCCACCCACGAGTGGCAGCCCGCCAACCTCTCGGATTTCGCGGGCGCCTACTGGAGCGAGGAGGCAGAAGCGCGATGCGTGGTGGTGCAGCGCGGCGCGCAACTCGTGCTCGAGGGCTGTGTCGAGGGCCTGCTCATGCAACCGGCAGAGCCCGGGCAGTTTTACCTTCCGGATATCGACGCGAGCATGAGCTTCTCCGGGCGGTCCGGACCGGCCACCGGTTTTTCCCTGCACACGTACGGTCTGTACGACCTGCCGTTTGTGCGCCGCTAGACGCTCTTACCAGAGGGATCCGAAGAATGAAAAGACCGCTTGTTTTCCTGCTTTCTGCGCTGATCGGGCTTCCGGCACTGTCGACCGCCCAGCAACCCGGCCCGGAGGTGCTCGAGGAAATCACCGTAACCGCCACCCGGCGCGACGAGAGCGTGCGCGACGTGCCGTACAACATCCAGGCGATCTCGGGCAACACCCTCGAGCTGATGGGCGCCCGCGACCAGCGCGATTTCGCGCGGATGGTTCCCGGGCTGTCGATGTTGGACAGCGGCGCGCGGGACGGTGTCGAATTCGTGCTGCGCGGCCTGACCACGGGCGGCAACTCGGGGACCCTCGGACAGACCACCACGACCTATGTCGACGATACGCAGGTCGACCTCTACCTCGGTTTGCTCGACCTGAAGCTCCTCGACGTTGAGCGCATCGAAGTATTGCGCGGGCCGCAGGGTACGCTCTACGGGGGCGGGGCCATTGGCGGAACGATCCGTTACATCTCCACGTCTCCGGATCTCGAGAACACCAGTGTTCGCATCGGTACGGGTGTCTCGTCGACGGCGCACGGCGGTACCAACTACGAGGTCACCGGCCGGTTGAACCTGCCGCTGATCGAGGACAAGCTCGCCGTCCGCGCAAGCCTCGGCAAGTTCGACAACGACGGCTACATCGACAACCCGCGGCTCGGCATCGAAGACGTGAACTGGGACGACACGTTGTCGGGGCGCCTGGCGGTGCTTGCCCTACCGACCGACCGGCTGGAGGTGGAGCTGACCCACTATTACCAGCGGGGCAAATACGGCGACAGCTCGTTCAGCGTCGAGGGCCTGGGCGAGCACATGGTGGATACCTACGGGCCTCCCGGGGGCGGCAAGCAGCGGGTAGGGCTGACGAACCTGGCGCTTACCTATGACTTCGGCTGGGCCGAGCTGACCTCCAGCAGTTCCTACGTCGACGAACGGTCGCACGCGCTCGATGACAACACCTTCTACATTCGTGACCAGGTATTCGCGAGCTTCCTGTTTCCCGAGGAACTGCCCGAGATGACGGTCAGCACCGAGCGTACGGTTGCCGCCGAGACCTTCGCGCAGGAGCTCCGCCTCGTGTCCGCGGGCACCGAGCGCTGGGACTGGCTCGCCGGCGCCTACTGGTACGACCGGGACGCCAGCGAACGCCTGCAGGAACGGGTACCGATCCCGTTTCCCGGACAGGCGGCGTTCGAGACCGACATCGTCTGGGCGCCGCTGAACGACGACAAGGAATACTATTTCCAGGCCGATCCTTCGACGATCCGGCAGTGGGCCGTGTTCGGCGAGATCGGGCTCAAGCTGACGCCGGACCTGCGGGTATCCTTCGGTGCGCGGCATTTCGACTACAAGCTGCGCGAGACTTTCTACGCCATCGACCAGTACTTCGGCGTGGACGCGCGCGACGCGAACGGCTTTGCGCGCACGACGCCGCTTCCCGACGAGTTCAGCTTCGGCGTCGCCGACGATGACGGGCAGATATTCCGCTTCAATGCGTCGTACAACCTGTCGGCGGACAGCCTGGTTTACACGACTATTGCCGAAGGCTACCGGCCCGGGGGCTTCAACCTCGTGACGCCCAACACCGGCGTCCCGCTCGACGAGCGCGCCTACGAGCCGGACAGCATCGTCAGCTATGAAGTCGGCGGCAAGTTCGCGCTG
>CBFGSB010000246.1:0-4049 GCA_965651325.1 uncultured Chromatiales bacterium | reverse complement strand
CCGCCGACCGGGTGCCAGGTCGTCTTGGTTTCCTGCGTGTCCTGGATCAGGTACGGGTTGGCCGCGTCGGCGGAGAACCAGTCGGTCCCGCTGCGGACGATGACGCGCTTGATGTTCTCCGCGGCCTCGCGCTGCACGTCGGCCGCGGCCTCGGTGCCGGCTTCGCCGAGGACGATGGCGTTGACGTCCATGTGGGAGGCGAAATGCGGGCAGAGCTCGTCGCGGTAGCCGGTGAGGACGTTGGCGACGCCGGCGGGCACGTCCGAGGCGTGCAGCACCTCGGCGAAGCTGATGGCGCTCAAAGGGCATGCTTCCGAAGCAAGGACGACCGCCGTGTTGCCGCCGACGATGGCGGGCGCCAGGTTGCCGACGAGACCGAGCAGGCCGGGCGCTTCCGGTGCGACGATGGCGACCACGCCCATCGGCTCGAGCACGGAGAAGTTGAAGTGCGAGGAGGCGACGGGATTCACGGCGCTGAACACCTGCTGGTACTTGTCGGACCAGCCGGCGAAATGGATGAGGCGATCGATCGCAGCGTCGACCTCGCCGGCGGCCTGGCGTTTCGTGCTGCCCTGCGTCACGAGTTCCGCGACGAACTGCTCGCGGCGGCCTTCCAGCATCTCGGCGATGCGATAGAGCACCTGGCCGCGCAGGTAGGCAGACGTGCCCGACCAGCCGCCGAACGCGGCGCGCGCGGCGACCACGGCGTTGCGGAAATCCTTGCGGCTGGCGCGGCAGACGTTGGCGAGGACGGCGCCGCGGCTGTCGTGCAACGGGAAATAGCGACCGGATTCGGTCCGCGGGAACTGGCCGCCGATGTACAGCTTGTAGGTCTTCGCGACCGCTACCCGGGATGCCGCCGTCGCCATCGTCATGCCTCCAGTTTCACGTAGGCGCCGAGGCCGTGCAGGCCGCCCTCGCGGCCGACGCCGCTTTCCTTGTAGCCGCCGAATGGCGAAGTCGGGTCGAATTTGTTGAACGTGTTGGCCCAGATCACGCCGGCGCGCATGCCGCGGGTCATCTTGAAAATCTTCGCACCCTTGTCCGTCCACACGCCGCCGGAAAGGCCGTAGGGGGTGTTGTTCGCTTTCGCGAGTCCCTCGGCCTCGGTGCGGAAGGTCTGGACCGCGAGCACGGGGCCGAAAATCTCCTCCTGCACCACCCGGCTCGATTGCGAGACGCCGGTAAAAATGGTCGGGCGGCACCAGAAGCCGCGCTCAGGGACCGGGCAGGAGCTCTGGTGCATCTCGGCGCCGTCCGCTTTCCCGATCGCCAGGTAAGCCTCGATGCGCTCGAGCTGCGCCGCCGAGTTGATCGCGCCGATGTCCGTGTTCTTGTCGAGCGGGTCGCCGATGATCAGCGTCTCCATGCGGTCTTTCAGCTTGGAGATCACCTCGTCTGCCACCGACTCCTGCACGAACAGCCGCGAACCGGCGCAGCAGACGTGCCCCTGGTTGAAGAAGATGCCGTTGACGATGCCCTCGACGGCCTGGTCGATCGCGGCGTCCGCGAACACGATGTTCGCGGCCTTGCCGCCGAGCTCCAGGGTGTACCGCTTGCCGGTGCCCGCGAGTGCGCGCTGGATGATGCGGCCGACGTCGGTCGAGCCGGTGAACGCGATCTTGTCGACCCCGGGATGATTGACGATCGCGGCGCCGGTTTCCCCCGCTCCGGTCACGATGTTGACGACGCCGGGCGGCAGGCCCGCGTCCCGCACCACCTCGGCGAACTTGAGCGCCGTGAGCGGCGTGGTCTCCGCCGGCTTCAGCACGACCGTGTTGCCGCAGGCGATCGCCGGCGCGATCTTCCAGGCGAGCATCAGCAGCGGGAAATTCCACGGGATCACCTGCCCCGCCACACCCAGCGGCGCCGGCGTGCGGCCCGGGAAGGCGTAGGCGAGCTTGTCCGCCCAGCCTGCGTAGTAGAAGAAGTGTGCCGCCGCGAGCGGGATGTCGATGTCCCGGGACTCGCGAATCGGCTTGCCGCCGTCGAGCGATTCGATCGCCGCGAACTCGCGCGAGCGTTCCTGCAGGATGCGCGCGAGACGGTACACGTATTTGCCGCGCTCGATGGGCTTCATCTTCGACCACGGGCCGTCGAAGGCTTTGCGCGCCGCCTTTACGGCCGCATCGACGTCCGCCGCCGTGGCGAGCGCGATGTCCGCCAGGGGCTCCTCGGTGGCCGGGTTGATCGACGGGAAGTACCCGCCCTCTGAAGGTTCGACGAACTCACCGCCGATGAAGAGCCCGTAGCGCTCGTCGATGCGGATATGGTCCGTACTCTCCGGCGCCGGCGCGTAACTCCAGCCGTCGTTGAAAGCAAGCTCATTGACGCGGGCTGGACTGTCCATCGGCTTCACTTCAATCCTGCGAAAAATAATCGGCCGACTGGTAGCGGCCGGTGAGTTGCTTCTCGATCTGCATCAGCACGTCGTTCGCGAGCGAGCTCGCGCCGAAGCGGAAGCGATCCGGCGTCAGCCAGGCGGCGCCCAGGGTCTCCCTGAGCATCACGAGGTAATGGATGGCGAGCTTGGCGTTCGAGATGCCGCCGGCCGGTTTCATCCCGATCGCCCGGCCGGTCGCACGATAGTAGTCACGGATGGCCTGCAGCATGACCAGTGTCACCTGCATCGTGGCCGCCGGCTGGATCTTGCCGGTCGAGGTCTTGATGAAGTCGGCACCGGCGTGCATCGCAAGCCAGCTCGCGCGCCGCACGCGGTCGAGGGTGCCGAGCTCGCCGGTCTCCAGGATCACCTTGAGATGGGCATTGCCGCAGGCCTCCTTGACGGCCCCGATCTCGTCGAACACGAAGCCGTAGTCGCCCTGGAGGAAGGCCCCGCGCGAGAGCACCATGTCGATCTCGTCCGCGCCGTCGGCGACGGCCAGCCGCGTTTCCTCCAGCTTGACCTGGCGCGGTGCAAGGCCGCTCGGGAAGCCGGTGGCGACCGAGGCGACCTTGATGCCGGAACCGCCGAGCGCCTTCCTGGCTACACCGACCAGCGTCGGGTACACGCAGACCGCGGCCACGTGCGGCAGGTCGGGACGCTTGTCGTGCAGGTGCATGGCTTTCTGGCAGAGCTGGCGCACCTTGCCGGCGGTGTCCGCACCCTCCAGCGTCGTCAGGTCGATCATGGAAAGCACCATTTTCAGCGCCTGCACCTTCGACTCGTTCTTGATGCTGCGGCTCTGGAAACGGGCGACGCGCTCGTTGATCCCGACTTCGTCGACGCGCGTGACGCTCGACAGGTCCGGCAGGCGCGCGGCCCGGCGCACCGCCGACAGGCTCGACAGGTTGGAGGCGCTCATGCGGGCCCGCTCAGGCGCACCGTCTCCAGCGCCACCCGGATCATGTCGTCGAAGGAGGTCTGCCGGTCCTCGATGGACAGCGCCTCGCCCGATGGAATGTGGTCGCTCACCGTGCAGATCGCGAGCGCCTGCGCGCCGAGCTCCGCGGCGATCGGGTAAATCCCTGCAGCTTCCATTTCCACGCCGAGGACGTCGAATTTCGCGAGCGTGTCGAACATCGCCGTGTCCGGTGTATAGAAGAGATCGGCGGAGAAGATATTGCCCACGTGGTGGCGTACCGCCATCTCTTCCGCCGCCTTGACCGCGTTCTGCACCAGCTCGAAGGTCGCCAGCGCGGCAAAGTCGTAGCCGCCGAAGCGCATGCGGTTCACCCCGGAATCGGTCGACGCGCCCATCGCGATCACCACGTCCCTGAGCTTTACCTTCGGATGGCTGGTGCCGCAGCTTCCCACGCGGATCACGCGCTTGACGCCGTAGTCGCGGATCAGCTCCGTGCAATAGATCGAGGCGGAAGGAATGCCCATGCCGTGCGCCATTACCGACACCGGCATGCCGGCGTACTCCCCCGTGAAGCCCCACATGTTGCGGACGTCCGTCACGCGGCGTGCGCCTTCGATGAAATTCTCGGCGATGTATTGGGCGCGCAGGGGGTCGCCGGGCATCAGGACGGTGCCGGCGAAGGCGTCCGGGGGGGCGTTCATGTGTTTGGTTGGCATTTGCACGGCAGTTTACCACTGTGGGTCG
>CBFGSB010000245.1:0-4053 GCA_965651325.1 uncultured Chromatiales bacterium | reverse complement strand
GCGATATCCGCAATTGCCTGGTCGTCGAGAACGCTGGCCTGCGCATGCATGGTCGGGTGCGGGCGCGTGCCGTCGCGGTACTCCGTAAGCGCCATCACGATGTATTCGGTTTTCTGGCCGCCGAGCTTCGGCACGCGAAAGGAGGGATAGGCGTTGCGATAGCCCGGGATGCCGTGGCAGCCCATGCAGGTCTCGCCGAGGGCGCGGCCGCGCTCCGGGTCGCCTTCCAGGGTTTGCTGGGCAGCGGCCTCCGATGAAAAGGCGAGGGCAACGAGCGCGGCAAGTGCCGCGAGTACGGATGTCGATTTCAGTAGCATGGCTGGATTGAACTAACGATCAGGCGCCGGTACGCGTGCCGGCCGGAATGGCCGCTATGGTAGTGACCCGCGCGATTGATTGCCAGCGCCAGCCGGTTCCGCCACGACCGGAGCGGGCGAGCGAAAAGTCGTTCGTGCGTGCGATGGGTGCATTATCATCGATCGACCGGGGGAGGAAGCAATGAAGAGATGGGTAGTCGGGCTGCTGGTGCTGCTGGCGGTCGTCGTGCTGGTGTCGCCCGGCATCGTCGGGCGCCTCGCCGAGCGGAACCTCGAATCGAACCTCGAATGGGCGGCGCAGGAAGCCGGCGACACCGCGACGGCCGGCGGCAGCTTCGATCGCGGCTGGTTCACGTCCGAGGGAACCCGGCGTATCGAGATCCGGCACCCGGAGCTGCGCTCGATCGTCGCGGCGATGGCGGATGCGCCGGCGACCGGTGCGCCGCCCGTGGTGGTCGTCACGACACGGCTGGACCACGGGCTGATTCCGGTCACCTCGATGGCGCGCGAATCGGGCTCGCTCGCGCCGGCGCTCGCCAGTGCCGTCTCGACGCTCGCGCTCGAGCCGGGTAACGGGGAGACGATCGCGATCCCTGGCACGATCGTGACGCGGGTCGGATTGACCGGGTCCTCCACGTCACACTACCGGCTCGACCCCGGCACTTTCGATGACGGGTCGACCCGGGTCGAGTGGCAAGGCGCTGACGTTACGGTGCGTCTCGATGCCAGCGGATCGTCGGTCGGTTTCGATGCGGTGATCGAGCCGGTGGATGTCGCCTGGCCGGAAGACGAGTTGTCTTTCGGGCGGATCACCTTCGACGGGGAACAACAGAAGACGCCGTACGGCTTCAACGTGGGCACCGTGAACGCGCAGATCGCGTCGATAGGCCGCGGAGCCAGGGGTGTCGGAGCGATGAGCCTCAGCAACGTCGCCGAGCTGGCCGGCGAGCGTGTGAACGGCAGGACGACGCTGGGCGTCGACGATGTCGTCGTGCCGGGTCTCGGCGTCGTGAGCATCGACGCAGACTTGGCCGTCGACGGCCTCGATGCCGCTTCGCTGCAGGCGATTCTCGCCGCCATCGAAGGGGCACAGGGCGCGGCGCCGCTGGAGGGGGCGCTCGCCGCTGCGTACCCGGCGATCGAGGACGACGTCCGGCGCTTGCTCGCGGCCGGCGCGGCGCTCCGGATCGAGCAACTCGACGTTGGGCTGCCGCAGGGAGTCGTCAAGTCGCGGCTGCACGTCGAGGTGCCGGAAACGGAAGTGTCTGCATTCTCCTGGGCGGGAGTCCTGCTAAGCATGCAAGCCTCCGCGGACGTCGCAGTACCTGTCGGGGTGATGGATTTCGCGTTGACCCTGAACCCGGAGGCCAACGCGCTCATCGCGATGGGCTTCCTGGAAAGAGAAGGCGACGTCTACCGGCTGCAGGCCGAGTACGCCAAGGGGCTCCTCACCGTGAACGGCGCGCCGATGCCGATTCCGCTGCCGGCGGCGCCCCGCTGACACGCTTGCCTTCGGCCGCGGCCGGATCGGGGAGCGGCACCGCGTCGAGAAGTGCGCGCGTGTACGGGTGCGTGGGTGCTTCGAGCATCCCCGGGTTGGCGCCGGCCTCGCACACGCGGCCCTCTTTCATCACCAGCACGCGATGGCTGACCTGGCGCACGACGGCAAGATCGTGAGCGATGAACAGCAGCGCGAGCCCGGTGCGCGCCTGCTCGCGGCGCAACAGCGCGAGCACTTCCGCGCGCACGGTGCCATCGAGCGCCGAGACCGCTTCGTCGCAGATGAGGACCGACGGCTCTGGTGCGAGCGCGCGCGCGATGGCCACGCGCTGGGCCTGGCCGCCGGAGAGCTCGTGCGGGCGGCGCCCGAGCAGCGTCTCGGGCAGGCCGGTGCGTTCGAGGAGGCTGCGGATGCGAGCGCCGCGCGCCGCGCGGTCGAGGCGCGGATGATGGATGCGCAAGGGCTCGGCAAGTGTGGCTTCGACGGTCATTGCGGGATTGAGCGAGGCCACCGGGTCCTGGAACACCATCTGCAGGGAGCGCCGCGTCTCCGGACTGCGAGCCTGCAAGCGGGCCGGAAGTGGCGTGCCGTGGAAGCGGATATCGCCGGAGTCCGGGGCGACGAGACCGGCAACCGCGCGGGCGAGCGTGGTTTTGCCGGAGCCCGACTCGCCCACGATCGCCAGCGTTTCGCCGGCGGCGAGCGACAGGCTGACGCCGTCGACGGCCTGGATGCGTGCCTGCCTGCCGCCGAAGCTCACGCGCAGGTCGTTCACCTGCAGTAGCGGCGGAATCGTGTTGTCCGGCGCCGGCGCGATCTCCACCGGGGTGTCCAGGCGCGGCGCGGCGGCGATCAACTGCTGCGTGTGCGGGTGCGCGGGTGCGCGGAAGACGTCGCGCGTCGTGCCGCTTTCGAGCACACGTCCCGTTCGCATGACCAGCATACGCTGCGAGTTCTGCGCGATGACGCCGAGGTCGTGCGTGATCAGCAGCAGCGCTATGCCTGCCTCCGCGCGCAGCTCGCGCAGCAAAGCGAGGATCTGCGCCTGCACGGTCACGTCGAGGGCGGTCGTGGGCTCGTCGGCGATCAGCACCTGCGGTTCGGCCGCCAGTGCGAGGGCGATCATCGCGCGCTGGCGCATGCCGCCCGAGAGCTGGTGCGGGAACGACCGGAGCGCGCGCTCCGGGTCGGGCAGCCCGGCGCGTTCCAGCAGGCGGAGCGCGGCACGCGTGAGCCGGTCGCGGCGTACGACCTTGTGTTCGCTAAGGACCCGCGCGAGCTGCGTGCCGATCGTGAAATAAGGGTTCAATGCCTGCTGCGGATCCTGGAACACCATCGCGAGCCGGCGGGCGCGGAACCGGTTGAGCACGTTGTCGCCTTGCCCGAGCAGCTCGCACCCGTCGAACCTGACGCTGCCTTCGACGCGCGCGCTGCGCGGCAGGAGACCCATGATCGCGAGCGCCGTCTGCGATTTGCCGGAACCGGATTCGCCCACGACGCCCAGCGCCTCGCCGGCGCGCAGCGCGAGGTCGACACCGTCGACAGCCGGATGCGGCGCTCCCGGGTAACGAATGCGGAGGCCTTCGACCTCGAGCAGGCTCATGGCGTGCTGCCGCGGCGCCGCGGGTCCAGCAGGTCGCGCAGCCCGTCGCCCAGGAAGTTGCAGCAGAACAGGATGAGCGCGAGCACGGCGCAGGGAACCAGGAGCATCCACGGCGCCCGTTCCATCTGGCCGACGCCGTCGTTCACGAGCGCACCGAGCGAGGTTTCCGGCTCCTGCACGCCGAGGCCGAGAAAGCTCAGGAAGGACTCGACGAGGATCGCCTGCGGGATGGTCAGGGTGAGGTACACCATCACGACGCCGAGCAGGTTCGGGGTGATGTGGCGCCACAGGATGCCGACAGGGCTCACGCCAGTCAGCCGGGCCGCGGCGACGAAATCACGCTCTTTCAGGCTCAGCGTCTGGCCACGCACGATGCGCGCCATGTCCAGCCAGTTGATGGCGCCGATGGCGACGAAGATGAGCAGGAAGTTTCGCTCGAACGCGACCATCAGCAGGATGACGAGGAAGATGAACGGCAGCGCGTACAGCGCATCGACGATGCGCATCATCACGGCGTCGACCTTGCCGCCGGCATAACCGGCGATCGCGCCCCAGGCGACGCCGATCACGAGGCTGACGAAGCTCGCGACGAGCGCGACGAGCAGGGTCACGCGGGTGCCGGAGAGGGTGCG
>CBFGSB010000244.1:0-4082 GCA_965651325.1 uncultured Chromatiales bacterium | reverse complement strand
CTCGACCAGCGCCTGCGGATCGCGGCCGAGCCGCGGTTCGATGAAGTTCCGCTCCCACAACGCCATGTCCTGCACGGTAGTGAGCAGTGCACCGTCGCCGACGAGCTCGTAGGTCGGCCGCCACACGCCGACCCCGCCGCCGTCCAACGGCAGGTGACCGACGGCGCGGTTCTTCACCACCATGCGTCGATCGTCGTAAATCCGCGAGTGCCGCATGCCGAGCGGGGCGAAAATCCGCTGCTCGGCGAAGTCGCCGAATTTGATCCCACTCACCCGTTCGACGAGCACCGCCATCAGGAAGTAACCGGTATTGCTGTAGGAATACTGCGTGCCCGGTTCGAAGTTCAGGTTCTTTTGCCGCGCGATCACGTCCATGGCTTTCTGCTCGGGTACGGCATCCACCCAGTTCCAGCCGCCGAGGCCCAGCAGGAAAGCGTAATCGCGCAGCCCGCTGGTGTGGTTGCCGAGGTGGCGGATCGTTATGGGCCAGCCGTAGTCCGGAAGCTCCGGCAGGTACTGCCGAATGTCGTCGTCCAGGGTCAGCCGGCCGTCCTGGGCCAGTAGCACCACGGCCGCGGCCGTAAACTGCTTGGAGACCGAGGCCACGTTGAAGACGGTATCCGGGCGGATCGCGATGCCCTGTTCGAGGTCGGCCATGCCGTAACCGCGTTCGAACAACAGGCGGCCGTCGCGCGTTACGGCCACGGAGCAGCCTGGACTGTCGCTTCGCGTCCAGGGCGCGAACAACTCGTCGATTCCCGTTTCGACCCGGTCGGCCGCAACCGCATCGGCAAGCGTCATCGTAATGACGGCGAACGTTGCCAGCCGCATGGCCGGTGAACGCATGCGTCGCTTCATTCGTAGTTTCCCCTACTGTGGCTATCCGGTCTGGAGCTGCCCGGAATACGCATCCTGGCAGGACAGCACCCGATCGAGCACGGCATCGAGCGAGGACTGCAACGGGTCGAAACAGGGCACCTCCATCGCGGCTTCCGTCTCCGCCAGCAAGCGCGCGCGGGCCACGCTGTCGAGCCGCGCTGTATTCAGGCTGACGCCCGCGAGGCGTACGCCCGGATTGGTCAGCGCGGCAACGTCCAGGTAGTGCCTGGCGGCGATCGGCAGGGGCGGGATGGCGATGTGCGGGCAGTCGCTGATATGCGTGCGTGCCGGGTCGTGGCACAGGACCAGTGCGTCCGGCTGCGAGCCGTGGACGAGGCTCGTGGTGACGCCTGCGTAGGCGGGATGGAACAGCGACCCCTGTCCCTCGATGACGTCCCAGTGATCCGGGTCGGCATCCGGTGAAAGCCATTCCGCGGCGCCGGCCATGAAGTCTCCCACGACGGCGTCGATGGCGACCCCGCCGCCGGAGATCATGATGCCCGTCTGCCCGGTGGCGCGAAAATCGGCGGCGATGCCGCGCGCGCGAAGGCCCCGGGCCAGGGCGAGGGCCGCATATTTTTTTCCGAGTGCACAATCGGTGCCGACGGTGAGCAGCCGTTTACCCTGGCGGCGGAGGCCGGTCGCGACCGCGAATCCCCGGCCCGGATGGCGCACGTCGACCAGCGCCACGCCCCGGTTTCCCGCGGCATCGGCAAGCCCGGGGATGCCGGCCAGGGCAGTATGCAAGCCGCTGACGATGTCGAGCCCGGCGCGTGCGGCCCGCAGCAGGCAGGCCTCCCAGTGCGCCGGTATGCAGCCGCCGGGCGGGGCCACCCCGATCACGAGTGACGCGGCGCCTTTGCTCACGGCGGCTTCAGGGGTGAGGTCGGGTAAACCGAGATCGGCGCCGGAGTCCGTCAGCCGCCACTGCGCGAGGCACGCCTCCGGTGCCCAGTCGCGAATGCCGTACGCGGTCTTCGCGTAAGGCGCGCTGGTGTCGTCGCCGAGGAACAGCAGGTAGGGCTTACGCAACGCCGCGTGTGCTTGCATGGCGGCCTCCCAGCTTCGAATGGCGCATGCCATAGAGCACGTAGATGAGTCCGCCAACAACCAGGTAGCCGGACAGCAGGATCGCCGGGATCGGGTTGCCCGCCATCGCCTTGCCGGTGATGTCCATGATCAGCGGCAGGATCATCATCATCGCGAACACGATCCCGAGCAGCGGCACCACGCCTATCCACACGCCCCGGATCCACAATCCGCCGAGCGGAACACGAAAGGGCCGCGCGAGCTCAGGCTTCGTCGTGCGCAGCCACATGACGCTCAGGCAGACGACGGAGAAGCCGATGGCGATGCCGAGGCTCACGAGGTCGGCCAGCAGCGAGATCGGCAGCAAGGCCGCGGTCAATGCAATGAGCGTGCAGAGAAAGATCGTCCCGGCGAACGGCGTGCCGAAGCGCGGGTGCACGGTGGAGAACAACGCCGGCAGCAGGCCGTCACGCGACATGGAGTAGAACACGCGGGACTGGCCGTACGTGGCCATCAACATCACCGAGATCAGGCCCAGTACGGCGCTGGCCTTGATGACGAGCCCGAACAGCGGCAGGTCCATGGCATCGACCGCGAGGGCAAGGGGATCGGGCACCCCGAGTTCCCGGAAAGGAACGATGCCCGTCAGCACGGCCGCCACCGCCATGTAGATGAGTGTGCAGACGACCAGCGTGCCCAGGATACCGATCGGCAGGTCGCGATGCGGGTTTTTGGCCTCGGCCGCGGTGGTCGCCACGGTTTCGAAGCCGACGTACGAGAAGAACACGATCGCCGCGGCGCGGAAGACGCCGGGCCAGCCGTAGCTGAAGCCGCCTTCGTTCGGCGGCACGAACGGGATCCACAGCTCGGGATCGACCCACCAGGCGCCGACCGCAACGAAGGCGAGCAGCACCGTCACCTTCAGGATCACGAACATGGCGTTGACCGCCGCCGATTCCGAGACGCCCAGCGCCAGCGGAATGGCAATGACGGCGATACCGGCGGCGGCGATCAAATTGAGGCCATGTCCGGTGGTGAACACCAGGCCATCGGGACCCGGCAAGGCATCGATGAACGGCGTTGCCAGCGCTACCGGCACCACGATTCCGAAATCCTGCAGCAGGCTCACCAGGTAGCCGGCAAACCCGACCGCCACCAGGGCGGCGGCGATGCCGAACTCGAGCACCATGAGCCAGCCCGTGATCCAGGCGAACACTTCGCCCAGGGTCGTATAGGAGTAGGTATAGGCGGAACCGGCAGCCGGCAGCGTGGAGGACAGCTCCGCGTAGCAGAGGCCCGCGAAGGCGCAGGCGAGGCCCGCCAGCACGAAAGACAGGAGCACGGCCGGCCCGGCAAAGTTCGCCGCCGCCGCGCCGGTGAGCACGTAAATGCCGGCCCCGATAGTGCAGCCGACGCCGATGGCGACGAGGCTGACGGGACCGAGCGAGCGCTTGAGCGCGTGGGAGGAGTTCTCCTCCAGCACTTGTTCCGCGGATTTGCAGACGAGCAGCCGATGGCGGGTGCGGGATGCGGGTATCGGCTTCATGTCTTCCCCTTCCGGTAGATGTCGGTACGCAGCACGTCGGACAGCCAGCGCGCAGCTTCGTCGAAAGCACGATCGCTGATCGCCGCGATCGAAACGGCTTCCAGGAAGCTGTGCGTGGCGCCGGGATAGACGACCGATTGCGCAAACACCCCCGCGCGCCTGAGCTTCTCGGCCATCAGCATGCTTTCGTCGTACATCACGTCGCATTCCGGTATGGCGAGGAACGCGGGCGGCAAGCCGCGCAGGTCGGCCAGCAGCGGGCACGCGAGCGGATTGGAGGCGTCCGCGGCATCCCTGAGGTAATTCCGCCAGTAACCCTCCATCTCACCCGGCGACCACAGGTAATTGCCGTTGCTGTAACGACGGAAGGATTCGGTCGCGCAGCCGGCATCGAAGCAGCCGTAATTCAAAAGCATCGCGCCGACGGCATCACCATCGCCCTCGTCGCGCAGCAGGAGTGAGCTGGCAACGGTCATCGCGGCGCCGGCCGAATCGCCGCCGATCGCGATACGATCGGGGTCGACGTTTACCGACGCCCCGTTCCGGCGCAGCCAGCGAATGATGCCGACGGTTTCCTCGATTGCTCGCGGGAAGCGGACTTCGGGCGATAGCGAGTAATCGACCCCGA
>CBFGSB010000243.1:0-4104 GCA_965651325.1 uncultured Chromatiales bacterium | reverse complement strand
CCAGCAAGCCAGCAGGCAGCACGCTTTGTGACCGCAGCTTCAGAGCAGGTAGAGCGCCCCGTGCAGCCAGTCGCGCAGTTCCGAGATGTTCGCGAAGTGCCAATGGGCGGCGCTGCCCGGAGCTTCGCCGATGCGGACGGAAAGCCCGCCCATATCGTTGACGGCGGCGAAGCCGTCCTCGTCGGTCACGTCATCGCCGACGAACACGGGCTTGCGGCCGGTGAACGGCGGTATTTGCATGAACGCCTTGATGGCGCTGCCCTTGTCCGCGACTGCCGGGGTCAGCTCGACGACCATCTTGCCGCGCAGCAGCCGGAAGCCCTCGCTCATGCCCTGGTAAACGTCGTTCAGCGTGCGCAGCACTTCGCTTTCGAGTTCGGGACGCTCGCGGTAGTGAACGGACAGCGACCGGGTTTTCCTTTCCAGCAACAAGCCCTCGTGCCCTGCCACGAAGGCGGCGAGGCGGGCGACGACGTCCGCGGGGACCGGCTGCCCCAGGTGATGAACGGTCCCGTTCGGCGTGCGGAGCTCGAGCCCGTGGGAGGCGCCGGCCGCGAGCGTAAGCGGGTCGAAGATTGCTTCGAGCTGCGCGAGGCTGCGGCCGCTGATCAGGGCGACGGCACCGTCGCAGGCACGGTTCAGGCGTTTCAGCAAGCGCAGGAGGGTGCGGTCGGCGGTGACGAGATCCGGGTGCTTTTCGATCTCGAGCAGCGTGCCGTCCACGTCCAGGAACCACGCCCAGTGGCGATCGCCCACGTCCGGCAAGGGGGGGCGACCGACCGGTGCGGCCGCGGGCGGTTTGGTGTCGACGGAGCGCATAGGCTGGCGCGCGAAGCATTGCGCAGTCGGCCTGCGAAAGCAACGTGCACTTCGAGAAGTGTCGAGAAAACGCCGCCATGTGGTGTACCGGCGGCAGCTTTTGCGACAGCTCCCGTGCGGCGTTTTCGGTAACATGGCTCCCGATGAGCGCCGGCAGCTTACTGTTTCGGCCCTGGTACTGGTTACTGGGGCGGGTATTCGCCACGTGGGCACGCCCGACGGTGCAGCCTGCCGAGCCCGCCGAGTTGCTGGCCGCGAACGACGCGCCGGTGTGCTATGTCCTCGAGACCGGCGGTCTCGCCGATTCCCTGGCGTTGGCCAACGCCGCCCGCAAGTACGGCTTGCCGCTGCCGCGCGACAACCTGCAGATCGCCGGTATGGACGAGCCGCGCGTGGTGGTGCTGCGGCGTATGCGCGGGCTCTTCGTGCGGCGGCGCCAGAAAGGCTCGACGCGGCTCAAACGACTGGTGGAAACCAGCGTTGCGGCCGGGGGCCGGGAGCTTATGCTCGTGCCGGTCGCGATTTACTGGGGCCGTTCGCCGGACAAGGAGCATGCCTGGTTCAAGCTGCTGTTCCTCGAAAACTGGGAAGTCGCCGGCCGCACGCGCAAGTTCTTCGCCACGATTTTCCACGGCCGCAACACGCTGCTCCGCTTCAGCGACCCGTTGCCACTCAGTTCGATCGTGCACAACGGCCTGGACGCGGAACGCGCCTATCGCAAGGTGTCGCGCGTGCTGCGCGTGCATTTCCGGCAGCGGCGGGCGGCGACGCTCGGCCCGGACCTGTCGCATCGGCGGACGCTCCTTAATCACGTGCTGAACGACCCGACGGTATTGCGCGCGATCGACGCGGAAGCCGGCGGAGAAGATGCCCAACGCGAGCGCGCGCGGCAGAAGGCGCGGGCGTACGCGGAAGAGATCGCGGCGCACGTGTCCTATCCCACGATCCGCATCATCGAACGTACCTTGAGCTGGCTGTGGAACCGGATCTACGACGGCATCGAGTTCAACAACGCCGACCGGCTGGATGCGGTGGCGAGCGGCAACGAGCTCGTGTACGTACCGTGCCACCGCAGTCATTTCGACTACCTGCTGCTCGGCTACGTCGTGTACCGGCACGGGCTCAGCATTCCGCACACGGCTGCCGGCATCAACCTGGACATGCCGGTCATCGGCTCGATCCTGCGGCGCGGCGGTGCGTTCTTCCTGCGCCGCAGCTTCAAGGGCAACCGGTTGTACGCGACGGTGTTCAACGCTTACCTGCACCAGATCCTGACGCGCGGGCACTCGATCGAGTACTTCGTCGAAGGTGGGCGCAGCCGCACGGGCCGGCTGCTGCCCGCGAAGAGCGGCATGCTCGCGATGACCGTCAGCTCCTACATCCGTGCGCCCCAGCGTCCGATCGTGTTCGTGCCGGTGTATTTCGGCTATGAAAAGCTGATCGAGGGCGACAGCTTCATCAGCGAGCTCGGCGGCGCCGAAAAGCAGAAGGAATCGCTGTTCGGCCTGATCCGCTCGGTGCGCGCGCTGCGCGAGTACTTCGGCAAGGTCTACGTGAACATCGGCGAGCCGATCGAGCTGGAGGCGCTGCTCGACGAGACGCGCCCGGACTGGCGGGAGGCCACCGGAGAGGAAGATGAAAGGCCGTCCTGGCTGAACGAAACCGTCGATGAGCTCGGGGCCAGGGTCATGCGTCGCGTCAATTCGGCGGCCGCGGTCACGCCGATCGCCCTGCTTGCGTCCATCCTGCTGGCGACGCCCAAGCAGACGATGGGGGAGATGGAGCTGAAACGGCAGTTGCAGCTCTCGCTCGATCTGCTGCGGCGTTTCCGCTACTCCGACGAGGTCACGCTGCCGGATATGGCGCCCGGGCACATCATCGCGCACGGCGAGAAGATGGGCGTAGTGAAACGCACGGCGCATCCCCTCGGCGACGTGCTGCACATGGCCGAGCGGCAGGCCGTGCTGATGACCTACTTCCGGAACAACGTGCATCACCTGTTCGCCATCCCGGCGTCCATCGCCTGCTGCTTCATCCACGGGCGCCGGCTGCCGCACGAGGAGGTGCAGCGGCTGGTGCGGCTCACCTATCCGTTCATGCAGACGGAGCTGACGCTCAAGTGGGACGAGGACGAGATCGACGACGTCACGACGGCGGGTATCGAGGCGTTGATCGACCTCGATATCCTGTCCCGCGATGCCGACGGGCGCACGCTGGTGCGGCCGCCGACGGGCTCGGCGCATGCCTTCCAGCTCCTGATGCTGGGGCAGTCGATGGTGCCGATGCTGCAGCGCTTCTACCTCGTCGTCGCGCTGCTGTTCCAGCACGGCTCGGGCGTGCTGACGAGGGTGCAGCTCGAGAACCTGTGCCAGCAAAGCGCGGAACGGCTGTCCATGATCTACGGCCTGCACTCGCCGGACTTCTTCGACAAGAACCTGTTCCGGGACTTCATCGGCAAGCTGCGGCAGCAAGGCGTGCTGCGGAGAAACGAGCAGGGGCTGCTCGAATTCGACGATGACCTCAACCGGATTGGCGACGACGCGAGGCTCGTGCTCGGCGAAGAGATCCGCCACAGTATCTTGTCGCTCACGCTGGCCGAACGCGTCGCGTGAACGTCACGTCCTTTTACCGCTTCGTCGATATTGCCGACCCGGCCGCGCTCGCCGCGGACCTGGAGGCGCGCTGCCTGCGTGCGGGTTTGCTCGGCACCATCCTGGTAGCGCCCGAAGGCGTCAACGGAACGTTGGCGGGGAGGGCGGAAGCCATCCAGGGCATCCTCGAGCGGCTGCGATCCGCGCTGGGATTGTCGTCGCCGATCGATGCGCGCTGGACGGAAGCCCGCGAGGCGCCGTTCCGGCGGATGCGGGTGCGGCTCAAGGAGGAGATCGTGGCGCTCGGACGGCCGGATATCCGTCCGCAGCACCGGACCGGGCGGCACGTTGCGCCGCGCGACTGGAACCGGCTGCTCGACGATCCCGAAACGCTCGTCGTCGATACACGCAACCACTACGAGATCGAGCTGGGTTCGTTCCCGCGCGCCGTCGACCCCGGCACCGACAGCTTCCGGCAGTTCGCGGATTTCGCGGGGCGGTTGCCCGCGTCCGATCGCCGCCGGCCGGTCGCGATGTTCTGCACCGGCGGCATTCGCTGCGAGAAAGCGTCGGCGCTGCTGCTGGAGATGGGTTTCACCGACGTGTACCAGCTACAGGGCGGCATCCTGAACTACCTGCAGCAAAGCGACGCGGCGGAGAACCGCTGGGCGGGCGAATGCTTCGTCTTCGACGA
>CBFGSB010000242.1:0-4140 GCA_965651325.1 uncultured Chromatiales bacterium | reverse complement strand
TACTGGCAGGCTCCAGCGAGCCTACTCGTCCAGCGCGTCCAGAGCCTTCTGGAAGCGGTTGGCATGCGACCGCTCGGCCTTCGCAAGCGTCTCGAACCAGTCCGCGATCTCGTCGAAATCCTCATCCCGCGCAGTCTTCGCCATGCCGGGATACATGTCCGTGTACTCGTACGTCTCGCCGGCGATCGCCGACTTGAGGTTGGCGGCGGTGGCACCGATCGGCAGGCCGGTGGCCGGATCGCCGACTTCCTCGAGGTATTCGAGATGACCGTGCGCGTGGCCGGTTTCGCCTTCCGCGGTGGAGCGGAACACGGCGGCGACGTCGTTGTAGCCTTCGACGTCGGCCTTGGCCGCGAAATACAGGTAGCGGCGGTTTGCCTGCGATTCGCCGGCGAACGCTTCCTTCAGGTTGGTTTCGGTTTTGGTGCCTTTCAATGACATGGGGTTTACCTCTCAGCGACTTGCGATGTCATCATTTAGACTTAGTCTAATCGGACGGCTACTCTAGGCCCGCGGACCGTGCTTGTCAACGCGCGTCGCGGCGCGTTGACCTCGGCGTTGCGAGCGGGTTAGCGTAGCGCGCTTCCCTCGCGGCACATCACCACATTGGCGGCAGCATGGCAGACGACAAGCCCCTGAATCTCGAAAAATCCCTGCAGGACCTGGAGGCGCTGATCGACGAGCTCGAAAGCGGCGAGCTGCCGCTGGAGCAAGCGATGCAGAAGTTCGAGGAAGGGATCAAGCTGACACGGGCGTGCCAGGCGGCGCTCAAGGACGCGGAGCAGCGGGTCGAGATCCTCCTGAAGAGCGCGGGCGGCGAGGAAGCGTTGGAAGAATTCGAGGTCGACGAGGCCTGATTTCGGCGGCGTGCGCTACGACGTAGCGCCCTTGTTCGCATCGCCCTGCAGCCGCGTGATGAGCGAGCGCAGGAACACCTTGTTGAAGCGGAGCTGGCAGGCCGACGACACCTGCTCCATCAGCGTCGAGCTGACGCGCAGGATGGTCACGTTGCCGCTGGCGCGGATCGAGGCGGTGCGCTTGGCGCCGCGCACGTAGCTCGTCTCGCCGAAGCAATCGCCGTTGGACAGCACGCCGAGCCGCTTGTGGTTGGCTTCCACTTCCGCCTGGCCGGACACGATGATGTAGAAGCGGTCGTCCATCTCGCCTTCGCGGACGATGTCCTCGCCGTCCTTGTACTCGTGCCAGTCGCTCGCGCGCAGCACTTCCCAGATCTCGGCATGCGAGAACTCGTGGAAGAACGTAAGCGTGCGCAGCAGGTCGAAATGCTCCTGGTTGTCCAGGCTGTCGTACTTGGTGCGCAGGTCCTTGTGCACGCGCGTCAGGTCCGCCGCCATGACGTTGCCGCTCGGGCAGCGCTTGCCCGGGTCTTTCTGGAGGCACTGCGCCACGACGTTCTCGAGCTCTTCGGGCAGGTCGTTGCGGTAGGTGTGGATCGGCGGCGGCGTCGCGTACACGATCTGGTGCAGGAGCTTGGAAAGGTTGTCGGCGCGGAACGGCCGGAAGCCGGTCAAGAGCTCGTACAGCACCGCGCCAAGCGAATAGATGTCGGAACGCGGAGTCAGCTCCTCGGACTGCACCTGCTCCGGCGACATGTAGCTGGGTGACCCGGCGATGCCCTCGATCCGCGAAATCTCCGAGCCGTTCACGATCGCGATGCCGAAGTCGATGATGCGGACGTCGTTGTCCGTCGTCAGCATCACGTTGCTGGGTTTGATGTCGCGGTGGATCACGCCACGGCCGTGGGCGTAGTGCAGGGCTTTCGCGCACTTGTAGATGATCTCGACCACGTCGTCGACGCGCAGCAGGTTGTCCGGCCGGCAGTAGGCCGCCAGCGTGCGGGCGCCCTGGATGTGCTCGGTAACGACGTAGTACTTGCCGGCCTCCTCGCCCGCGTCATAGATCGGCATGATGTTCGGATGCTGCAGCATGCCGACCATGTGCGCTTCGTTGAAGAACATCTTGCGGGAAACGCGCGCACGGTCCGGGTCGGAGTCTTCCTCGAGGTTGTAGACCTTGATCGCGACGTCGCGGCGATAGTAGGGGTCGTGTGACAGGTAGACCGTACCGGTGCTGCCCTTGCCCACCTTGTTGATGATGACGTATTTGCCGATCTTCTCCGGCACGCCGGGCGAGCGCTTCAGTTCGGTAACGCTGGAGGACATATCTCTTCCGGACTACATTAGCCACCCGCCCAAGCGAAGAACGAACACGGCGTAAAGAGCGGCTGCGAGGTCATCGAGCATAATTCCGGGGCTTCCGGAGAGTCTGTGATCCAGGTCCCGAATCGGCCAGGGCTTCCAGATATCGAACAGCCGGAACAGCAAAAAAGCGATTATCCACAGTGGGATAGACAGCGGTACGAAGAGCAGGACCAGGTACATGGCGGCGATCTCGTCGAGCACGATGCCGGAATGATCGCGGACCCCGATGCGACGGGCGGCGGCACCGCACAAGAGGAAGCCCGAGGCGACGAGAATTGCGCCGGCGAGGATTCGGAGCTCGAGCGCCGCACCCGCCAGCGCCCAGGCAAGCAGCACCCCGAGAACCGAGCCGAACGTGCCGGGCGCGACCGGTGCCAGGCCGCTGCCGAGGCCGAAAGCGGCGAACAACAGCGGGTCGCGCAGTACTTTTGCGCGCACCTCGGTAGCCGCCGGGCGCGCGTCCTTTGCACTCATGCAAAATGCCTGTAGCCGGGATCGGAGTGCTCGAGCTCCGTGCCGTCGCGAAAAACCGCGAGACGGTCGCCATCGTTCACCCGGCCGATGCGCGTCACGCGCACGTCGTGCCGCTTTCCGGCTTCCAGGATTTCCGCTTCGTTCGCCGGGTCGGCCGTGAAGCAGAGCTCGTAGTCGTCGCCGCCGGAGAGCAGCAGCGGCAGGCGCTCAGTATCCGGGTACAGGCGTGCCAGGGCGCCGGATACCGGCAGCGCCGACGTGTCGATGACGCCGCCGGCGCCGCTTGCCGCAAGCAGCTTGGCCGCGTCCGCGTACAGTCCGTCCGACACGTCGATCGCGGCGCTCGCGATGCGCGCAATTGAAACGGCAAAGTCCAGCGACACGCGCGGCCTGGCGAAGCGCGCGACCAGGTACTCCCGGTCGGCTTCGCTTTCCCGGCTGCGCGCGCCCAGCAGCCTGAGGCCCGCGGCCGCGTCGCCGGTGGTCCCGGTGACGTACAGGCCGTCGCCGGGACTCGCGCCCGCGCGCGTGAGCACGTGTTTCGGATCGACTTCACCGGTGACCTGCACGCTCAGGACCGTTTGCGCGCCGCGCGTCACGTCGCCACCGACCAGCACGGTGCCGAACTGCTCCGCGGCCTGGAACAGGCCGGCGGTAAACTGGCCCAGCCAGCGCTCATCGGCTTCCGCGAGGGTCAGCGCGAGCGTCATCCAGCGCGGCCAGCCGCCCATGGCCGCAACGTCCGATACGTTCACCGCGACGGCGCGGAAGCCCACGTCGGCCGGCGGCAGCGCCGCCGGCCAGTGCACGCCCTCGACCAGGGTGTCCACGACGGCCACCAGCGCACGCCCGGGCGACGGCTCGAGCACCGCCCCGTCGTCGCCGATACCGACCAGCACGCCGTGCGGCGCGCCCTGCCGGTCGAAATAGCGGCGAATCAGCTCGAACTCATCCACCGTCGCGGCTCGTACGTTCACTTGCCGGGCGGATCGCCCGCGCCGCGCGATCGAGCACCGCGTTGACGTACTTGTGCCCGTCCTCCGCCCCGAACCGCTTCGCGAGATTCACCGCTTCGTTGATGACCACCCGGTAGGGAATCTCCGGCCGCTCCCGCAGCTCGTAAAACCCGAGGAGGAGAATGCCCCGCTCCACCGGATCGAGCTGCGCGAGCGGCCGGTCGGCAAACTCGCCGGCCCCCTCCTCCAGCGCGCGCTGCCCGTCGACGATCGCCCGCAGCGCTTCATCGAAAAACTCGCGATCCACCCGCTCGTAATCCCGCCGCTCCCGGAACTGCGCCGCAAGCTCCCGCCGGTCATGCCCGGCGACCTGCATCTGGTACAACGCCTGCACCAGCAGCTCCCGCGCCCGCCCGCGCGCCCCTGTCTCCGCTTTGCTCATCTCAATCCGTGGGAATAGCAGTGGGACCGTAGAGTACAGGCACAAG
>CBFGSB010000241.1:0-4164 GCA_965651325.1 uncultured Chromatiales bacterium | reverse complement strand
TACCGCGACATGGCGGACCACATCGAGAGCCTGACCCCGAAGCTGTTCAGCGTCTTCCCGAAGACGGATTTCGAGGTGCGTGCCGTCGAGCCGTTCCGGGAGCGATCCGCGAGCGGCGGCTCCTACCGGCGCGGCTCGCCGGACGGGTCGCGGCCCGGCGTCTTCTTTGCGAACACGTTCGACATCAAGGCCCGTCCGAAGTGGGCCATGGAATCGCTGTTCCTGCACGAGGCGATCCCCGGTCATCACTTCCAGATCTCCATCCAGCAGGAGCTCGAAGACCTGCCGAAGTTCCGCCGCTTCGGGGGCTACACGGCCTTCACCGAGGGCTGGGGACTCTATGCGGAGACGCTCGGCAAGGAGCTCGGCGTCTACACCGATCCGTACCAGTACTTCGGCGCGCTCAACGCCGAGCTCTGGCGCTCCATCCGCCTGGTGGTCGACACCGGCCTGCACAGCAAGGGGTGGACGCGTGAGCAGGTGCTCGACTATATGTATGCCAATTCGGCGGTGAAAGAAGCGCGTGCCGTGAGCGAGGCCGAGCGTTACATGGCGATTCCGGGCCAGGCACTCGCCTACAAGATCGGCCAGTTGAAGATCCGGGAACTGAGGGATCGGGCCGAGGCCGCGCTGGGAGGCGGCTTCGATATCAAGGCCTTCCACACCGCGGTGCTCGAGGACGGCTCGCTGCCGCTCGACCTGCTCGAACGAAAAATCGGGCGATGGATCGCGTCTCAGAGAACGTAACGCTGTTCAGGAGGTTGTATGACACCCTGGGAAATCGAAGCGGACGAGATGGTCACCTGCAACTGCGCATATGGCTGTCCGTGCCAGTTCAACGCGCGGCCGACGCACGGCGCGTGCGAGGCCGTTGTGGGATTCAGGATCAAGAAGGGCTATTTCGGCGATACGAAGCTCGACGGGCTGAACGCGGCCGGTGTGCTCTGCTGGCCGGGGGCCATTCACGAAGGCGGCGGCCGGGCGTGGATGGTCATTGACGAGCGCGCGAACGAAGCACAGCGCGCAGCACTCCTGACTATCCTGGGCGGCGGGGAAACCGAGCCGGGCGCCACCGTCTGGGCCGTCTTTGCCACCACGCTGGCAGAAGTTGCCGATCCGGCGTTCGAGCCGATCACGCTTGAGGTCGACGTTGAGGCGCGGCGGGGCCACCTGTCGGTGGCAGGCCTGATCGAGGGCCGCGGCGAGCCGATCACGAACCCGGTCACCGGCGCCGAGCACCGCGCGCGCATCGAGCTGCCGAACGGATTCGAGTACCACGTGGCGGAAATGGGCAGCGCGACGTCGAAGAGCACCGGGCCGGTGAAGACCGCGTTCGAGAACAGCTACGCGCAGTTCGCGCACATACACCTGAACAACCACGGGGTGGTCAAAACCGCCGCATAGGGTCCTGTGCACAAGACGACAACGTCTTTCGCCCGGGCCTTGCCAGGCCCCGTGTTCCCTGACGGATGACCGGCGGTTCCGTTACCGAAGAGCTGCTGCGCCGCGATCGCTGGATCGTCGTCGGCGGCCTGCTGGCGCTGTGCCTCCTGTCCTGGGCCTGGTTGCTCGCCGGCTCCGGCACCGGGATGAGCATCGCCGCGACGACCACGTGGCAGTTCCCGCCGCCGCCGATGAGCGCCGCCGGCGCCGCGCCCTGGGACGCGGCCTACTGGGTCGTCATGCTGCTCATGTGGTGGATCATGATGATCGCCATGATGGTGCCGAGCGCGTCGCCGATGATCCTGCTGTACGCGCGGGTTTACCGCCACGGCCAGGAAAGCGGTGGGGATCTCTCGCCGGTGGTGCCCACCGCGGCCTTCGCTGCCGGCTACCTGCTGGCATGGCTCCTGTTCAGCGCGTTCGCGACCGGCCTGCACTTTGCACTCGAGCAATCGGGCCTCGTGCACCGGATGACCCTGTGGAGCACGACCAGCACGCTCTCGGGCATCTTCCTGGTCGTCGCCGGGTTGTACCAGTTTTCACCCTGGAAGAACCGCTGCCTGCAGGCATGCCGCTCGCCGGTGAGCTTCCTCTCGTCGCATTGGCGCAAAACACGCGGCGGTGCGCTGCGGATGGGCATGGAGCACGGCTTTTTTTGCGTGGGCTGCTGCTGGTCGCTGATGCTGCTGCTGTTCGTAGGCGGGGTGATGAACCTGGTGTGGATTGCCGCGCTCGCCGCCATCGTGCTGCTGGAGAAACTGCACGGCCTCGGCTATTGGGTCGCGCGCGGCGCGGGGCTCGCCATGCTGGCAGGTGGCATCTACCTGCTTTTTTGATCCGCATACCTCGGCGGTTCGCGGCGCGGGGCCAAGGCAAGCGAGAGCTCTGCAATCGGTGAGAGATGCGGGTTAAGCTTCGGATCAATTGTGGGAGTTGGGAGGCGCGATGCTGCTCGTTGCGGGTTCCACCGGATTTTTGGGGCGCGAAATCTGCCGGCGACTGGCCGCCGACGGCCGGGCGGTGCGCGGCCTGGTTCGCGCCACGTCCGACCCCGAGGTCGTCTCCCTGTTGCGGGAATGGCAGGTCGAGCCGGTGCAGGGCGACCTGGCCGATCGCGCAGCGCTGGACGCCGCTTGCCGCGGCGCCGAGGCTGTGATCTCGACGGCCTCCGCGACACGTTCGCGGCAGCCGGGCGAGGATATCGAGAGCACCGACCTTCGCGGCCAGCAGAACCTGGTCGCGGCGGCGCGCGATGCGGGAGTCTCCCGCTTCGTCTACGTTTCGTTCTCCGGCGGGATCGGCGCGGACGACCCGCTGACCCATGCGAAGCGCAGCGTGGAGCAGCACCTGCGCGAGAGCGGGATGGCCTACACGATCCTGCGGCCGAGTTACTTCATGGAGGCCTGGTTGAGCCCGGCGCTCGGGTTCGATTACGTCGACGGCAGCGTCACCGTCTACGGCTCGGGTGAGAACGGCATAAGCTGGATCTCGCTTGCCGACGTGGCGGCATTTGCCGTCCTGTGCCTGGACAGTCCGGCAGCGCGGAATGCAACGATCGAGCTGGGCGGGCCGGAGGCGCTGAGTACGCGCGACGTGATCCGTATCTTCGAAGAGGAAGGCGGGCGGCCGTTCGAGATTCGCGAGGTACCGGAGGAAGCGCTGCGGGCGGAAGCCGCGTCGGCGGACCCGATGCAGCAGGTCTTTGCGGCGCTGATGCTCGGCTGCGCGCAAGGGGATGCGATCCCCATGACGTCGACGCTCGAAAAATTCCCGCTCAGGTTGCGCACGGTCAGGGAATACGCCCGCGAAGTGCTCGGCGTCGCCGATCCGCGCTGATCGCGCGGGATCACTCGACCCGGATCATCCAGCTCTCGCGCCGCAGGCGCTGCATATTGCGGTAAATCCACTGCTGGCGCCCGCGCACGTAGGCGGAGGGGCGGTCGGCGTGCAAGCGTATCGGGTTCGGCAGCACCGCGGCGAGCAAGGCCGCCTCCGCATCCGTGAGCTGCGCGGGGGCCGTGCCGAAATACTGCTCGCTCGCGGCCGGAAAGCCGTACAGGCCCGGCCCCAGCTCGACGATGTTGAGATATACCTCCAGGATGCGCCGTTTCGGCCAGGTCGCCTCGATCAGCAGGGCGAGCCAGGCTTCGAGTCCCTTCCGCAGGAAGCTCCGGCCCGGCCACAGGTACAGGTTCTTCGCTACCTGCTGCGTGATCGTCGAGGCGCCGCGCAAGCTTCCGCCCTCCCGGTACTGCATCACCGAAGCCTGGATCGAGGCGAAGTCGAGCCCGAAGTGCTCTGCGAACTTCTGGTCTTCCGCCGCGACTACGGCCAGCGCGGCCGAGTCGCCGAGCGCGGCCCAATCGGCCCACCGGTAGGTCACCGGGATGCGGCCGCTGTCGTCCTGCAGCATGAACGAGGTTACCGGCGGCGCGACCCACCGGAAAGGCAGGACCAGGAGCACGCTGAGCAGCACGAAAGCGATCGCGAAGATTGCAAGGAAACGCAGCAGGCTCCCGAAAGGCCCGCGTTTTTTCGGCGTGTTGGGCATATGGAGAAGGATAGCGTATCGCCCGTGGGTACCCGCCATGCGTGTGCTACCTGCCGCGCGCATCGCGGACCCTGCACGGCCGCATTCAAATTGGAGAGAAAATGTTGCACCCTGTCGGCCAGGAGAACGGATCACAACGTTGCGGGGCCCGGAATGAACAAGAGCGTTCG
>CBFGSB010000240.1:0-4173 GCA_965651325.1 uncultured Chromatiales bacterium | reverse complement strand
GGCGCGGCTCTTTCGATGCGCTCGGGCCGCTGTCGAAAGCGGATCGCCGGGTCCTCGCCGGAGCCGCGCCGGACGGCATCGGCCCGCTCGCGCGGGCGAAACCGGATGGTGTCGTCATCCGAACGGCTCCGTTCGGCCACGCGGCCGGCGGTGTCACCCGATCGCGGGCGTGCGAAGCTTCGCTCGCTGTCCGTGCGTCGGGTCGCGTTGCCGCTGAATCCGGGCCGTGTGCGATCGCGGCCGTTGACGATCTGCCGGGCTTCACGCGCATTCCGGTAGCCTTCTTCCGAGCGCTCGCGGCGGCGGTCGGAGTAGTAGAACTCCCGGTAACGGTTGCGTTCGATCAGCCCGCCGCTGTGCCGCCGCGGACGCCAGTAGTCGCCGTCCCGCTGGTGATGCGGCGGCCGGTGCACGTGATTGTTCACGTAGTACCGGTTGTAAACGACGATGCTGGGGCGCCGGTACCAATGCCCGAAATACGGGCGGCCGTAGTAGGGGTGTCCCAGGTAACTGTGGTGAAACACGTGCAGGTGATCGGTATACCAGCCGATCCGGAACGCGGTCGTCACGCCCCAGAAGTAACCCGAGAAGAATGAATAGTTGCTCGGGTACGGGTAGTAGTACACCGGGTACGGCCGTGGGTAATAGTGGTATACCGGCGTCGTCTGGTAGACGACGACCCGCTCCGGTTCGTAATAGGGAACGTAGATGACGTCTTCCGCAACCGGTGCGATCTCGATGACGCCGTCGTTGCGGCTGACGGTCTGGCGATCGTCGCTTTTCAAATTGCCGGCGGCGTATGCGCGATCGCGGAATGCTTCGATCGCGGCGACGACGTCCGCCTGCTGGCTCACCACGGCTTCGCCGAGCGCATAGGTCCACTCGAGGTCGTCGTTCATCATCTCGATGACCTCGGGGTAGTTGAGCAGGGCGACGACGGACTCCTCCCATTTCGGGTCCGGCTCGAGGCTGTCGTCGTTTTCGAGGTCTTCGAGGAAGCGCGCGGCCTGCACGATCTGCAGCGGGTAGGCGGATGCCGGCAGCACGATCGCCAGCAGGTCATCGGGATACAGCGCGATGGGGCCGACCAGCGCCTGCAGCTCGTCGTCACCGAGCAGCGGATCCGCGGCATCGCCCGCCTCGCCGATTGCTTCGGCCTCCAGCGGATTGCCGTCCGCGTCCACCGGAACCTGGGCCCAGGCAATCCCCGCCAGCGCCAGCAACCCCCAGCACGCGGCCCACTGCCCGACTCGCCTGAATACCCTGTTCATGTCGACTCTCCGACCCCCATCCTGCCAGAAATGCTACGCCCCGCAACCTGAACCCCCGCTTAAAGGGGTCGGACCAACGCAACACGTTGAAAGCAGGAGAAACGAGGTTAAGAAAACGGTCGGAATCGCGCCTAATCGGCCAATTTTACCCGGAAATTCGCACGTTTAACTGGTCGTCTAAAAGCTCCATTTCTGGCCCGCAAATGGCCGATTAAGGCTGAATTTGCGGCCGTTTTTGGATCAATTAGATTGCATATCAAAGACCTACGTTGGTCCGACCCCGGGATCCGGGTCGTGGGCGGGGGCGATGCTTACGGTGTGGGCGGCGGTGAGGGCTTCGGTGAAGGCGATGTGTTCTTCGTCCGCGGCAGGGGAGCGGCGGTAGCGGCGGATGAAGAGGTAGACGAGCATGACCAGGTGGATGGCCCCGGTGAAGGCGTAGAGGCCGCCGGCGCCCATCACCTGCATCAGGCCGGATGCGACCAGCGGACCGACGACGGCACCGAGGCCGTACATCAGCAGGAGGCCGCTCGAGACGACGACGAACTCACCTTCCTCCGCGTGATCGTTCGAATGCGCGACGGCGATTGAATAGAGCGGAAATGCCACGGCACCCCAAAGACCGCCGAGCAGGATGAGGGCTCCGGGGGTCAGGCTATCGCCGAAAACCAGGATGCATGCAGACACCGCCACCCCGCAGGCGACGCACAACGCCATGACGTAGCGCCGGTCGATGCGGTCGGACCACGCCCCGAGCGGCCACTGGCTCGCCGCGCCGCCGATGACGCCCGCCGTCATGAACCACGCCGTGAGGGTGACGTCTCCCGACATCGCCATGGCGAACACCGGGGCCAGCGACCAGAACGAGCCGTTCGCGCAACCCGCCGCGAGGCTGCCGAGCATGCCGGCGGGCGAAGTCCGGTACAGGCGCGCCATGTCCAGCTTCGTCGTCTCCACCGTTCGGGGCGCCGGCGCCGTCGACAGCACTACGGGCAACGCCGCCAGGGACACCAGCGCCGACGACAGCGCGAACAGCGTCATGAGCGACGGGTCGTCCAGCAGCAGCATCTGCTGCCCGAAGGCCAGCATGGTCATGTTGATCAGCGTGTAGGCCGAGAAGACCTTGCCGCGGTTGTCATTGGTCGCCGTCTCGTTGAGCCAGCTTTCGATCACGATGTAAAGCACCGCGAAGCAGAACCCGGTGATGAACCGCAGCACGATCCACGCGGCCAGGTCGATCCACATGCCGTGCAGCAACGGCGCGACCGACGCCAGCGCCGTCATGGCGGCGAACACGCGCACGTGCCCGACCCGCTGCACCAGCCGCGGCCCCCACCAGCCGCCGAGCGCAAATCCTAGGAAATAGGTCGCGCCGAAGCCGCCGATAGCCACGTTGGAGAAATTCTCCAGCGTCGCGCGCACGGGCAGCAGCGTGCCCTGCAGGCCCTGGCCGATCAGCAGGATCGCGACCCCGGTCAGCAGCGCGGCAATGGGCGTAATGGCACGAATCATGGGCGGAAGAATTGGCGGGACGAAAGGCGCGAGTTATAGGCCAATTCCCGCCCGGATAAAAGACGCAAACCGGCAGCGCGTCGCGATTTGCGGAAAAAGATCCTCAGTCGCGGCCCGCCATCGCGCAAACCATGCTGCCCAGCCGCTGCAGCCCGTGCTCGACCTCGTCGGTCCACGGGTGACCGAAGCTCAGCCGGATACAATGGCCGTAACGGTTGCCCGGCGTAAAGATGCCGCCCGGCGAGATGCTGATACCGTCCGCGATAGCCCGCTCGAACAGGGCCACGCCGTCGACGTTTTGCGGCAGTTCCAGCCACAGCACCGACCCGCCGACCGGCTTCGAGGTCCGCGTTTCCGGCGGGAAGTGGCAGGCGACCGCCGCCGCCATCCGCTCGGCATTGCACTGCAGCACCGGGCGCAGCGTCTTGAGATAGCGTTCGTAGTCGCCGCTGGCGAGGAACTCCGCCAGCGTGAGCTGTTGCAAGAGCCCCGAGGTGCAGGAGTACGATCGCTTGAGCGAGCTGATGCGTTCGCGGTAGCCGCCGGTCACGATCCACCCGATCCGGTAGCCCGGCGCCGCCGTTTTCGAGAACGAGCCACAGGTCAGCATGCGGCCTTTTTGCGCATGGAACGCCGCGGGTGTAGGCCGGCGCCCGTCGAACAGGAGTTCGCCGTAGACGTCATCCTCGACCAGCGCCACGTCACGTTCCTCCAGCAGCCGTACCAGCGCCTCCCGCTTGTCGTCAGCCATGCTGACACCGAGCGGGTTGCTGAGCGTCGTGGAAAACATGCAGGCTTTCACCGGGTGCGCATCCAGCGTCTTCTCGAGCGCATCGAGCTGCAGGCCTTCCTCGGGGCAGGTCTCGACCTCTATCGCGAGCATCCCGAGGCAATCGATGAGCTCGAGCAGGCCATGGTAAGTCGGAGATTCCACCGCGATGACGTCGCCCTTCGACGCCACCGCCGACAGCGCGATCAGCAACGCTTCCTGACCGCCGTTCGTAATGCAGATGTCGTCCGGCTCGACCGGGCTTCCGACGGTGTCGAAATAGCGGTACGCGATCTGCCGCCGCAACGTCGGCTCACCGAGGCCCGGCGCATAGCCGAGACTGCGTTCCTCGGCGCGCGCCATCACGCGCTTCATGGTGCGGTGCAGCGCTTTCGCGGCGGATTTCGCCATGCAGGGATTGGTGATGCCGAACGGCAGCACGTGCGGCTGGTGGACGCCGTCGAACACGCGGTCCATGAGGCTCAAGCAGCCGACGGCCACGGGCTTTGCATCGCGCCGGAACTTAGGCGCCGGCAGCACCAGCTCGTTGCCGGCGAGGCCGCGGACGTAATAGCCGGATTGCGGTCGCGACTCCACGCGCCGCTGCCGTTCGAGCTCGAT
>CBFGSB010000239.1:0-4190 GCA_965651325.1 uncultured Chromatiales bacterium | reverse complement strand
GAAGTTCTGGTACTCGCCGTCGACGCATTCCTCCATGACGCGCCGCAGCATGCCGTGATGGTCGCGCGCGAGCAGCGGGTCCCAGCGCGAGCCCCAGATCACCTTGATCACGTTCCAGCCGGCGCCGCCGAACTCCGCTTCGAGCTCCTGGATGATCGAACTGTTGCCACGTACCGGCCCGTCGAGGCGCTGCAGGTTGCAGTTGACGACGTAGATGAGGTTGTCGAGGCCTTCGCGCACCGGCAGGGTCAGCGCGCCCACCGATTCCGGCTCGTCCATCTCGCCGTCGCCGAGGAAAGCCCAGACCTTGCGGTCCGAAGGTTCGATCAGCTCGCGGTGCTCGAGATAGCGCATGAAGCGCGCCTGGTAAATGGCCATCATCGGCCCCAAGCCCATCGACACCGTCGGGAACTGCCAGAAATCCGGCATCAGCCACGGGTGCGGGTAGGACGACAGGCCGCCGCCGCCGACTTCGCGCCGGAAGCGATTGAGCTGCGCTTCGTCCAGGCGGCCTTCGAGATAGGCCCGGGCATAGATGCCGGGCGACGAGTGTCCCTGGATGTAGATCATGTCGCCGCCGTGGTCTTCCGTCGGCGCGCGCCAGAAATGATTGAAGCCGACTTCGTAGAGCGTGGCCGACGACGCGTAGCTCGAGATGTGCCCGCCGATCCCCGAGCTCTTGCGATTGGCCTGCACCACCATGGCCATCGCGTTCCAGCGGATATAGGACTCGATGCGCCGCTCGATCGAGCGATCGCCCGGGTATTCCGGCTGGCGGCCCGGTGAGATCGTGTTCAGGTAGGCCGTGTTCGGGCTGTACGGCAGGTAGGCGCCCGAACGCCGCGCGAAATCGATCATCTGGTTCAGCAGGAAATGCGCCCGTTCCGGCCCGTTGCTCTGCAGCACCGAGTCGATGGATTCGAGCCACTCGCGCGTCTCCGTCGGATCGATGTCGTCAAATCGGCTGAATTCTTTCATAAACCATCCAGGTTGCCACTTGCATCAACGCCCCGGCGGATCGAGGCATGCTACGCTAAGGCGCCGATCCAGAACAAAACCGCGCGCCCGCTACCATCGGGAGCCGCTTGCCAACGGGTTTTTATCGCCGTGAGCCCGGACAAGGCAGGCGCCGAACGAGCCGGTGAAAGGCCCATTTTGTGGCGACGTGCCGGCATTCGGCGCGGCGAGATCGTGTTCGAGTTGCGTATTATGACCTAGCGGAACCCGAAGGTCAGCCTAGCGTGCCGGATCGCGAGGAGTCGGTCAGTGGTGCGCCGGGGTTCCAGCGGCTGGCAAGGCACGGCGACCTGCAACGGCAGCGCTATGGCAAGGGGCCGTAGCGCTGCAAGGCATGAAAATGCGCCGCGAGAACGGCCGAGGATTTGTGACGGGATGCACCAGACATGAGCCTGCTATCAGAGAAGTACAAGGAGAGCGTCAACCGGGTCTCACAGGTGACCGGGACACCGACCGGCCGCACGATCGCGGCCCTCGATCACCTGCTGGTCTGCCTGCCCGAGAAGCCGGGCGCAGCGGTATGGCGCCAGCTCCCGCAGGGCGCGAAGCTTCGCGCGCTCATGAAGCGGCGGACCGAGGGCCGCGTTCCGGCTATCACCACCCGCCTGGCCAACGAGCGGCAGACGGGGATATCGATCGGCACGCTGGCCGCCGATGCCAGCCCGTACGAACAGCTCGGCTTCGCGCGCAAGCTCGTAAGCTCGGCGCTTGCCGAGAAGGCCGGTGCCATCGGGCTGTGGGCGCCCGGTTTCGCAGGGCCCGATGCCGAGGTCATCGCCGGGCGCCTCGCCGCCGCCGCGCTCGCCGCGGCGTTCCCGCTGGCCGAGTTCAAGTCGAAGCCGCGGCCGCCGCGGATCAGGAGCATCCGGCTGCTGGGATTCGATCACAAGCTCGATCTCGACCGGGTCATCGCCGAAGCGCGCGGCAACAACCTCGCGCGCTGGCTGACGGCGCTGCCCGCGAACAAGCTGGACGCGCCGGCCTACATCGACCTGCTGAAAGAGCTCGCGAACGAGCACGGCTGGGAGTTTCGCAAATACGGCGTGCCTGAGCTCCGGAAGCTCGGGGCCGGCGCCTTCCTTGCCGTCGCGCAGGGCAATGCCGACGAGCGCGCCGCGATCGTGCGGCTGCGCTACCGCCCGCAGGCAAAATCCGCCGCGCCCGACCTGGCGCTCGTCGGCAAAGGCATCATCTTCGATACCGGGGGCACCAACCTGAAACCGTTTCCCGCCATGGTCGACATGCACATCGACATGGGCGGCAGCGCGGTGGCGGTCGGCACCCTGCTTGCGATCTCGGAGCTCGGCTTGCCGCAAGCCGTCGACTGCTGGCTCGCGATCACCGAGAACCGCACGGGCCCGACGGCGTACAAGTCGCAGGACGTCGTGACGGCACTGAACGGCAAGACCATCCAGGTAATCCACACGGATGCGGAAGGCCGCATGGCGCTGGCCGACACGCTCGCGCTCGCCGGCCGCGACAAGCCGGGGATGATAGTCGATTACGCAACGCTGACCGGCGCCTGCATCACGGCCGTCACGCGCCGTTATTCCGGCGTGTTCACCAATCGTCCCGACTTTCACCCGGTGCTGAAACGAACAGGACGCGACAGCGGCGAACGCGTGTGGCCGTTCCCGGCGGACAAGGAGTTCCTGTCCGAGCTGGAGAGCGACACCGCGGACATCATGCAGTGCACGCCCGACGCCGGCGGCGATCACATTCTCGCCGCTGCCTTCCTGAACGAGTTCGTGCCCGACGGCATCCCCTGGATACACGTCGACCTGAGCGCCGCCAAGCGCAAGGGCGGCCTCGCGCACATTCCCACCGAAATCACCGGCTTCGGCGTACGCTTCACCCTGCACCTCCTGCTCGATTCCGACCTGGCGCTGTAACCGGTGCAGCGCCAGGTACCTGTGCTATGGTGCCCCACGTGACTGACCGACTTCTGCTCTGCAACCGCTTTCGCGGGTTCCTGCCGGTCGCCGTGGACGTCGAGAGCGGCGGGTTCAACTCGAAGACCGATGCGCTGCTGGAGATTGCGGCGGTGCTGATCGAGCCCGGCCCGCAGGGTACGCTCGTGCGCGGTGAAACCTTCCGTTACCACGTCAAGCCCTTCGAAGGCGCGAACATGGATCCGGCGTCGCTCGCCATCACCGGCATCGATCCGCACCATCCGCTGCGCCCGGCGATCGACGAGCGCGACGCGCTGCAGCGCATTTTCCGGGAAGTGCGGCGGGCGATTCGCGAACACAATTGTACGCGCGCGATCCTGGTCGGTCACAACGCCTCCTTCGATCTCGCGTTCCTCAATGAAGCGATTGCGCGCACCGCGATCAAGCGCAATCCGTTTCACCCGTTCAGCAGCTTCGATACGGCGACTTTGTGCGGCGTCGCTTACGGGCAAACGGTGCTGTCACGCGCCGTGCAGGCGGCGGGGCTCACCTGGGATGAAGCTTCCGCGCACTCGGCGGCTTACGATGCCGAGATCGCGGCCGATCTCTTCTGCGACGTGGTCAACCGCTTCCGTCCGATATTCGAAGCGCTTCCGCCGCAGGAGGCGGCGGCACCGGAGCCCTCACCGGACGCGACTGCGCTCGAGCGCTAGGGATGTGCGGGTAGGCCTCTGCACAAGCGCGGTCCACGACCTGTGCAAAGGCCCCGTTGGTAGATGACTGTAGCCCTCAGCGCCACTAGTTATGGCGGCCGCGTGCCCGGGCCTATTGTTCCTGAACCGTTACTCGGCCCGGGAGGGAGAGATCTCCCGACGCCACGTCGTGCACGCCAGTCACGCAGAGAAGCGGCGCTTCGCCATTCTCATTGACCTGCAACTCGGCGGTCACGGCATCGAACGACGCATTTTCGGTTTCGCTCACCGGCACGGTGATCTGCGCGACCTTGCCGTCGAGGATCGGGCTCATGCCCGGGCTGTCGAGCGCAATCGGGAGATAAGGGGCGGTGGCCGGAAGCAGGTCTACCCCGGGAGACACGTCGCGCACCTTGAGGCCTGCGCCGCAGGCTGTGTCCTCCACCAGCACCACCCAGTGGGAATGCCAGTCCGCGCCGTCATTGGCGGGATCGCCGTCCTGGTTCTCGTCGAATAGCGGCGTGTCATCGAAATCCGGATGCGCGGTAATCGCGAGCGAAAGGATGCCCGATCCCTCATCGAAGCCGAC
>CBFGSB010000238.1:0-4192 GCA_965651325.1 uncultured Chromatiales bacterium | reverse complement strand
TGCAGCTCGCCGGCCTGGGCGGCCCGGCTGCGCTTCGAGAGCGACGTCCTCATGCAGGAAGCCCGGTCGGCCGGCGCGACCGTTGAGCGGGTCAGCATCAAGGTCGCCTACCGCTAGACGCACCCTGGACCGACGCGGCGGCGCCGTGGTGTCTGGACGGGGCCCGGAAGCGGCGGCGCCGCGCCTGGACGGGGACCCGAACCGGCGCTCCGGCTCGCGGCGATATCTCTGCTTTTCCGGGGAATAGGCAGGGTTCTGGCACCAGGCGCCGCGGTTATGCTCTTTGGAACAGTTGCAGTTCCGTGAGGTCGCCGTGAGGGCTATGATTCATGTCCATGCAAGCTGAGTCCCTCGAAGTGCTCGAAGGCGCCGACCTGCCATCGTCGCAGGCGCGGGCAATCGTGCGCGCAATCGAGATCGAACTTGCGGGCGCGAAGGACGTCCTGGCCACGAAGAACGACATCGTTCTCCTGCGTGCGGACATGAAGGAGCTGCGTGCCGACCTCCGGGGCGAGCTGGAATCCAGGATCAGCGATTTGCGCGGCGAGCTCAGGGCGGAAATCCACGCCAGCGCAGGAAGCGTCACTCGCCAGATGTACACCGCAATGCTGGGGCAGATGGCGGTACTGCTGGGACTCGCCTATTTCTTCGTCACGCACCTGCAGTAATTAGAAATCGGGAGCGTCCTTGAACGCCGTCAGGCGTAGGCCGGCGTTGCGTAGGAGATCGGCGACTTTTTCTGGTCGCTGAACGTCACTTCCTCCCAGGCCTCCCGGTCGGCAATGAGCGCGCGCAGGAGCTTGTTGTTGAGGCCGTGACCCGACTTGTTCGCCGTGTACTCGCCGATGAGGCTGTGGCCGAGGAGATAGACGTCGCCGATCGCGTCGAGAATCTTGTGAATGACGAACTCGTTCGCGTAGCGCAGCCCGTCCTCGTTCAGGATTCGGTAGTCGTCCAGCACGATCGCGTTGTCCAGGCTGCCGCCGAGCGTCAGGTTCTGCCCGCGCAGCGTCTCCACGTCGCGCAGGAAGCAAAAGGTGCGCGCCCGGCTCACCTCTTTCAGGAACGAGGTCGACGAGAAATCAATGGACGCGGTCTGGCTAAGCTTGTTGAAGACGGGATGGTTGAAGGCAATCCGGAAATTGACCTTGAACCCGTTCAAGGGGGTGAGCTCTGCCCACTTGTCACCGTCCTCGACCCGGACCTTGCGCCGGATGCGGATGAAGCGCTTCGGCGCGTTCTGTTCCTCGATGCCGGCCGACTGCAGCAGGAACACGAACGGCGCCGCGCTGCCGTCCATGATCGGCACTTCGGGAGCGGAGAGGTCGACGGTTACGTTGTCGATGCCGAGACCGGCGAGAGCGGACATCAGGTGCTCGACGGTCGCGACCTTGACCCCGTCCTTGATGAGCGTCGTGCCGAGCATCGTCTCGCCGACCAGCTCGGCGTGCGCAGGGATATCGACCGGCTGGTCGAGATCGACGCGCCGGAACACGATCCCGGCGTTTTCCGGGGCCGGCCGCAGCGTCATGTACACCTTTTCGCCCGTGTGCAGGCCAACGCCCGTCGCGCGAATCGCCGTCTTCAGTGTGCGTTGTCGCAGCATGGCGTTAACCCTGTCAGTCACGTACCGGGCAGGAACGTTTCAAAGCGGTAAAGAGCGGCGTTTCAAAGGCTTACGAACGGGTGCCGAATAAAATCGGCGCGCAAGATTAGCATACCGGGTACCTTGAAACCAAAGAAACCTCTCATTTCAAAAGGGAAAAGGGCTGCCCCTTCCCGTAGTCGCCCGGCGGCGTCGCCCCGGGGAGCGGGGAAATGGGGCCTTTTCCCCATTTCCCCAACCCCGGTGCAGGCGCGAGTGAGCGGAGCAACGCCTGCAGGTCAGTCGGCCTGCCGCCGGAGGAACGCCGGGATATCCAGCAGTTCCTCCTGCAGGCCGCCGTCGTGCAGCCCGTCGCCCACGGCACGCTTCCTTTGCACCGTCGGCTTGTCCAGCGCCTGGTAGTTCGGCTCCATCACCGGCGCGGGCGCGGGGGCCGCCGGTTGGGGCGCCGGCCGCCTGACGACCCGCATCGGGGCGTTCGCCTTGGCGACCTGCTGGCCGAGCCCGGTCGCAACCACCGTCACGCGGATCTTGTCGCCCATGTCCGGGTCGATCACGGTGCCGATCACCACGGTCGCCTCCTCGGACGAGAACTCCTTGATGGTGTTGCCGACCTCCTGGAACTCGCCGATCGACAGGTCCATGCCCGCCGTGACGTTGACCAGCATGCCGTTCGCACCCGCGAGGTTGATGTCCTCGAGCAGCGGGCTCGAGATCGCGGCCTCGGCCGCTTCGCGCGCGCGGTCCTCGCCCGACGACGTGCCGGAGCCCATCATGGCCATGCCCATCTCGGACATCACCGTGCGCACGTCGGCGAAGTCGACGTTGATCAGGCCTGGCCGGGTGATGAGCTCGGCGATGCCCTGGACCGCGCCCTGCAGCACCTGGTTCGCGGCACGGAACGCGTCGAGCAGCGTCGTTTCGCCACCGAGCACCGTCAGCAGCTTCTCGTTCGGGATCGTGATCAGCGAATCGACGTACTTGCCGAGCTCCGCGATGCCGTGATCCGCGATCGCCATGCGCTTGGCGCCCTCCATGAGGAACGGCTTGGTCACCACGGCAACCGTGAGGATACCGAGCTCGCGCGCCACCTGTGCCACGACCGGCGTGGCACCCGTGCCCGTGCCGCCACCCATGCCGGCCGTGATGAACAGCATGTCGGCGCCTTCGATCACCTCGTGAATCCGGTCGCGGTCCTCCATCGCCGCCTGCCGGCCGACGTCGGGATCCGCCCCGGCGCCGAGGCCCTTGGTAATGTTGCAGCCGATCTGCAGCGCCGTGCGCACACGGGCGCTGTTCAACGCCTGCGCGTCCGTGTTCGCGCAGATGAAATCCACTCCCTCGATGCCGGTGTTGACCATGTGCGCAACGGCGTTGCCGCCGCCGCCGCCAACCCCGATTACCTTGATCACAGCGCTTTGGCTGTGGGCGTCCATCAGTTCAAACATATGCGTTCCTCCGCTCGGAATTTCGTTGTGTCTGGTTGCTCACTCGTTTTCGTGCCGTCGTCTGTTTCGCCCTGCTCTCTTTCCTGCTTTCATTTACCCGCCTGCGGGCCCTCTGCTTCGATCGCGTCTTCAAATCTTCAAAACTGGCCCTGGAACCACGCTTTCATGCGGTTCCAGACATCGGCCACGTTGCCGCTCACCGGCACGCGCGTGCGGCCGCGGCGGCGCATGTTCTCGAGGCCGTACAGCAGCAGCCCCACGCCGGTGGCGTGAATCGGGTTGCGCACGACGTCGGAAAGCCCCTCGACGTACTGCGGCGCACCCAGCCTCACCGGCATGTGGAACACCTCCTCGGCCAACTCGACGGCGCCTTCCATCTTTGCGCTGCCGCCGGTGATCACGACGCCGGCCGCGATCAGCTCTTCGAACCCCGAGCGCCTGAGCTCGTCGCGAATCAGGCCGAACAGCTCCTCGAAGCGCGGCTCGACGATCTCTGCAAGCGTCTGGCGCGCGAGCCGCCGCGGCGGGCGCTCGCCCACGCTCGGGACCTCGATGGTTTCGTCGGGATTCGCGAGCTGCGAGAGCGCGCAGGCGTACTTGATCTTGATCTCTTCCGCGTACTGGGTCGGCGTGCGCATCGACACGGCAATGTCGTTGGTCACCTGGTCGCCCGCGATCGGGATGACCGCGGTGTGCTGGATCGCGCCGCCGAGGAATACCGCGAGGTCGGTCGTACCGCCGCCGACGTCGACGATGCAGGCGCCCAGCTCCTTTTCGTCTTCCGTCAGTACCGAATAGCTCGACGCAAGCTGTTCCAGCACGATGTCGTCCACTTCGAGCCCGCAGCGCTGTACGCACTTGACGATGTTCTGGGCCGCGCTTTCGGCGCCGGTCACCATGTGCACCTTCGCTTCCAGGCGCACGCCCGACATGCCGATCGGCTCGCGGATGCCCTCCTGGCTGTCGATCACGAACTCCTGCGGCAGGATGTGCAGGATTTTCTGGTCGGCGGGGATCGCGACCGCGCGTGCGGCATCGATGACGCGGTCCACGTCGCCGGCACTCACTTCCTTGTCGCGGATGGCGACGATGCCGTGCGAGTTCAGGCTGCGCACGTGGCTGCCCGCGATGCCGGTGT
>CBFGSB010000237.1:0-4222 GCA_965651325.1 uncultured Chromatiales bacterium | reverse complement strand
CGGCCGAAGTGGCGGTCCCAATGGCATAGCCTATGCCCTGGCGATTGCCTAGCATCGTCCGTAACTCGACAGGCACAAACACCGAGGGGGACAGCGTGCGGGAATCCAGTCTGCGGCCGACACTGGCCGCATTGCTCGTGTTCGCGGCGGCGCCGGCACCGGGGACGGTAAGCGACGTCGAGGTGCGGGCACCCGTGGTGTCGCAGCACGAGGGCGTGTTCAACGGTGAGCCCGTGGCGTACACGGCAATCGTATCCGAGCTTGTCGTGCCGGACGCCTCCGGCGCGCCGGGGGCAAAGATCGTGAGCACGGCGTACGTTGCGGCGAATGCCGGGGAGGCGCGCGAGCGTCCGGTGTTGTTCGTGTTCAACGGCGGGCCGATATCGCCGTCCGCCTACCTGCACATGGGCATGCTCGGGCCGAAGCGGGTCGCCGTTCCGGACGATCTCTCCGCCGATCCCGAACGCTTCGAGGTCGTGGATAATCCCTACACGGTGCTCGATGTTGCCGATCTCGTGTTCTTCGACCCGGCGGGCACCGGATTCAGCCGTACGGTCGAGGGCAAGGCACTCGAGGATTATTTCTCTGTCGTCGCCGACGGGCAGCAGACCGCCGCATTCGTCACCGAGTGGTTGCGGGCGAACGGGAGAACCGATTCTCCCGCGTGGCTGTTCGGCGAGAGCTACGGCACGATGCGGGCGGCCGAGACAGCGCGCCAGCTCGCCGACGCGGGCCGCTCGCTCGCCGGCGTCGTGCTTTTCGGGCAGGCGCTCAACATCGTCGAGTTCTCGCAGCGGCGCGGCAATATCGTGAGCTACGCCGTTTCGCTGCCGACGCTGACCGCGCTCGGGCTCTATCACGGCAAGGTCGAGGCCAACGGCCGCTCGCTCGAAACGCTCCTCGACGAGTCGGCACACTACGCCCGCACCCAGTATTTGGAGGCGCTGTTCCGGGGCAGCCGCTTGCCCGCCGGAGAACGCGCGCGCGTGGCGCAGCGGCTGGAGGACCTGAGCGGGATTCCGGCGGAGTTCTACGTCGCGCATGACCTTCGCATCACCAAGGAGCACTACCGCACCGAGCTGCTGAAAGAGCAAAGCCTCATCCTCGGGCGGAACGACGGTCGGTATGCCGCGCCGGTCACCGAAGACGGGAATGCGTTCGATCCCTCGGGCGTGGTGGCGACGGCTTACCTCGACGCGTTCGGCCCATACCGGCGTGAATTTCTGGGCGTGGACTGGGGCGACGAGTACCTCGCGAAGTCTCCGGTGGCCGGGCTCGAGGACTGGGACTGGGGTGCGACGAGCCCGTTCTCCGACTGGCCTTACATGGACCTGATCGCGACCGCGATGGAGAAGAATCCCGATTTCCGCGTGCTCGTCGGCAACGGCATCCACGATACGTCGACCACGATCGGTGCGGCGGCGTACGCGGTGCGACAGTCGGGCTGGCCGGCGGAGCGGACGCGGCTCGAGTATTACTACGGCGGGCACATGGCCTACTCGGTCGAGGACACGCTGGCGGCGATGACGGCCGACCTGCGCGAGCTCCTGGTGGCCGGGGAGTCGCCGTGACCGGGCGCGCGGTGGCGGCTGCCCTGCTGCTCGCGTTCGCGGGTGCGGCAGCCGCGAACGCGCCCGAACGGGGAGCGGCTGCGAACGCGCAAGAGCGTCTCTCCGTCGTGAGCAACGGCGAGGTCGTCGGCTATGTAGCGGCCTCGCACGACGGGCCGGTCACGCGGGTGACCTATCACGTCGACAACAACGGCCGCGGCCCGAAGCACGAGTCCGTGATCGAGACCGGCGCGCACGGCATCCCGGTCGCGTGGCGAATCGAGGGCACGTCGCTGATGGGCGGTTCGGTGGAGGAAACCTACCGGTTCGCGGACGGGCGCGCGGCGTGGAAGAGCCAGGCCGACTCGGGCGAGGTCGCCGCGGAGTCGCCGCCGCTTTACGTCGTGAACGACGGCAGCCCCTGGGCACTCGGTGTCTATGCCCGCGCATTGTTGCAGGCCCCGTCGCCCAGCCTGCCCGTGCTGCCTTCCGGCGCGCTGTCGCTCGCGAAGCTCCGGGAGCTGTCGATCGGCGAAGGCGAGGCCGGGGTCGATGTGACGGTCTACCGTATCGGCGGCGTCGACCTCGCCCCCGATTTCATCATGCTGGACGCCGACAACCGGCTGTTTGCCGCTTTTGGCGCCACCTCGTTCGTCGTGCGCGAAGGCTACGAGTTTGCGGAGCAAGAGATTCTCGCCCTGGGACGCGTGCTCGAAGGCGAGCACGCGCGTGCGTTGCAGGAGCGGCTCGCACATCGCTACGCGGTGCCGCTCAGGATCGAGAACGTTCGCATTTTCGACCCGGAGAGCGGGAAAGTCGGCCCCGAGACGGTCGTGGTGGTGGACGGCGAGCGCATCGCGCGCATTGGCGCGGACGCTACCACGGGAGCAAGCGTCGTGATCGACGGCGAGGGCGGCACGCTCGTCCCCGGCCTGCACGACATGCATTCCCACAGTTCGCTGCGCTCTGGCCTGTTCTATCTCGCCGCCGGCGTCACCGCTACCCGCGACATGGGAAACCGGAACGACTTCCTGCCGCGCCTCATGGCTCAGATCGAGGCGGGCGAGATCGCCGGGCCGAGGATCACTCCGGCGGGCTTTATCGAAGGCCGGAGCGAGTATTCCGCGCGCCTCGGCATCGTGGCGGACTCGCAAGAAGACGCCGTGGAAGCCGTGCGCTGGTACGCGGATCGCGGCTACCCGCAGATCAAGATCTACAACTCCATGAACCCGGACTGGCTCGCGGCGATGGCGGCCGAAGCGCATCGCCTGGGCCTTTCGGTCACCGGGCACGTGCCGGCGTTCACCACGCCCGACGCCGTGATCCGCGCGGGCTACGACGAGATCGCACACGTCAACCAGCTCATGCTCGGCTGGCTGCTCGAGCCCGGCGAGGACACGCGCACGCCGCTCAGGCTCACCGCGATGATCCGCGCGGCGGAGCTCGACCTCGACTCAGAAGCGGTGCAGGACACGATCGCGCTGATGAAGGCCGGGAACATCGCCCACGACCCGACCGCCGTGATCCTGGAGCGCCTGATGCTGAGCCGCGCGGGGAAGGTCGCGGCGGGCGATGAGGCTTATCTCGATCACATGCCGATCGGCTACCAGCGCTATCGCAAGCGGAGCTTCGTCGACGTTGCGACCCCCGAGGCCGACCGGCGGTGGCGCGAGGCCTTCCAGCGCATTCTCGACACGCTCTACCTCTTGCACGAGAACGGCATCCGGCTGCTGCCGGGCACCGACGACGGCACGGGCTTCACTGTGCATCGCGAGCTCGAGCTGTTCGTGCAGGCTGGCCTGTCGCCGGCCGAGGCGCTCCGGCTGGGCACGCTTGGTGCGGAGCGGCACCTCGGTCGCGACGACCGGCTGGGCAGCATCGAAGCGGGCAAGCTCGCGGACTTCTTCCTCGTCGCAGGCGACCCCACCGATAATATTCGCGCAATCCGGCGGCCGCGCCTGGTTATCAAGGGAGGCGTCGTGTACTTCCCGGACGAAATCTACCGCGCACTCGACATCGAGCCGTTCACGACGCCTCCGCCGTTGGCGGAGCCTGAAGCATGAGAACGTTCCTGTGTCGCGCGACCTGCACCTGCCTGCTGGCGCTTGCAGCCGGCTGCGCCGGCACACCCGCCGAGCGTGGTGCCATCGAGTACCACGCGCGCGAAGGCTCGCGCGCGCCGTTCTCGCCGGCCGTGCGCGTCGGTGACGTCCTTTACCTGTCCGGCCAGATCGGCGCGCGTGCCGACGGCAGCCTGCCCGAAGGTCTCGCGGCGCAGACGCGGCAGACGATGGAGAACATCAGGACGGCGCTCGAGTTCGCGGGCAGCAGCCTGGATGCCGTCTTCAAATGCACCGTGATGCTGGACGACATGTCGGAGTGGGCCGAGTTCAACCGCGTGTACGTCAGCTACTTCGAGCCGGGACGGCTCCCGGCACGCAGTTCCTTCGGCACGGACGGCCTGGCGCTCGGCGCGTTGGTGGAGATCGAATGCCTGGCGCATGCCCCGCGTTGAAAAGCAGGAGGGCAAAAGTCATACGTTCACTCGTCAACAGGTCCGCTGTTGCGTTTGTCCTTCCCCTTGCCCTCGGCCTGGCCGTCTCCGGGGCGGCCGGGGCGGCAGGTGAGCAGGCCGGGCAAGGAGCCGGCGCGCCGCCGGAACCCTATTACCT
>CBFGSB010000236.1:0-4307 GCA_965651325.1 uncultured Chromatiales bacterium | reverse complement strand
CCTGCCAGCCCGCCCCGGCCTTGATGCCGAACAGGTTGAAGCTGCTGGAGCCGTCGGCCCGCTGCATGACGTGCTGGCCCCAGCCGCTCTCCAGCGCCGCCTGCGCGAGGATCGCCTCGGGCGCCACGCCGATTTTCCGCGCCGCGTTCAGCGCGTGCGGCCAGACGGCCCTGGCGAACTCAACCGGGCTCGACCAGGCGGGCGGCTTTTCCGTCGCCGCGGCCGCTCCCGGTGCACCGGAAGCATGCCGCGCCGAGGCAACTTCCGCGGAAGCGGCAATGTCTGCGGAAGGGGCAAGCTCCGCGGCCGCGGCAGCTTTCCCGTCCGCGGCCGCTTCCCCGGCGGCGTCCGCTTGCGTCGCCGCAGCATCCGCCGCGGCGACAGCTTGCTTCGCGGCACGCGCGGGCAGCCGGTATTCACTGCCGGCCGGTACGCCGTCCGCGGCTGCGGCGTGGGTCTCGCCACCGAGCTGCCGCACGAGCATCTCGGCGAGACCGATCCCGCGGCCGCTCGCCATCTCCACCGACAGCTGCCGGTCCAGGATGCCGCGATACATGTCGTACTGGTCGCTTTGCCCGAAGATCGGGTCGGCGAGCGATGCCTCGCGCACGTTCTTCAACAGCGTTTCGATGAATAGCGCCTCGAACTGCCCCGCCACCGCCCGGAGCGTGGCCGGGTCGTGCCTCCCGGCACCGGCCCTTAAAGCGGCGAACTGGCTGAAATCGGTAACGGCGGCGGTCATCGCGAGCGCTCAGATCACGACCAGTTCCGCGCGTAGCGCGCCGGCGCGCTTCAGCGCCTGGAGAATGGCGACGAGGTCGCCGGGCGCGGCACCGACGCGGTTCACGGCCTGCACGATCTCGTCGAGCGACGTACCGGGCTGGAACAGGAACATGCTGGACGCGTCCTCCGTGATCTCCACCGACGAGTCGGGCAGCACCACGGTCTGGCCCTGCGAGAACGGCGCCGGCTGGCTGGCGAACGGCTGCTCACTGATCGTGACGACGAGCGAACCGTGCGAGACCGCCGCGGGGGTCACCGTCACGTGCGCATTGATCACGACGGTGCCGGTGCGGGAATTGATGATGACTTTCGCGGGCGCCTGCCCGGGATCGACGTCGAGATTCTCCAGGTGCGCGATGAACGCCGTGCGCTGCGAAGGCGCCGCCGGCGCGTCGATGCGCACCGACACCGCGTCGATCGCTTCGGCCGTGCCTTGCCCCAAGCTGTCGTTGATCGCCTGCGCAAGCCGGCTGGCGGTCGTGAAGTCCGGCCGGTGCAGGTTCAGCACCACGGATTCCTGTGCCAGGAAATCGCTGGGCACCGGCCGCTCGACGGTCGCGCCGTTGGGAATGCGCCCGGCGCTCGGGATGTTGACGGTGACGCTGCTGCCGTCCGCGCCGGACGCGCCGAAGCCGCCGACCAGCAGGTTGCCCTGCGCGATGGCGTAGACATTGCCGTCCGCGCCGCGCAGCGGCGCCATCAGCAGGCTGCCGCCGCGCAAGCTCTTGGCGTTGCCGACGGAAGCCACAGTGACGTCGATCGTCTGCCCCGGCTTCACGAACGGCGGCAATTCGGCCTGGATGGAAACCGCGGCGACGTTCTTCAACTGCAGGTTCACCCCCGGCGGTACCGTGATGCCGAACTGCGTCAGCATGTTCTTCAGGCTTTGCACGGTGAACGGCGTCTGGCTGGTCTGGTCGCCGCTGCCGTCCAAGCCGACCACGAGGCCGTAACCGACGAGCTGGTTGTGGCGCACGCCGGCGACGCTCGCGAGATCCTTGACGCGCTCGGCCATTGCGGGCTGACAGATCGAGGCGGCGAGCACCGTGCCCCAGCACAGGCGCCGCAGCCGTCCAGACTTAATCGTGCTCACGAACATTGCGTAACCCGTTCCTAAAACGGCCACCAGGCCGAGTTGAAGTAGCGCGACAAGAGACTCATGCGGTTCGCATCCGCGAGCACGCCCTTGCTGCTGTAAGTGATGCGAGCGTCCGCGACCTTGCCCGAGAGGATCGAGTTGTCCGGGGCGATGTCGTAGGGGCGCACGATTCCGGAGAGACGAATGAACTCGCGACCCTGGTTCAGCGTCACCCACTTCTCGCCGCGTATCGCGAGATTGCCGTTTGCGTAACGCGCAACCACCGTGACGGCGATGTCGCCCTGCAGGCTGTTGCTCTGGCTGCTGGAGCCGGAGCCGTCGAACGTGGTCTCGCCCCCGAGGCTCGCTTCGCCGATCGGCACGCCGTCCGCGGTCACCGGGCGGCCGAACGCCACCGGGTTGGTGAACGAGGCCTCGCTCGACTTTGCGGTGGACGTATTCGCGTTCTTGGTGGCATTGGTCTGCTCGACCAGGCGCACGGTCAGGATATCGCCGACGCGGTTCGCCTTCAGGTCCTCGAACAGGCGCACGTCACCGCCGGCCCGGTAGATTGCACCGTCGGTCGGCGGCGCGGCCTCGAGCACGGGCATCGGCGGCGAGTAGGTCTCCAGCGGCTCCGGCATGCCGCCGCAGCCGGCGCAAAGCAGGGCCGCGGCGAGGCAAACCGGCGTAAAACGCCCCGGGAAGATGGTTAACATATTATTCATTATTAGTGGATTACAGGTTGTTATTCAGGTACTGCATCATCTGGTCGTTGGTCGAGATCGCCTTGGAGTTCATCTCGTAGGCGCGCTGCGTCTCGATCATGTTCACGAGCTCGGCGACCACGTTGACGTTCGAGCCTTCCAGCGAGCCCTGCACCAGCGAGCCGAAGCCGTTGATGCCGGGGGTGCCGGCCTGCGCGGTGCCGCTGGACGCGGTCTCGAGATACAGGTTCTCGCCGATCGGCTGCAGGCCGGCCGGGTTGATGAAGTCGACCGTTTCCAGGCTGCCGATCTGCGTCGGTGTCGGCTGGCCGGCAAGCTTCACGGAAATGACGCCGTCACGCCCGATCGTGATGCTTTGTGCGCCGTCCGGCAGCGTGATGCCGGGCTGCACGACGTAGCCGCTGGACGTCACGAGCTCGCCTTGCGCGTTCTGCTGGAAGGTGCCGTCGCGCGTGTAGGCGAGGTTGCCGTCCGGCATCAGCACCTGGAAGAAACCGCGACCCTTGATGGCGACGTCGAGCGGGTTTTCGGTCTGCAGCATCGCGCCCTGGGTAAAGAGCTTTTGGGTCGCGACCACCCGCACGCCGGTGCCGAGGTGCATGCCGGTCGGCAGCTCGGTGTCCTGCGAGGTCTGGCCGCCGGCCTGGCGGACGTCCTGGTACAGGAGGTCCTCGAAAACGACGCGGCCCTGCTTGTAGCCGGTCGTGTTGACGTTCGCCAGGTTGTTCGAAACCTGCGCCATGCGGGTCTGCTGGGCGTCGAGCCCGGTCTTGGCGATCCACAGTGCTTGACTCATTAGTCTTCTCCGTTGGTCGATCAGCTTTGCTAGCCGATACGCATCAGCTCGGCGGCGGCGTCCGCATCCTCTTTCGCCGTGCCGATGACGTTGATCTGCATTTCATAGCGCCGCGCCAGCTCGATCATGTTCACGAGCGTGCGGGCGATGTTGACGTTGCTTTGCTCGAGTGCGCCGGCGGTCACCCGCACGTTGGCGCTCGCCGGGGCGGTTTCACCCTCCGGCAGGTACAGGAGCCCGTCGGCGCCTTTCGCGAGCTGTCCGGGGTCCGGGTCGACCAGCCTGATGCGGTCGACGATGGCGAGCGTCTCCGGCCCCTGCCCGATCGGCTGGATCGAGATCGTGCCGTCCGCGCCGACCACGAGGCTGCTGTAGGGCGGAATCGCGACGGGCCCGCCCTCCCCCATGACGGGGTCCCCGGCGCCGGTGGTCAGGATCCCGCCGGAGGTCACCCGCAGGGCGCCTGCGCGCGTGTAAGCCTCTCGCCCGCCGGCGCCCTGCACGGCAATGAAGCCCCTGCCCTGGATCGCCACGTCGAGGTCGCGCCCGGTGTCGGCGACCGGACCTTGCGAGAAGTCGGTGCCGTAGGGCGCGATCACCGCGTTGACCCGCGAGCCGACGCCGGGACCGTCGACCGGCACTGCGCTGAAGGCGTGCAGGTCGGCGCGGAACCCGGTCGTCGAGACGTTCGCCAGGTTGTTGGCGTTGATGGCCTGCGCGAACTCGGTTTGTTTCGCGCCGGTCATGGCGACGTAAATCATTCTGTCCATTGCTTGCGTCCGCGGGTCGGGGCCGGGCGCCCTGCTGCGTGTTGGCGCAGCAGGGCACTAAGCCTTACCGGATGTTGATGACCGTCTGCGTGACCGCGTCGGCCGTCGAGATCACCTGCGCGTTCGCCTGGAAGTTGCGCTGCGCCGTGATC
>CBFGSB010000235.1:0-4329 GCA_965651325.1 uncultured Chromatiales bacterium | reverse complement strand
TTCAGCGCCGATCGAAGAAGGTCGCGATATCCGGGGCGAAGAGTTTCGCGAGGGCGCTGTAGACTTTGGGGGTGCCGGAGAGGACGTGGCCGGTGTGCAGGAAGTCTTCGCTGCCGTCGAGGCCGCTGACGATGCCGCCGGCTTCGCGGATGAGCAGCGCGCCGCCGGCGATATCCCACTGGCTCAGGCCCATTTCCCAGAACGCGTCGAGGCGGCCCGCGGCGACGTAGCAGAGATCGAGCGCGGCCGCGCCCGGGCGTCGCACGCCGGCGGTGGCGCCGATCGCCTTTTCCAGCATGTCGAAATAGGGTCGCGACGGCCCGCTCGAGTCACGGAACGGGAAGCCCGTGCCGACCAGTGCCCGGTCCAGCGACCGGCAGCCGCTGACCCGGATGCGATGGCCGTTGAGTTGCGCGCCGCTGCCGCGCGACGCGGTGAAAGTCTCCTGGCGCATGGGATCGTAGACGGCGGCGTGCTCGATCCGGCCGCGGTGCAGCAGGGCCACGGAGACCGCGAACACCGGGAAGCCGTGCAGGTAATTGGTGGTCCCGTCCAGCGGATCGATGACCCAGAGATACTCCGAGTCGCCGCTGGCGCCGCTTTCCTCGGCGAGGATGGCATGGTCGGGGTAGTGCTTGTGGATGGTTTCGATGACCGCGCGTTCGGCGGCCCGATCGACCTCGCTGACGAAATCGTTGCGTCCTTTCAGCTCCACCTTGATCTTGTCGAGCTTGTTAAGGCTGCGAATGAGCGTGTCGCCGCCGCGGTGCGCGGCCATCACCGCGACGTTCAGCAGTGCGTGCATCCAAAGACCCCGTCAGGTTGTCGAAAGAGCGAGCGGTTTTCGCTGTTTCCGAAAGCGCCGGAAGGGAAAACCGCGGGGACGGTAGAATAGCAGACCCGCGAGCTGCACATGACGACAGAGCAATGGCAATCAGGATAGTCCTCGTCGGCACGACGCACCCCGGCAACATCGGGGCGGTCGCCCGTGCGATGAAGAACATGGGGCTCTCCGACCTGACGCTGGTCGCGCCGCGGTATTTTCCGCATGCGGACGCGACCGCTCGCGCTTCCGGCGCGGAAGACCTGCTGGAAACCGCCGTCGTGACCGACAACCTGGCCGATGCCCTGCGGGATTGCCGGTTCGTCGCGGGTGCGAGCGCCCGCGCCCGGACCATCGACTGGCCTTCACTGGCCCCGCGCGAATGCGCGGAGAGGCTGGTTGCGGAAAGCGGGAGCGGCGACGTCGCGGTCGTCTTCGGGCCGGAAAAATCCGGGCTCACCAACGAGGACCTCGACCATTGCCAGGCGTTGCTCTCGATTCCGGCCGACCCGGCGTTCAGCTCCCTGAACCTCGCGATGGCGGTGCAGATTCTCTGCTACGAGCTGCGCCTGGCGCGCACCGGCTCGACGGTGGTGCCGTATGAACGGGAGGTTCCTCTGGCGACGAGCGACGACCTCGAACGTTTCTACGTGCACCTCGAACGGGTGCTGACCGCCAGCCACTTCCTGGACCCCGACAATCCCCGCTTCCTGATGCGCCGGCTGCGGCGCCTGTTCGCGCGGGCCGAGCCCGACCAGAACGAGATCAACATCCTGCGCGGCATCCTCGCGTCGCTGGAGCCGCCGGCCGGCGAGCAGGGGACGAAATGAGCGCTGCCCGCGAGCTCGTTTACCTCGACCATGCCGCGACCACGCCGCCGGACGCGGCCGTGGTGGACGAGATGCAGCGCTGGCTGTCGGGCACCTCGGGTTTCGGCAATCCCTCGTCCGCGCATGCCGCCGGCCGGCAGGCGCAGGCGGCGGTCGAGCGGGCCCGGGCACAGTTGGCGGACCTGCTGCACACCGCGCCCGGCAACCTGCTGTGGACCTCCGGCGCGACGGAATCCGACAACCTCGCCATCCTCGGCGCGGCCCGCCTGCGGGCGCACCGCGGCCGGCACCTCATCACCATGCGCACCGAGCACAAGGCCGTTGCCGACACCTGCGCGGCGCTGGAACGGCAGGGCTTCGACGTCACGTGGCTGTCGCCCGGCCCGGACGGGCGCCTCGATATTGCAGAGCTCGAGCAGGCGTTCCGGGATGACACCCAGCTCGTCTCGATCATGCACGTCAACAACGAAACCGGCGTGATCCAGGACATTCGCGCGATCGGCGAGCGCTGCCGCGCGCGCAACGTGCTGTTCCACTGCGATGCCGCGCAGTCGGTCGGCAAGCTGCCGCTCGATCTCTCGGCGCTGCCGGTGGACCTGCTGTCAATGACGGCACACAAGTTCTACGGCCCGCAGGGGATCGGCGCGCTCTACATGGCGCCGCGTCCCGAATGCCGCCTCGAGCCGCTGCTGTACGGCGGCGGCCAGGAGCGGCGCCTGCGGCCTGGCACCCTGCCGGTGCACCAGGCCGTCGGCATGGGAGCGGCGGCCGCCATCGCCGCTGCGCGTCTCGCCGCCGACCTCCGGCACTACGAGGCGCTCAACGAGCGGCTGTGGCGTGGGCTGGCGCCGATAGAAGGCGTCGTCAGGAACGGCGGCCCCGACCACGTTTTCCCCGGGATCCTCAACGTCAGCATTGCGGGGATCGAGGGCGAAAGCCTGGTTTTTGCGCTGGAGCCGCTCTGCGTGGCGCGCGGTTCGGCGTGCAACGCGCAGAGCGGCGAAGCCTCGCATGTCCTGCGCGCGCTGGGGCGCGGCGATGCGCTTGCACAAAGCGCCATCCGCTTCAGCTTCGGCCGGGAAACCACTACAGAAGAAGTGGATTTTGCGTGCCGGCGCTACGCGCAAGCTGTCGCGCACTTGCGTACAATCATGCCGCAGGCGTCCGCGGCACCGGCGGCCTGAGCCTCATGGGCGGGGCCCGCTACAACGAGGAAGTGCGGCGGCTGTTCGCCCGGCCGGCGCACGCCGGCGACCTGCCGGCCGGCGCTTCCCGGGTGGCGTGCGCCGAGGCGTCCGAATCCGCCGCCGGGTGCCGGGTGCAGCTCTCGGCTTCGACGGAAGCCGGCCGGCTGGCTGCCGTGCGCTTCCGCGCCTTTGGCTGCCCGCACCTGGTGGCGGCGGCCGAAGCGTTTTGCGCCGGGGTCGAAGGGCAGCCCGTCACCGCGTTGCGCACGCCGCAGGTGCGGGCGCTGATGGAGCGCCTCGCGGTGCCGGTAGAGAAGACGGGCCGCCTGCTGTTGCTCGAAGATGCGGCCCGGTCGCTCGCACGCGAGCTCCGGGAAAGCTTCAATAATGGAACGAAAGACAGGCAAACCTGACCAAAGACTGATATGGCCATTACATTGACGGAACCCGCGGCCGACCGGGTGCGCGGTTATCTCGATGCGCGCGGCAAGGGGCTGGGATTGCGCGTCGGGGTGAAAAAGACGGGTTGCAACGGCTTCGCGTACGTCGTCAACTACGCCGACGAGATCGATCCCGGCGACGTCGTGTTCGAGGAACGCGGCGTCAAGGTCGTCGTCGATGCGAAAAGCCTGGAGCTGATCGACGGAACCGAGGTGGATTTCGTGAAAGAAGGGCTCAACGAGGCCTTCCGCTTCCGCAACCCCAACGTGACCGGGGAATGCGGCTGCGGGGAGAGCTTCAGCGTGTGACGCCGCCGGGAGCGGCGTTCATTGCCTCGCCACCCGCGGCTCCGTAAAATCGGCCGCTTTTCGCGGCTGGCAGCGGCCTGCCGCCGTCTCACAAATCAACAGGGAAGGACCTATGGCCGTTGAACAAACGCTGTCGATCGTCAAGCCGGACGGAGTGGCGAAGAACCTCATCGGGGAAATTTTGAGCCGTTTCGAGAAAGCCGGGCTCCGCATCGTGGGCGCGCGCATGGCGCACCTGACGAAAGACGAAGCCGAGGCTTTCTACGCCGTGCACCGCGAGCGCCCGTTCTATAACGATCTCGTGCGCTACATGACGTCCGGGCCCGTAATGATCCAGGTGCTCGAAGGTGAGGGCGCCATCGACAAGAACCGCAAGATCATGGGAGCCACGAACCCGGCGGATGCCGAGAAGGGCACCATCCGCGCGGATTTCGCGGAAAGCATCGAACAGAACGTCGTGCACGGCTCCGACGCGCCCGACACCGCCGCGCGCGAGATCGAGTTTTTCTTCGGCGCCACCGGCCTGTGCCCGAGAACCCGGTAGGAGGTCCACGACGGCTGCTGCCCGATTCGATCAAGCGCTGACAGGACTGGCGCAGGCGCGGCCCGGAGTGGTGCGCGGTGCTATGGTCGGGGTTGGTGAAGCCTTTGCCGGGAGTGGTTCGCGCTGGTACGGCCGGGGCTCGCGGAGCCGCGGCCGGGGGGAGGGGCCTTCCGCGCCGGCCACAAGCACGTCCCTG
>CBFGSB010000234.1:0-4394 GCA_965651325.1 uncultured Chromatiales bacterium | reverse complement strand
TCCGCCGCGCCCTCGGCAGCACCGACGACCGCCTGCAGCGCGTGAGAATGCTGCCGGCCGCGGTCGAAATCCTGTGCGCTGCCGACGCGCTGGACGAAGCGCGGAGCCGCTGCCTCGAGCTGGAAGAAACGGCGGCTTTTTTCACCTCGCTCGCGCTCGATGCTTTCGCCGCCCACGCGAGGGGGCAGGTCGCGCTCGCGGACGGTGACGCGTTTGCGGCACTAGCCTCGCTGCGGCGCGCATTCCGCCAGTTGCAGGACGCGGAGGTGCCGTATCATGCGGCGCGCGCGCGCGAGTCGATGGGCCTGGCCTGCCACCAGGTCGGTGACGACGAGGCGGCGGAACTGGAGCTCGAAGCCGCGGCAGCGGCTTACGAGATGCTCGGCGCCGCGCCGGACGTCGCGCGCATCGGCGCCCTGCGGCGGTCGCCGCCGCGCCTGCCGGGCGGCGAGCTGTCCCCGCGCGAGCTGCAGGTGCTGCGGCTGATTGCGCGCGGCAAGAGCAACAAGGCCATCGCCGCCGAGCTCGGCCTCAGCAAGCGCACGGTCGATCGGCATGCCAGCAACATCTTTACCAAGATCGACGTGCCCTCGCGCGCGGCCGCAACCGCCTGGGCCTACGAAAACGGCCTTGCCTGATTTGGGTAGAACTACCCATGCGCCAGGGCGGCGAGCTGGGCAATTCTCCCGAAGCCGCGCCGCCTTCCCGTGCGTAGGCTGCAGCGCATTCCCTGCACGCTGAAGGAGCCCGCCATGCCAGCCGAAACCGGTACCCGCACGCCGCCCGCAACCGCCGCCCGGCCCTCGCCGGCGCTTCCAACCGATCCACAAGCGCTACGTTCGGCCTGGGACGGCATTGCGGCCGGCTACGACGAGTTCGTCACGAACACGCACTCGCGGCTCGCCGAGGCCGGGCTGCGCCACGCGGGGCTGGGCGCCGGGATGCGCTTTCTCGACGTCGCGGCGGGAAGCGGCGCCCTGGGCCTGCCCGCGGCGCGACTCGGCGCCAGCGTGCTGGCGACCGACCTCTCGCCGAGCATGCTGGAGCGGCTCGCGGCGCGCGCGCAGGCCGCGGGCCTCGTCATCGAGACCCGCGCGATGGACGGGCACGCCCTGGACCTGCCCGCGGACAGCTTCGATGTCGCCGGCTCGCAATTCGGCGTCATGCTCTTTCCCGACATGCCGCGCGGCATCGCGGAAATGGCGCGCGTGACGAAACCCGGCGGCCGCGTGCTGGTCACGGCCTTCGGCGATCCGCGCGAGGTCGACTTCTTCGCTTTCTTCCTCGACGCCCTGCGCTCGGTGCGCCCGGGGTTCACCGGCCCTTCCATGGATCCGCCGCCGCTCCCGTTCCAGCTCCGCGATCCGGAAAGGCTGCAGCGGGAGCTCACCGCCGCCGGATTGCACGACGTGCGCGTGGAGACGACGACAGAGCAACTGGAGTTCGCAACCGGGGCGGCGATGTGGGATTGGCTGGTCAACAGCAACCCGATCGTGCGCGGAATCCTCGCGCACCTGGACCTGGCGGATGCCGAGACGGCCGCCATCCCGCAGGCGCTGGAACGCATGGTCCGCGAGCGCGCCGGCGGCAACGGAACGGCGGTCCTGACCAGCCCGGTCAACATCGGCGTCGGAACGAAGTGAACAGGTGGCGGGCGGCGGGGGTGCCTGGGGCAAACTAAAGTGGACTGAGCGGCTCGCGGGCCGCGAAGGACCCTACCGCCGCAACACCCTTCCGCCGCGGCACCTGTTAACGCGGCACCACCAGCCGCTTTGCGGTTACACTGGCCGACGGCAACGCAGCGATGGAGCTTTCGTATGTTTCGGCCAAGACCCGCGTCTCGTTTCGCCAGGACGGGGGCCGGGTTCCGCGTGCGCTGAGAGCATGGCTGGCGCCCCCGCGGCAATCTCCCGTTCCTTTGTGCGCAGCGACCTGTTGCACGTGGGCCTGTTCGCGGTGGCCTATTTCATCGGGGCCGAGCTGGCGTACGCGCTCTCGTTGGGACCCACCGTCGGTGGCACGTTCTGGCCGCCCGCCGGCATAGCGCTGGCGGTTTTCCTCACGGCACGCCGCCGCCTGTGGGCGCCCCTGCTGCTCGCGGGCGCCATCGCCAATTTCATCTCGGACCAGGTGCACGGCCAGACGCTCGCGGCGTCTTTTGCTTTCGTGATCGCCAACCTGAGCGAGCCGCTCATCGGCGCGCTGATCCTCCGGAGAATCTTCAAGGCGCCGCTCACCTTCGAGCGGGCGCCGGAGATCCTTGCGATGGCGGTCGTGGTGGTATTCGTGTCGGCGCCGATCGCGGCGGCCATCGGTGCCGTGGCGGCGGAGTGGTGGACGCAGGGTGCCCCGGGCTTCGTCGACGGCTGGCGCACCTGGTGGGTGGGCGACGCGGTCGGCGCCGTGGTGCTGACGCCCGCGGTAGCACGCGTGATCACGGGTTTCCGGCCGGGCGGCATTCCCCTGCGCCACTGGCTGGAAGCGCTGGCTTTCGCCATCGTTGTGGCCGTCGTCACCGATGTCATCTTCAGCGTGCCGCCGACGGCGATCACGATGCCGTTTCTCGTGTTCCCGGTGTTGCTGTGGGGAAGCTTGCGGTTCGGGCCGGTCGGTGTCGGCGGTGCGCTTTGCCTGGTCGTCCTGCTGACGGCGGTCGACACGGCGGAGGGTTACGGTCCCTTCGCCGCCGAACGGCTGTCGCTCGGCGAGCGCCTCGTCGCGCTGCAGGTTTACGTCGGCGTGATGGCGCTGACCTTCCACGGGCTGGGCGTGCTGTGGGAGGAACGTGCGAGGGCCGCGGCCGCCCTCAGGATGGCGCACTCCGGACTCTCGGCGCGCTACCGGCGGATCGTGGAACAGTCGCCGCTCGGCATCGCCGCCATCCACCCGAACGGCCGCATGCAGGACGTCAATCCCGCCTGGCAGCAGCTATGGGGGCCGAGCAAGACGGCCGCCGACGGTGGTTTCCTGGACGATCCACGGCTCGGGCCGCTGCTCCGGCGGGCTTTCGCGGGTGAGTTCGTCGAGCTGCCGGAGCGCTCGATCAGCGGTCCGGGCGGCGCGCCACGGCGGGTGCGCGGTTTCGCGTACCCGGTCAAGGACGAAGCCGGCAAGGTTGCGGAGGTCGTGCTCATCGAGCGCGACCTCACGGCGGAAGCGGAAACGCAGCAGCAACTCGTCGATGCGAACCGGAGGCTGCGCGAGCGCGAAGAAGCGCTGTCGCAACTGCTCGAGCAAATGGCGGAAGCGCAGGAGCACCGCGAGCAGCTCCTGGAAGCGGAGCGCTTCGCCCGGGGCGAGGCCGAGAGGGCTTCGCAGCTCAAGGAGGAATTCCTCGCGACGCTTAGCCATGAGCTCAGGTCCCCGCTGAACGCGATCGTCGGCTGGACGCACGTGTTGCGGGCCAGCTCGCAGGGCTCCGAGCTCGCGGCGATCGAGACGATCGAGCGTAACGCCCTGGCGCAGGCGAAGCTGATCGACGATCTTCTCGACATGTCGCGGATCATGGCGGGCAAGGTGGGGTTGACGCTTGCGCCGGCCAGGCCCGCCGAGATCGTCAAGACGGCCGCCGAGGCGCTGCGGCCGGTTGCCGAGGCAAAGGGAGTCAGCCTGTCGGTCGACGTCGGGAACGCCGAGGACGTCCTGATGTCCTGTGACGCGGTACGTCTGCAGCAGGTGGCGACGAACCTGCTCGGCAATGGCATCAAGTTCACGCCGGCGGGCGGGCGGGTCGCGGCGGAGCTCGCGGTGCGGGGAGAGGAGCTGCGGCTCGTCGTGCGCGACACCGGACAGGGCATTCCCGAAGAGTTCATGCCCGCGGTGTTCGAGCGCTTCCGGCAGGCGGATGGCTCGATCACCCGCCGTCACGGCGGGTTGGGGCTCGGCCTCAGTATCGCGAGGCAGATCGTCGAGATGCATGGCGGCTCGATCGCGGTGCACAGCGAAGGCTCCGACTGCGGCACCACTTTCACGGTGATCTTGCCGCTGGCCGGTGAAAGCCCGGTGCACGAGATCCCGAACGGCCCGGAAGCGAGCGCGGTGTCGTTGAGCGGGCTGTGCGTGCTTGTCGTCGACGACGAAGTCGATGCGCGCGAGCTGTTGCGCCGGTTGCTGGTCGAGCAGGGCTGCGACGTCGCCGTCGCGAGCTCGGCCGACGAAGCGCTGGCATTGTTCGCCAGGCGTTCCTTTGACGTGTTGCTTACCGACATCGGCATGCCGGGAACGGACGGTTACGAGCTGCTGCGGCGGGTCCGGGCCGTGAACGACGCCCAGCCGGCGATCGCGGTCACCGCGTTCGCGCGCCGGGAAGATCGCGAACGGGCGCTTGCGGCCGGGTTCGACGGGCATCTCGCCAAACCGCTCAATCCCGTCCGCTTGCTGCAGATGGTGGCGGA
>CBFGSB010000233.1:0-4407 GCA_965651325.1 uncultured Chromatiales bacterium | reverse complement strand
GTCAACGAAGCATCAAGCCACGGCCCAAGTCAACGAAGCGTCAAGGGCCCCCGAACTACTCCGACATCGCGTCGATATAGTCCTGGTTGCTCTGTTCCGACTCGTGCCTCAGCGATTCGTCCTGCGCGTCCTGCGGCGTTTCGCGCTCGGCGGCGGTCGTTTCGGCGGTCTGGATCCCGACGTGGAAGGCGGCGAATCCGGGCATCACCACCTGGTTGCGCGCCATGCCGATGATGCGGCCGGAATAGGGCGAGAAGAGCTTGGTGCTGGCGTTGCTCATCGGGTCCGTGATGGTGCCGAGCAGGTCGCCGCGCTCGACCGTGCTGCCGAGGCTCACGTCCGACAGGAGGATGCCGCCCGAGTTCGCGCGGATCCAGGTGGACTGGTAGTAAACCGGCTCCGGGTCGCCCCACAGGCGGACTTCCTTCACCATGCCGAGCGTATTGAGCAAGGTCTCGATGCCTTTGACGCCGTGCATCACTTCCTTGAGCTCCAGCTCGGAGGGACCGCCCGCTTCCAGGGTCACGGACGGGATGCCGGCGCGCGTGGCGGCATAGCGCAGGGTGCCTTCCGCCGGCTCGCTGTGCAGGATCACGGTGGCGCCGAAACCCTGCGTCAGCGTGATGACGTCCGGGTTGCGGAGATCGGCGCGTAGCTGCGGCAGGTTCGCGCGCTCGAAAGACCCGGTGTGCAGGTCCACCAGGGCGTCGCAGTGCGTGACCACCTTCGTGAAGAAGGAGAACGCGATGCGTGAGGCCTGGCTGCCCTGCGGATTGCCGGGGAAATAGCGATTGAGGTCGCGCCGGTCGGGCAGGTAGCGCGAGGCGCGCCTGAAGCCCTGCAGGTTCACGATGGGCACACCGATGACCGCGCCCGACAGCTCGTCCGCGTCGAGGTTGTGCATGACGCGCCGCACCATCTCGATACCGTTCAATTCGTCGCCGTGCACGGCCGCGGTGAGGCACAGCGTCGGGCCCGGATGGCCGCCGTTGACGACCAGCACCGGCGTCGCGATCGGCACGCCTTCGAACAGCTCGGTCGCCGACCAGGACAGGCGCTGGTAGGTGCCCGGCGGGACCGAGCCGTGCAGCAACTTCATCGGCTTTGCCTGCCGCTCCTCGGCCTGCGCGACGGCTTCCGACAGCGGGACCTCGGTGCCGGGCAGCGGCGTGGTCATCGGGTCGATGGCGATGCCGAGCTCCTCCGGCTTCGCAGGCAAGTCGCCAACGAGGGACTCCTCCGCCGATTCGGTACCGGGCAGCGGCGCGCCATGCGCGGCATCCGTCGGCGGGATTCCTGGCTCCTCCTCCGCCAGGCCGCCACGCGCATCGGGCGATTCTTCGCCTTCCTCCGGTTCGTCTGCGCTCATGGCACCGGCCGGTGCGACGTCGTCCGGCGTGAACCCGGGCTCCGGCGCGGCCTGCTCTACCGGTACTTCCGCGGGCTGCCCCGCGGAATCCGCGGGCGGCGGGGCGGTGTCCGGGTCGCCGGTCGCGCTGGAGCTCTCCGTCGGCGGGCCGACGGGGACGGTCCCGGCAACCTCCGCGTCTGCGGCGACGCCAGCGTCTGCGGCCGGGGCTTTATCGGCTTCGGCTGCGCCGGGACCATCGGAGACAACCTCCCCGATGGCCGCGGGGCGGTCCTCCGGAGCGGCTTCGAGCGCGCCACGGGAGCCGCTCTGGACGAGCAGCAGCAGGGTGGCCAGCAGCGCCAGAAGCGTGGTATTTGTAGCGACTCGTTGCATGGATTCTGTAGTGTCACCGGGTTCCGCGAAAGGCGCGGATCGCCGGCCGCGAGGGTGCGCGCAAAGTAGATCTTACAAGCGGGAACTCCCGATTTTTCAAACGATTAGAACCAGAACCGGATTGAAACCCCATCCCAGGCAAATAACAAGCCCGCTCCGCCTGATCACGCTCGCCCTGGTCCTCCTGGCCGTGGGCGTAACGTTTGAGGCGAGGGCCCAGGAAACGTTCCCGAAGCCCGCGGCGCTCCAGCCGGACGTCGATTTCTGGGTAGCGATCTTTACAGAATACGACAGCGGCGAAGGCGTCTTGCACGATAACCGAAATCTCGCCGTAGTCTATGAACGGATCGACATTCCGGCCGGTTTGTCCGGGCGGGAACGCCGGCGGCGGGTCGATACGCGGCGCGACCATTACCGGGCGGTGCTGCAGCGCCTGGCAGGATCCGCGGACCGCACGGGGCTTTCGGACGAGGAACAGCGCGTGCTGGAGCTCTGGCCCGACGGCGTCAGCACGGCCGTCCTGCGGCGCGCGGCCAACGACATTCGCTTCCAGCAGGGACTGGCCGATCGCTTTCGCGAGGGGCTCGTGCGCGCCGGCCGCTACCGCGCGCACGTGAACGCGGAATTCACGAAGCTCGGGATCCCGATCGGGCTGGCGGCGCTGCCGCACGTCGAGTCGTCGTACAACCCGGACGCGCGCTCGCACGTCGGCGCTTCCGGTATCTGGCAGTTCACGCGCGGCACCGGGCAGCGTTACCTGCAGATCGACCACATCCTCGACGAACGCAACGACCCGTTCATCGCCACGATCGCCGCCGGCAAGCTGCTGGCCTACAACTATTCCATCACCGGCAACTGGCCGATGGCGATCACCGCCTACAACCACGGCCTGGCCGGCGTGCGCCGCGCGATGCACGAGTTCGGGGACACGGCTTACGTCGACATACTGCGCAAGTACGACGGGCGGGCCTTCGGCTTCGCGTCGCGCAATTTCTATGTCGCCTTCCTGGCGGCGCTCGAGGTTGACCAGAACGTCGAGCACTATTTTCCGGGGCTCACGCCCGCGCAACCGATCGACTACGAGATCGTCACTCTCGACAAGTACGTTCCCGTCGATGCGCTGGCCGCGGCGCTCGGTGTGACGGACGACCTGCTCGCGCAGCACAACCCGGCGCTGCAGCCATCGGTCTGGCAGGGCAGCAAGTACCTGCCGCGCGACTACGACGTGCGCGTGCCGGCCAGCGCGCTGCGCTCGCCGCTGTCCGAGCTCGTGGCGTCGCTGCCGGCCGATGCACTATTCGACGCGCAGTTGCCGGACCTCTTCCACACCGTCGTCCGCGGCGACACGCTGTCGGAGATCGCCGCCGCTTACGGCACCCGCGTTTCGACGCTCGTCGCACTGAACGGGCTCGGCAACCGGCATTCGATACGCGCGGGCCAGACACTGCGCCTGCCCGCGGCCGGCCCGGCGCCGGCCGTGGTGGCCACTGCCGCGACGGTCGAGACACCGGAGCCCGACCCGATCGCCGTCGCGGCGGCAACTGCCGAGGACCCCACCGAGGCAGAAGCGGAGCTGCCGGGCGAGCTGAGCGATGACGTCACGAGCACGGAGACGGGCGCGCTGCGCGCCAGCCTGCTGTCGGACCCCAGCGATTACAGTGTCGCCGCTGACGGAACGATCGAGGTGCATCCCCTGGAGACGCTCGGGCACTACGCCGACTGGCTGCAGATACGCACGCAACGCCTGCGTGACATCAATGGCCTGCGTTTCGGTGCTCCGGTGGAAGTCGGCGAGCGCATCAAGCTCGACCTGAGCCGGGTCGACCGCGACGCGTTCGAAGACCTGCGCGCGGCGTATCACAGGGACCAGCAGGACGAGTTTTTCCGTCACCACACCGTCCAGGGCATGCGCGAGCACGTCGTGCAGGCGGGCGAGTCGGTCTGGATTCTTTCGCTGAAGCAGTACGACGTGCCGGTCTGGCTGTTTCGCCAGTACAATCCCGAGCTCGACTTGCACAACGTGCGCCTGGGTACCCGGCTCAACTTCCCCGTGCTCGAGAACAAGGAAGGATGACGGCAGCACCCGTGCCGCGGCAGGCCGCGATGCGAACCGCTACCGTGCCGGCGCGCCCGGGGTTTGCTAACCTGTCGCCCATTCGACCTGGAAGCCTGACAGTGCCGCGACGCCGCCGGGCCCGGATAGCCCGATACACGATTTTGACGATGTTCGCCGCCTTGTCGGCGGCCGCTGCGGCACGTGCCGATGCAGGGGACTTCCCGATGGCCGACAAGGTGATCGTCGACAAGTCGGATCGCAAGCTGCACCTCATGCGGAACGGCGAGGCCTTCCGGACCTTCGATATCGCACTCGGGCTGGCGCCGGTCGGCGACAAGGAGGAGGAGGGCGACAACCGGACGCCGGAGGGAGCGTACTACCTGGATCTGCGGAACCCGCGCAGCGACTACTTCCTGTCGATCCGCATCTCCTATCCCAACGCATCGGACCGCGCCGCCGCCCGCGAGAAGGGCGTCGACCCGGGCGGCCAGATCATGATCCACGGGCAGCCGAACAACCCGACCTATTCATTGGCGTATTACCGGCGCGCGGACTGGACCAACGGCTGCATCGCGGTGTCGAACTCCGACATGATCGACATCTGGCT
>CBFGSB010000232.1:0-4419 GCA_965651325.1 uncultured Chromatiales bacterium | reverse complement strand
CCGGCAGCACCGGGCGCGGCAACGGTCCCGGGCGGTGGGGGGATAAGCGGACCGAGGGGAGCCATTCCCCCGAAGGCCCCCGACCGGCAGCCCGGGGCGCGGCAATCCGTCCCGGGCAGTGGGACAACTAAAGCGCGCCGCCGATCGGCCGGCGCCGGCGCAAACCTCGGCGCCCTACAGGTGCCGTCGAATATACGCTCCAAGCCCGGTCAACCCCGGCGTCGGATCCGTAATCACGTACGTCGGAATCGCCTGCATGTAAGCCCGGTACCGGTTCTTGTCCTCAAACCGCTCCCGAAACGTCGAAGCCCTGATCAGGTCGATGTGATCGGGCACGATCCCACCGGCAATGTACACGCCCCCGGTGGCCCCCGTAGTCATCGCGAGATCGCCCGCCACGCTGCCCAGGAAGCGGAAGAACTGCTCCATGGTCGCGCGGCATTTCGGGTCCACCGTGCCGCTGGTGATCTCCCGCGAGGTCTTCATCTCGTCGCCGTGCATGGCGTTGTGCAGCGCGACGATGCCGGGGCCGGAGAGCACGCGCTCCGCCGAGCAGTGGCCGTACCGTTCACGCAGCCGCGCGATGATCCGGTCTTCGTCGTCGTTCCGGCCCGACAGCGTGACGTGGCCGCCTTCGCCGAACATGGCCGCGCCGCTGCCTTCGTTGATCCACGCGCTGACGCCGAGGCCGGTTCCCGGCCCGAGGCTGGCGCGGGTGCCGCTGCGGTATTCCGTGGCCTTGCCGACTTCCGCGAGCTCCCGCTGGCGAAGGTCGGGCAGGGCGTAAGCGACCGCATGAAAGTCGTTGATGATGTAGAGGGGCTCCAACCCCAGCTCGCGTCCGAGCTCGCGGCGATCGAAGTGCCAGTCGCGGTTGGTCATGTGGACGTCATCGCCCGACACCGGCGCGGCGACGGCGATCGCGCCGGCCGAAGGTTTGGCTTCGAATGCCGAGAGGTAATCGGCGAGCAGGTCCTTCAGGCTCGGGAAATCGTCGTTGTGAAATACCCGCAGCTCGGCGTGGCGCCCCGCGCTCGCATCCAGGAGCGCGCACCGCGAGGACGTACCTCCGACGTCCGCGATCACCCAGGTGTCAGTGACTGTGTTCATGGTCCTCTCTCGAAGTACACAGCGCGTCGACGAAGCGATCGCGCCAGGCGGCGATGTCGTTCTTGCGGAGTACCGCCATCATGGCCTCATAGCGTTGCTTGCGCTCGTCGAGCGGCATCATCAGTGCGCGCTTGATGCCGTCGGCGACGTTGTCGATATCGTATGGGTTCACGAGCACTGCGTCCTGCAGCTCGTGCGCGGCGCCGGTCAGCTCGGAGAGTACCAGCATGCCTGGATTGTGTGGGTCCTGCGAGGCGACGAATTCCTTGGCCACCAGGTTCATGCCGTCGCGGATCGGCGTGACCAGCCCTACGTCGGCGAGTCGCAATAGGCCCATCAGCGTTTTCCGGTCGATGCCGCGGTTGATGTACTTGAGCGGGACCCAGTCGAGCTTCGCGAAGCGGCCGTTGATGGCGCCGGAGGTCTGTTCGAGCTGTTCCCGTATCTCGTCGTAGGCGCGCACGCCCACGCGCGTGGGCGGCGCAATCTGCGTGTAGGAGACGCTGCCGTGGAGCTCCGGATACTTCTCCAGCAGGCGCGCGTAGGAGCGAAAGCGCTGCTCCAGCCCCTTGCTGTAGTCGAGGCGATCCACGCCAATGATGAACTGCCGGTCGCGCAGGCTCTGCAGCGTGCGCATGACTTCGGACTCGCCCTGCGATTCCGTAGCGAAGCGCACCAGCGCGTCGACGTCGATGCCGATCGGGAACACGCCGGCCCGGAATGAATGACCACCGAGCAAAATGCGCCCGTCGTCGGCGATGGTCGCGCCGATCTCCGGCTGGGTGACCGCATCCTCGAACGACGCGAGGTCGCGTGCGGTATGGAAGCCGACCACGTCGTAAGCGCACAGCGCCTTCAGCAGGAAATCGCGATCGGGCAGCGTCTGCAGCACGTCGAACCCGGGGAAAGGCACGTGCAGGAAAAAGCCGATCGGCTGGTTCACGCCCGCATTGCGCAACTCGGACGCGAGCGGGATGAGGTGATAATCGTGGACCCAGATGAGGTCACGCGGCTCGAGCAGCGGAACCAGCCTTCTCGCGAACGTCGCATTGACGCGCAGATAGGCTTCGAAGTCCTCGCGCCGGTAGCGGATGAAATTGAGAAGGTAGTGGAAGAGCGGCCACAGCACCTTGTTGCTGAAGCCGTTGTAGTAGCCTTCGAAGTCGCCTTCATCGAGGTCGATGCCGACGAAGCTGATGTCCCCGTCGCGCTCGATCTCCGGCTCCCGCGTCGCGCGCGCGTCGAGACGAAGATCGCCGTTCCAGCCGAACCAGATGCCGCCGTAGTCGCGTAGCGCGCCCATGACGCCCACCGCCAGTCCGCCGGCCGCCTGGTCCGCCTGGCTGGGACTCGCGACGCGGTTCGAGACCGCGACGATGCGCGGCTTGTCAGCGGTTGGCGTCACTCAAAGAACGTCCTCCCAGTTGCGGCTCAGGCGCACGGCGGCGTTGATGATGCCGGCCATGCTGTAGGTTTGCGGAAAGTTACCCCACAGGTCGTTGGAATCCGGATTGATGTCCTCCGACAGTAGTCCTAAATGGTTGCGGCAGCCAAGCATGTTCTCGAACAGCTCCCGCGCCTCTTCGCTGCGGCCCGTGGCCGCCAGCGCGTCGATGTACCAGAACGTGCAGATGTTGAACGCATTCTCGGGCTCGCCGAAGTCGTCGGCGGCGCTGTAGCGGAACATGTGCTTGCCGCGCCGGAGCTTCGACTCGATCGAGCGCACCGTGGACGCGTAGCGCGGATCGTCCGCGGACAGGAAACCCATATCGTCCATCGTCAGGAGGCTCGCGTCCATATCGGGGATGCCGAACGCCTCGGTGAAGCTCTGCTGGGATTCGTCCCAGCCCTTCTCGCAGATGAACGCATGGATCGCCTTGGCCTTGCCGCCCCAGTAGGCGGCCCGGTCGGCTTTCCCGAGCTGGATTGCGATGCGCGCGAGGCGCTCGCAGCCCGCCCAGCACATGATGCTGGAGAACGTGTGTACCCGCTTTCGGCCGCGGTACTCCCAGAGTCCCGCATCCGGTTGATTGTAGAGCGCCGCCGCCCTTTCGCCCAGCCGCTCGAGGCGCTGGAAATGCGCTTCGAGCCCGGGGCGCTTGAGGCGCTGGTCGAAGAAGTAGCGCGTGCCGGCCATGATCACGGCGCCGTAGACGTCGTTCTGGACCTGCTCGTAGGCCTGGTTACCCACCCGCACCGGCCCCATGCCGCGATAGCCGTCGAGCGAAGTGACTTCCCGTTCCGTGAGGTCGGCGCGGCCCGTGATGCTGTAAACCGGCTGCAGCGGGCCATCCGCGGCATCGGTGGCGACGTTCACGATGTAGCGCAGGTATTCCTCCATGGTCCTGGTCGCGCCAAGGCGGTTCAGCGCCTGCACCACGAACCAGCTGTCGCGCAGCCAGCAGTAGCGGTAGTCCCAGTTTCGGCCGCTGCCGGCGGCCTCGGGGATGGAGGTCGTCATGGCCGCGATCACCGCCCCGGTGTCCTCGAAGGTGCAGAGCTTGAGGCTGATGGCGGCGCGGATGACGGCCGCCTGCCATTCGAACGGAATCGCGAGCCCGCGCACCCAGCCGCGCCAGTACGCTTCCGTCTCGTCGAGGTGACGCCGGAAGGTTTCGCCGGGGGATTCCATGATCGTCTCGTCGGGACCGAGGATCAGGTGCTGTTCGCGATCGAGGACGAAGAAGTTCTCCTCCAGCACGTGCGTCAGCGAGGCATCCGTCGTCAGCCTGAGGCCCAGGTTTGGCGAGAGGTAGCGGATATGGTTGCTGCCGTGCGTCACCTCGCAGGCCTTCGCCCCGTAATCGTAGGTCGGCCTCAGCCGCACTCGAACGCGCGGCTGCCCGCTCACCGGCCGCAGGCCGCGCACCAGCATCATCGGCTTGAACATGCGGCCCAGGTAGTGATAGCGCGGCGCAAAGTCCGTGATCGCCACCGCGTTGCCCTGGCGGTCACGCAAAATCGTCTCGAGGATCGCGGTATTCGGCAGGTAACGCTGCTCCGCGCTCGCGTAGTGCTCCAGCTCGATCTCGAAATAGCCCGGCTGGTCCGGCCCCTGGTCCGAGCGCAGCAGGCGGCAGAAGGTGGGATCGCCGTCGAACTGCGGGAGGCAGGTCCAGACCATCACGCCTTTCGTGTCGATGAGAGAGGCGATCTGGCAGTTGCCGATGACGCCCAGGTTCAAGTCACTCATGTAGGTTGGTGGTTCCTTTGTGCGTAGTGGTTCGTGTCATTGAGTCTGTGGCTGGCGGAGGCGCGACCGGGGGGAGGGGCCTTCGGCGCCGGCCACGAGCACGTCCCTGTGGGCCT
>CBFGSB010000231.1:0-4421 GCA_965651325.1 uncultured Chromatiales bacterium | reverse complement strand
CCGGTCACGTCGGCCTCGGGCACGTGCGTTACCCGACCGCGGGCGGCTCCCAGCCGTCGGAAGCGCAGCCGTTCTACGTGAACTCGCCGTTCGGCATCTGCCTCGCGCACAACGGCAATCTCACGAACTTCGAGGAGCTGAAAGATCTCCTCGTGCACGAAGATCGCCGGCACCTGAACACGGGCTCCGACTCGGAGGTGCTGCTGAACGTGTTCGCGCACGAACTGCAGAGCCGCACCAACGGCCGCGCAACGCCGGCGCAGGTTTTCGATGCCGTGGAAGCCGTGCACCGGCGCTGCTCGGGCGGCTACGCCGTGGCCGCGCTGGTCGTGGGGCACGGCATCGTCGCGTTCCGCGATCCGCACGGTATCCGCCCCCTCGTCCTCGGGCAGCGCGATACCGACGACGGCCCGGAGTACATGGTCGCGTCGGAAAGCGTGGCTCTGGACATCCTGCGCTTCAAAAAGCTGCGGGACCTGAAGCCGGGCGAGACCGTCTACATCGAGAACGAGGGCATCCTGCACAGCCGCGAATATCCCGGCGAGACCCGCCACACCCCCTGCATATTCGAGTTCGTGTACCTGGCGCGCCCCGACTCCATCATGGACAACCTGTCGGTGTACAAGGCGCGGCTGCGCATGGGCGAGGAGCTCGCCGGGCAGATCGTGCGCGAGTGGCCGGACCACGACATCGACGTCATCATCCCCATTCCCGACACCAGCCGTACCTCGGCGGCGCAGGCCGCCTACCATCTCGGTATCAAGTACCGGGAAGGCTTCATCAAGAATCGCTACATCGCCCGCACCTTCATCATGCCGGGCCAGGCGGAGCGCGCGAAATCCGTGCGCCGCAAGCTGAACGCGATCGATCTCGAGTTCCGCGGCAAGAACGTGCTGCTGGTCGACGATTCCATCGTGCGCGGCACGACCTCGAAGCAGATCATCCGCATGGCCCGCGAAGCCGGTGCGCGCAAGGTGTATTTCGCCTCCGCGGCGCCGCCCGTGCGCTACCCGAACGTCTACGGCATCGACATGCCGTCGGCCTCCGAGCTGATCGCGAACGGCCGCTCGATCGAGGAGGTCCGCGAGATCATCGGGGCGGACCGGCTGATCTACCTCAACCTGCACGGCCTGATCCGCTCGGTGCGGCACGACAATTCCGAGATCGACGAATTCGACACGTCCTGCTTTTCGGGCGAGTACGTGACCGACGACGTGACGCCGGAGTACCTGCGGCGGCTGGAGCACGCGCGCAGCGATCGCGCCAAGGAACGGGAACGGAAATCACGGGCGATGGACGCCGAGGCGCCCGGTCCGGGCGACGACGACCGGACCGATAGCGCCGTCGGCATGTGACGCTCTGCGCGGCGGCGCGTCGTTCGACGCCAGCATGAGCCCACGCATCATGATCATCGACCGGCAGCGCGAGTTTCGCGCGCTGTTGATGCACCACGTCACCACGCACTGGCCGGACGCCGCGATCACGTTCTACGACCCCGGCGAAACGGGCCACCTGCCGGAGGAATTCAGCGGCGCCGGCAACGACCTCGTCCTGCTGGGCGACGACCAGGGCGATCGCAGCGGCCTGCAGACGCTCCGGACCTTTCTCCGCAACCCGGCGTTTCCACCCGTTGCATATTTCTGCAGTAGCCGGGAAACCCGGAAGCTCGCCGCCAGCGCGGGTGCCGCGGCGGTATTCGCCCGCAGGCGCTTCAGCCACCAGGAGCTCGTCGTGCGCTTAGGCGACGTGCTGCGCGCCCGGCGGCGCGGGTCGTCGACCGCAACGCTCTTCGTCGGCGACTTGCGAACCGGCATCAACCCGCTCGTGAAGGGTTACCGCTTCATTGAGAAGCTGTCGTCGAGCGCGCATTCCGCTGTTTATCTCGCGGAGCGGGAAGCGGACGGCGAGCGGATCATCCTGAAAGTGCTGAGCCAGGTGCCGGACCGCTCGGAGGGCATCGGCGCCTTCGATCGCTTCCTGCAGGAATACGAGATGATCGCCGACCTGCATCACCCGAACATCGTGCGCATATTCGATCTCGGCGTCAGCGACGAGCATGCGCACATCGCGATGGAGTACCTGCCGGGCGGTGACCTGAAGCAGAAGATCCACGCGGGTATCGGCGAGGACGATGCCGTGAGCTACACGCGCCAGATCGCGAGCGCGCTGGCCAAGGTGCACGCGGTCGGCATCCTGCACCGCGATCTCAAACCGGCGAACGTCATGCTGCGCGCCGATGGCAGTCTCGCGCTGATCGATTTCGGGCTGGCGAAGCGCATGCGGCTGGAGCAGGAGATCACCGACAGCGGCGAAATCTTCGGCACGCCGTACTACATGAGTCCCGAGCAGGGGCACGCCGACGAGGTCGACACGCGGAGCGACATATACAGCCTCGGCATCATCTTCTACGAGATGCTGACGGGTGAAAAGCCGTTCCGGGCGTCGAACGCGATGGGCATCATCTACAAGCATCGCCACGCGTCGGTGCCGCGGCTCCCGGAGCACCTGGCGCGGCACCAGGCGCTGCTGGACCGGCTGCTCGCGAAGCAACCGGAAGACCGCCTGCAGACGGCCGACGAGGTGGCGGCATGGCTGTGAACGCGCCGGACGCCGTCGCGGCGTTCCTCGAGGTGAAAACACCGGAGCGCTGGGTGGACGAGGCCTGCGGCCGCCTGCCCGAGCTCTTGCTCGATCACGCGAACTGCGAGCTGAAGGCTGCCTCGACGGCGCTCGCGCTCATCTACCGCTATCCGGAGCGCCGCGCGCTCGCGGACCGGATGTCACGTCTCGCGCGCGAGGAGCTACGGCATTTCGAGCAAGTGATGCGCATGCTGGATGATTTCGCGGTACCGTTCGAAAAGCTTACGGCGTCCCGCTACGCCTCGGGGCTCAATGCAGCGGTACGCGCGAACGAACCGGAGCGATTGCTCGACAAGCTGCTGGTGGGTGCCCTGATCGAAGCCCGTTCCTGCGAGCGCTTCGCCGCGTTGGCGCCGAAGCTGCCGGCGCGGCTCGCGGAGTTTTACCGCGGCTTGCTCGCCTCCGAGGCGCGCCACTTCGAGCACTATCTCGCGTTTGCACGTTCGGAAACGGCGGTGGACGCTGCGACGCTCGAGGGACGCCTGGCCGAGCTCAAGAGCATCGAGGCTGAACTCGTGGTCACACCCGATCCCGAGTTCCGCTTCCACAGCGGCGTGCCCGTTTAGGCGGAAACTGCGAGGGTCCTACAGGATTTCGACCTGTTTGCGGCGCCCCGAATGGCCGCTCCGCAAGCTGACGCGGCTCTTCGGCACGCCGAAATGCTGCGCGACGAGCCGCACCAGCTCGGCGTTCGCCTTGCCTTCCGCCGGGGGCGCCTTGAGGCGTGCGTGCCAGCTCCCGTCGCTCCTCTGCTCCAGCTCGCTTGCGCGCGCGTTCGGCTTCACGTTGACGAGTATCTTCGTCACCGCGCGAGCACGTCCAGCAACGGCCCGTGCTCGTTCCAGCGGACCACGCTGCCCTGCTCGTACCAGTCTCCCAGCACGATCCGCGTCGCGGGCGCGCCGTCCAGCGGGAACTCGTGCACCGCCGGCCGGTGCGTGTGCCCGTGCAGCAGCGTGCGCACGTCGTGCGCCCGCAGCAGGGCTTCCACCGCGGCCTGGTTGACATCCGAAATGGCGAGATCGATCGAGCTGCCGTGCGCCATGCTGTCGCGGCGTGCCTGCTCCGCGATGGCGCGCCGCTCGTCGATGGATTTGGCGAGCATGGCGGCCTGCCATGCCGGGCTGCGGGTCACCCTCCGGACCTCCTGGTACTTCACGTCGTCCGTGCAGAGCTCGTCGCCGTGGCTCAGCAGCACCGGGCGGCCGTGGAGGTTCACGACGGTCGGGTCGTTCAGCAACTGCACGCCCGTATCGGCGGCAAAGCTCTCGCCGATCATGAAATCCCGGTTGCCGTGCATGAAATACACTGGCACGCCGCGGGAGGTGAGGCCGGCAATCGCATCCTTCATCGAGGCGTAGTAGGGATCCGGGTCGTCGTCGCCGATCCAGTATTCGAAGAGGTCGCCCAGGATGTAGAGCGAATCGGCGTGGGCCGCCTCGTTATCCAGGAAGGCCAGGAATTGCTCGCCGATCTCGGGCCGGTTGGCTTCGAGATGCAGATCGGAGATGAAGAGCGTGGTCACGGCATCGGTCCTCGATCCCTTGCGGCGTGGGCGACGACGATATAACAAAGCCGGCCGGAGGTCTAAAGCACCGGCGGGCCGTGCGGGACCAAGTCCCTGAAATTGACGGGTTCTGCGGGCGTCCGTATGATCGTGCCCCCGCCGGACCGGCTGCGGTCGGGCCCGGACGGGGAACGGGCGGGGCATGGCGCAGCCTGGTAGCGCATCTGCTTTGGGAGCAGAGGGTCGGCGGTTCGAATCCGTCTGCCCCGACCAT
>CBFGSB010000230.1:0-4473 GCA_965651325.1 uncultured Chromatiales bacterium | reverse complement strand
ACGACGGTGAGAACGGAAGGTGAGGAAGAGGAGCCGGCAATAAGCCGGGTTCTGTCGAGGGCAATCATTCATCTGGGACAGCCGTCACCGGCTGCCTCGTGCAACCTACCCGGGAGCCCGCTCGGGACCGGCGGTACGGGCGTGAGCCCGCGTGCTCCCCTATTTGGTCTTGCTCCAGGCGGGGTTTACCGTGCCGCGGCGTGTTGCCACCCGCGCGGTGCGCTCTTACCGCACCTTTTCACCCTTGCCGGCGCGGGCGAACCCACGCTTGGGCGGTTTGTTTTCTGTGGCACTTTCCATGGGCTCGCGCCCTCCAGGCGTTACCTGGCGCCCTGTCCGATGGAGCCCGGACTTTCCTCCGGCGCGAAAGTTCGCACCGGCGATTGCCTGGCCGGCTCCTGCTTCCTCGAGCGGTATTGTACCGCATGCGTCATTGACGCCCCGGTCAGGATGGAAGTTCCAGCAGGCGGCGGTAGAGCTCGGCGCGCGGTTTGCCCGTGATCGTCGCGGCCACCGCGGCGGCTTTGCTGGCGGGCAGCGCCGAGGCGAGCGCCCGAAGCATCCGGTCTTCCGAAATCTCGGCGCCGCTTTTCGCGGGCCCGCCCGAGCCGCCGACGACCAGCACGAACTCGCCTTTGTCCGGCATGCGCCCGTCCTCGAGCATGGCGCGCAGGTCGCCAAGCGCTGCCGCGGCGACCTGCTCGTGGCGCTTGGTCAGCTCGCGCCCGATGCAGGCCGGGCGCTCGGGGCCGAAGGCGCGCTCGCAGTCCGCAAGCGTCTCGCGAATGCGATGCACCGAGGCGTAAAAGACCAGCGTGCGCGGCTCGTCCGCCAGCGCTTCGAGCCGGTCGCGGCGTGCTTTCGGACGGGCCGGGAGAAAGCCCTCGAAGCAGAAGCGATCGGTCGGCAGGCCTGCAACCGCCAGTGCGGCCACCGCGGCGCTCGGACCCGGCACGGGCGATACCGGCACACCCGCGCGATGCGCTGCCAGCACGAACCGGTAGCCGGGATCGCTGACGAGCGGTGTGCCCGCGTCGCTGACGAGCGCGATCGAAATGCCGCCCTGCAGGCGCTCGATCAATGCGTCGACCACGTCGTTTTCGTTGTGTTCGTGCAACGCGAATTGCGGCGTTTCGATGCCGAATTGCGATAGCAATCGCCCGGTGTGCCGGGTATCCTCGGCGGCGATCAGATCCACTTGGGCCAGTGTCTCCCTTGCTCGCGGCGACAGGTCGGCGAGGTTGCCGATGGGCGTGGCAACGACGAACAGCGTGCCCGGGTTCATGCCGGAAAAATCATTTGACCAGCCGCTCGCCATTCATTGAACAACCTGCTTTCCAGTCGGCCTTGTGCTGACCCGCCATCGCGACAGCCATGACGATGAAACGACCATCACTCTCCATTGTTGCACGTAACCTGCTGGCGGCGCTCCTGGTCGCCCTTGCCGCCGGTTGTGCAACGCAAGGACAGCCCGGCACCCAGCCGGACCGGGACGCGCAGGCAGCGGCGACGCGCGGCGAGCACCAGGTGGCCGCGGCCCGCTACATAACGCTGGCGAGAGAAGCCACCGGCACCGAACGCGACCGCTATACCCTGCTCGCGGTCGAGCAGTGGCTGGAGGCCGGCGACGGCCGCCGCGCCCGCAACGCGCTGCGCAGCGTGGAAAAGCCGGCCGGCGGTGAGCTGTTGTGGCTGTGGACCGCGGACGCGGCGGCGCTCGCGCTCTGGGAGGGCGAGCCGGACGACGCGCTGCGCCTGCTCGAACCCATGAGCCGGCAGGCGCTGCCGCTGGCTTACCGGTCCAGGAGCGAAGCGCTGCGCGCGGACGCCTGGTTCCAGAAAGGCGACCCGGTGCGGGCCGTGGAGCTCTACCTGCAGCGCGAAGCCTGGCTGGACGGTGACGACGCGCTCGAAGCGAACGCGCGGCGGCTATGGGCCGGGCTGCTCGTCAGCGACGCGCAAGTCTTGCGAGCGGCCGCCGAGCGCGCGCACAACCCGCTGGTCAGGGGTTGGCTGGAACTCGGCGCCCTCGCGACATCCACCGGCCGGCACGGCATCGGCTGGGCCAACGGCGTCGCCCGCTGGGCCGACGAATACGACGATCATCCGGCGCACGTGGTGCTGGCGGACTTGCAGGTCGCCGATCGCGGCTCGCTCGAGCTGCCGCGCCAGGTCGCGCTGCTTCTCCCGCTGAGCGGCGACAACGCCGGCGCCGGCCAGGCGATACGCAACGGGTTCCTCGGGGCCTATTTCGCGCAGAGCGCGGATTTCAACGACGAGCAGCAGGTACGCGTCTACGATGCCGCCGCCGGCGCGGTTGCCGCTTACGAACGCGCCGTCGAGGACGGAGCCGACTTCATCGTGGGGCCGCTGCTGCGTTCGAACGTCGCGGAAGTCGTTGCCGGCTCGCTCGCGCCGGTGCCGCTGCTGACCCTGAATTACCTGCCCGACGACATGCAAGGACCGCCGGGCGTCTACCAGTTCGCCTTGTCGCCGGAAGACGAGGCGGCATCCGCCGCCCGGCGCGCACTTGCGGACGGTTACAGCCGTGCGGTAGCGCTGACCCCGAACAACGACTGGGGACGTCGCGTGCTGTCCAGTTTCGCCACGACGTTCGAGAACGAAGGCGGGCTCCTGCTCGACTATCGCACGTATCCACCGCGGGAGCAGGACTTCTCGATCGAGATCGAAGGGCTGCTCGAGCTCACGGACAGCGTGGCGCGCTACCAGCGATTACGCGCCAATATCGGCGGGCCGCTGCAGTTCGATCCGCGCCGCCGCCAGGATGCCGAGTTCGTGTTCATGGCCGCCGACCCGGGCGCCGGGCGGCTCCTGAAATCGCAACTCAAGTTTCATTACGCCGGCGAGCTGCCGGTCTACTCGACGTCGTTCATCTATGCCATGGACGGGCGGCCCGACTCCGACCTGAACGGCATCATGTTTGCCGATACGCCGTGGGTCGTCTCGCCGCACGCGTGGTTCGCCGAGCTGCCGGCGCTTTACAACCGTTACTGGCCGGCCGACAAGCGCCTCGGGCGGCTGCAGGCCATGGGCTACGATGCCTACCACCTGATTTCCGAGCTGTACAACGCCCGTACCGGGCCCATGCCCGAATTCGCCGGCGCGACCGGACGCCTGTACCTCGACGATCAGGGCCGCGTGCACCGGCGGCTCGCGTGGGCCAGGTTCGTGGGCGGCGAGGCGGTGGCAATGCGCAGAGCGCCGGAACTCGAGGCCACACCTCCGGAGGGCGAGGACAGGGGCTTTACCGTGCCCGAGAACAGGGACATCACGATGGAGCCGTAGGAACGGCGTACCGCCACGGAATGGCACACCTCAAAGCAATCGCCGGCCAGGCTGCCGAAGAACGCGCCCTCGCCTACCTGAAAGCTCGCGGCTTCGCGCTGGTCGAGCGCAATTTCCGCTGCCGTCTCGGCGAGATCGATCTCGTCATGCTGCACGGGCGAAGCCTGGTCTTCGTCGAAGTGCGTTCGCGCACCAACCGCTTCGTGTCCGCCGCCGAATCCGTCGATTTCCGCAAACAGCAAAAGCTCGCACGCGCCGCCGGGTTCTTCCTGCTGCGGCGCCCGGCGTTTCGGCACCACCCGGTACGTTTCGACGTGGTCGCGCTTGACGGACCGTCTCCGGATCGATACGCGATACAATGGCTGCGGGATGCATTCCGGCCGGGAGGCTAGTAACAGAATGATGGACGCCGAAACACGGGTACGAGAGCACTTCGCGGAAAGCATCGCGACCAAGCAGGCCGCGGCCGAGGAGCTCAGCCAGAGCATCACCGGGGCCGGGCAGCTCATGAGCCAGGCGCTGCTCGAGGAAGGCAAGATCCTGTCCTGCGGCAACGGCGGCTCCGCCGGCGACTCCCAGCACTTCTCCTCGGAGCTCCTGAACCGCTTCGAGATGGAGCGGCCCGGGCTGCCCGCCATCGCCCTGACCACCGACACCTCGACCCTCACCTCGATCGCCAACGACTATGCGTACGAGGACATTTTCGCCAAGCAGGTCCGTGCCCTCGGCCGCCAGAACGACGTCTTGCTCGCGATCTCCACCTCCGGCAACTCGGAAAACGTGTGCCGCGCCATCATCGCCGCCCACGAGCGCGCCATGAAGGTTGTCGCCCTCACGGGCCGCGACGGCGGACGCATGGCCGGGCTCCTCTCCGACGACGACGTCGAGGTCCGCGTGCCCGCCAACCGCACGGCCCGCATCCAGGAAGTGCACCTGCTCGTCATCCACTGCCTCTGCGACCTCATCGACACCACCCTCCTCGGCACCGCCGGCTAACGGCGGCAACTTTACCGTTCGTGGTTCGTTGAACTGCGGCGCTGGTCGTTGTGCCTGATCCCCGGGACGTTTGAGTACGGTCGGGGCGGGCTGTGTGGTCCGGGTTCGCTGTGCTACGGCCGGAGCATGGCGTAGCCGTGGCCGGGGGGAGGGGCCTTCGGCGCCGGCCAC
>CBFGSB010000229.1:0-4473 GCA_965651325.1 uncultured Chromatiales bacterium | reverse complement strand
AAAATAAACCTGACACCTTTAAAGGCCGGCAAGCTTCAACGCACCGCCCCACGCGACGCCGCCCCGAATCCACCACCCCTGCCACCACCTGGCGAGCAGGTTATACTTTCGCGCCAATTTGTCCCCACCAAAACCGTTGATGCCCAAGGAAAACCCGCCCGCCCCCCGCCACTTCCAGGACCTGGTACTGACCCTCCAGCAGTTCTGGGCGCGCGAAGGAGCCGTCATCGCCCAGCCCTACGACATGGAAATGGGTGCGGGCACCTTTCACCCGATGACCTTCCTGCGCGCGGTCGGCCCGGAGCCCTGGAGCGCCGCCTACGTGCAGCCCTGCCGGCGGCCGACGGACGGCCGCTACGGCGACAACCCGTTCCGCCTGCAGCACTACTACCAGTTCCAGGTGGTGCTGAAGCCCTCGCCGGACGACATCCAGGCGACCTACCTGCGCTCGCTGGCCGCCATCGGCATCGATGCGAAGGTGCACGACATTCGCTTCGTCGAGGACAACTGGGAATCGCCGACGCTCGGCGCCTGGGGCCTGGGTTGGGAGGTGTGGCTGAACGGCATGGAGATCACGCAGTTCACCTATTTCCAGCAAGTGGGCGGGCTGGAATGCAAGCCGGTCACCGGCGAGATCACGTATGGCCTCGAGCGGCTCGCGATGTACCTGCAGGACGTGGAAAGCATCTACGACATCGTGTGGACCTCGGGGCCCTTCGGCAACGTGACCTACGGCGACGTGTACCGCCAGAACGAAGTCGAGCAGTCGCGCTACAACTTCGAGGAGGCACCGGTCGAGGCGCTGTTCCGCCAGTTCGACTTTGCCGAGGAAGAATGCCGCCGGCTGATCGAGGCAAAGCTGCCGCTGCCGGCGTACGAGCAGATGCTCACCGCCTCGCACACTTTCAACCTGCTCGACGCGCGCCAGGCGATCTCGGTGAGCGAGCGGCAGCGCTACATCCTGCGAGTGCGGGACATGTCGCGCGCGATCGCGCAGGCGTATTACGACAGCCGCGAAGCACTGGGCTTCCCGCTGCTCGCAGCGGCACGGGAAAGCTGACGTGGCGCGCAAGCAAGCGAACGCCGCCGACTTCCTGGTCGAGATCGGCACCGAGGAGCTGCCGCCCAAGGCGTTGAAGGACCTGATCCGGGCCTTTGCGGCGGCGCTGGTGGAGGGCCTCGACCGCGAGCGCCTCGCGCATGGCGACGTGCGGCCTTTTGCCACGCCGCGGCGGCTCGCGGTGCTGGTGCACGATCTCGCACGCCGCCAGCAAGATCGCACGACGGAGCTGAAAGGGCCGCCCGTGTCCGTGGCTTTCGACGCGGAAGGTCGGCCCACGGCCGCCGCGCGCGCGTTCGCCGACAAATGCGGTGTCTCCGTCGACGCGCTGGGGCGAACCGCTACGCCCAAGGGTGAGTGGCTCACCGGCCGTTCCGTGGAAGAAGGCCGTAGCGCGGAGGCGGTGCTTCCCGCCATCGTGCAGGAGGCGCTCGACAAGCTGCCGGTCCCGAAGCGCATGCGCTGGGGCGGCGAGGACTTCGAGTTCGTGCGGCCGGTGCGCTGGCTGCTCATGCTGCACGGGGAGGACGCGGTCCCCGCGACCCTTTTCGGCCACGCGTCGGGCAGGGTCACGCACGGCCATCGCTTCCTGGCGCCGGGTGAAATCACGCTCGCGGCGCCGCGCGCGTATCCTGCCGTTCTCGAGGAGCAAGGGCATGTGCTCGCCGATTTCGATGCGCGGCGGCAACGGATCGTGGCGGGTGTGAACGAGGCAGCCGCAAGCGCAGGTGGCAAGCCGCTCGGCGGCGATGAGCTGTACGACGAGGTAACGGCCCTGACCGAGTGGCCCGTACCCATGATCGGCAGCTTCGACGAGGCGTTCCTCGACCTGCCGCGCGAGGTGATCGAGGCGACGCTCACCCTTCACCAGCGCTACTTCCCGATCGTGGACGCGGCCGGCAAGCTCAAGGCGGAGTTCGTGACCGTTGCGAACCTGGAGAGCGACGAGCCCGAACGGGTGCGCGACGGCAACGAGCGGGTGATCCGGCCGCGCCTCGCGGACGCGGCTTTCTTTCGCGACCAGGATCTCGAAACGCCGCTTGCGGACCGGCTGCCGTTGCTCGAGCGGATCGTGTACAGCCAGGGACTCGGCAGCCTGCACGACAAGAGCGCGCGCGTCGCGCGGCTTGCCGTGCAGATTGCATCGTCACTCGATCTCGATCCGGCGGAAGTCGAGCGTGCCGCGTGGCTGGCGCGCTGCGATCTCACCACCGGCATGGTCGGCGAGTTCCCGGAGCTGCAGGGCGTGATGGGCAGCTATTACGCGCGGGCGTCGGGGGAGCCGGACGCCGTCGCCCAGGCGATCCGCGAGATGTACCTGCCGCGGCACGCCGGCGACGCGCTGCCGGAGACGGGAACGGGGCGCGCGCTGTCGCTGGCGGATCGCATCGACTCCCTCGCCGGGCAGTTCGCGTTGGGCCGCAAGCCGACCGGCAACCGTGACCCGCAAGGCTTGCGCCGCGCGGCGCTCGGCATCGTACGTATACTCGTCGAGCAGGCGGTCGATCTCGACCTGCACGCGGCGCTCGCCGCATCGCTCGCGGACCAGCCGGCGCTGGTCGCGGATCCGGAGGCGGTCACCGGCGAGCTGTACGACTTCATCGTCGATCGCATGCGGGCGTGGTTCCTTGACCGCGGGATGGCGGTCGAGGTGTTCGAATCCGTGCGCACCGGCCGGCCGGTCTCACTCAACGATTTCAACCTGCGCCTCGAGGGCGTGTCCGCGTTCGTCGAGCTGCCGCAGGCGGAGAGCCTTGCGGCGGCGAACAAGCGGATCGCCAACATCCTGCGCCAGTCGGGCCAGGACGAGTTCGGCGCGATCGATCCCGCGCGGTTCGAAGACGCTGCCGAACGGGCGTTGCACGACGCGCTCGGGGCGGCGACCGCGGACGTCGGGCCACTGATGCGGCAACGCGACTATGCGGCGACACTGCGGAGGCTGGCGGAGCTGCGGGATCCGGTCGATCGCTTTTTCGATGACGTCATGGTGATGACGGACGACGCTGCCGTGCGGCGGAACCGGCTGGCGTTGCTCGCGGAACTGCGCCAGCTTTTTCTCGCGATCGCCGACATCTCGCGGCTGTCGATCGGCTGAAGTCGCGCATGGGGGGAACCGCTCGCCTGGTTGTGCTCGATCGCGACGGGGTCATCAACCATGACTCGGACGAGTTCATCAAGACGCCCGCCGAGTGGCGGCCGATCGACGGCAGCCTCGAGGCGATCGCGCGCTTGACGCAGAACGGCTTCACGGTCGCGGTGGCCAGCAACCAGTCGGGCATCGGCCGCGGCCTGTACGACCGCGCGACGCTAGCGGCGATCCATCGCAAAATGCGGCGCGCCGTTGGCTCTGCCGGGGGCGCGATAGACCGTATCGTCTTCTGTCCGCATCTTCCGGAGGATGCCTGTGACTGCCGCAAACCGGCGCCGGGGATGTTGCGCCGGCTCGGCGAACACTACGGGGTGACGCTGCGCGGCGTTCCCGTTATCGGCGATTCGCTGCGCGATCTCGAAGCGGCGCGTGCTGTCGATGCGAGGCCGATGCTCGTGCTCACGGGAAACGGTGAGCGCACGCGTGAGGAGTTGCACGTCCGCGAGTGGGTGGTCGAGGCCTACGCGGATCTCCGCCGCGCCGCAGAGGCACTCATCGGGGAAGGTAACCGCCGGTGATGCTGCTCGCGCGCTCGCTTTTGTTCCAGGCCTGGTTCTTCGTCAGCGTGGTCGTCTTCGCGATCGTCGTATTCCTGAGCTGGCCGTTGCCCTATTCCGTGCGCTACCGCATCGCACAAGCCTGGGGGCGGGGCATGCTGTGGGCCGGGCGCTTTTTCTGCGGACTCGATTACACGATCGAGGGGCTGGAGAACCTTCCGGACCGGCCATCCGTCATTCTCGCGAAGCATTCGACCGTCTTCGAATCGTATGCCTTCCTCGTGCACCTGCCGCGGCAGACCTGGGTGGCAAAACGCGAACTGTCGTGGATCCCGATCTTCGGCTGGGGCTTCGCGGCGCTGAAGCCGATCTCCATCAATCGCAACGCAGGCGGCAGCGCCGTCTCGCAGGTGATCACGCAGGGCAAGGCCCGCCTCGCCGAAGGCATCTGGGTCACGGTCTACCCCGAAGGGACTCGCCTGCCACCGAACGAGACTCGCCGCTACGGCATCAGCGGCGCCGCCCTCGCGAGGGAAGCGAACTGCCCGATCGTGCCCGTCGCGCACAACGCCGGCGAGTTCTGGCCGCGCCGCAGCATCATCAAGCGCCCCGGCCTGATTCGCATCGTCATCGGCCCGCCGATAACACCTGGCGATCGCCCGCCGAAGCAGACCAACCTCGTGGTGCAGGAGTGGATCGAGGGCACGATGGCGGAGATCTGCGGGAGCGCCAATCGACAGTAGACGGCGCTCGCGCTCGGATGGCGG
>CBFGSB010000228.1:0-4512 GCA_965651325.1 uncultured Chromatiales bacterium | reverse complement strand
ACCCTGACCGGCCAACTGGTCCTCGGCGAGCATTGGCAGCTCAAGGGGCGCATCGAAAACCTGCTGGATGCACAATACGAGACAGTCGGGGGCTTTCGGATGCAGGAGCGGAGTGCCTTCGTCGATTTGAGCTACCGCTGGCAGTGAGGGAGAGATGGGTAAACGGTTGAGCAAGATCTACACGCGCACGGGCGACGACGGCACGACCGGCCTCGGCGACCGCACCCGCGTCGACAAGGACCATCCGCGGGTGGAAGCCTACGGCACGGTCGACGAGGCCAACAGCGCGATCGGTATGGTGCTCGCCGCATCGTCGGTGCCGGACGACATCCGCGCCTGCCTGACAGAAGTGCAGCACGACCTGTTCGATCTCGGCGGCGAGCTGTGCATTCCGGGATACAAGGCGATCGAGGACGCGTTCATCGAACGCCTGGAGGCCAGGCTCGACGGCTTCAATGCGGACCTGCCGGCGCTCAAGGAATTCATCCTGCCGGGCGGCGGGCAGGCCGCGGCCGCTTGCCACGTTGCTCGCACCGTAGTGCGGCGGGCCGAGCGCCGGGTGCGTACGCTCGCGAAGGAGGAGGAAGTGCGCACCGAAGCGCTGCGCTATCTCAACCGCCTCTCGGACCTGCTGTTCGTGATCGCACGCCGGCTGGCGCGCGTCGAGTCGGGCCAGGAAGTTCTCTGGGACCGCAACCGCCTGTAGGAGCAGGAGCCGCTACAGCGGCTTGTGCATCAGGTGGGCGGTATCGGGACAGAGGCTGGTGAACTCCTGCGTGCCGCGGATGGAGGCGGGCGCCTTGTTGCGCTCCACGATGCGGTAGTCCAGTTTCCAGAAAAACACCTCGGCATCGACCGTGAGCAGCCACAGGTCGGTGAGCCCGGCGGCCAGCGCCTGATCCTCCAGTGCCTGCACGAGCTGGCGGCCGATGCCGGCGGACCGGTGACCGGGCTCGACGACCAGCGAGCGCAGGAGGCCGGCGGAGCCGAACGCCTGCAGGCCGATCGTGCCGCTCACGGAAGGCGGCGTGCTGAGGGTATCCAGCGCGACCAGGAAACCGCCCAGCCGGTCCGCGGCGAGGTCGCCCAGCGGCAGGTTGGCACCGCCGAGCAGGCCTGCGATCGCGGGCCAGTCCTTTGCCTGGGCCTGGCGGATGTTGGCGCTGGTCACGAAGCCTCCTGCATCGGATCGCCCGCAGAGCGGGCGCCTACACCGTGGAACGCTGCGGCGCCGTCAAGTTCCGTGCCGGAGGCCGCGCGGTGCTCGCGCGCCTGGTCCAGGTTGCGGCAGAGGGTCTCGCCGGCCTCGAGCAGCCGCGGCGTCGGCCGGCCGATTTCGTTGGCAGGCAGGAAGAAGAAGTTGGCGTAGCGGTTGACCGCAAGGTCCGGCCAGCGCTGCCACACCGCGAAAACGTCCGGCGGGTTGTCCGAGCTCGCGAGCATCACTTCCGGATTGCGCGCCAGCACGGCTTCGACGCTGACCATCGGTGCCAGGTCGCCAAGGTCCGCAAACACGTTTTGTCCGCCGCAGGTCTCGATCAGCTCGCTGACGTAGTGCTCGCCGTTGATCGTATAGAGCGGCTGTTGCGAGACCTGGTAGAACACGCTGACCGGCGGTGCTTTCCGATACCGCGCCGCCAGGCGCGCCAGCTCGCTGCGAAAGTGGGCAGCCGTGCGCGCTGCCTGCTCGCGGTGGCCGGTCAGCTCGCCGATGCGCAGCAGCGCCTCCGCCACGTCGGCGAGCCCGCGCGTGCGGACCGCTTCGACCCGGTAGCCGCGCCCCCGCAGCTCGTCCAGGACGTGTTCCGGCGTACCGCTCGCCCAGGCAAGCAGCAGGTCGGGCTCGAGCAAGGCCAGCCGTTCCTGGTCCAGCGAAAATGCATCGCCGACGACCGGGAGCGCCGCGGCCCGCGGCGGTCGATCGGTATACGCGCTGACGCCGACCAGCCGGTCTCCGGCCCCGACCGCGGACACGAGCTCGGCCAGGTGTGGCGCCAGCGTGACGATGCGCGTTGCCGGCTCCTCGCCGTGGCCCGGAGCGCGCGGCTCGCCGCTCCGGCTGTCGCAGCCGGGGTTCGAAAGCGCAACCGCGAGCAAGAGGATGGCGGCGGCGGCGCGGTGCCTCACACGGACCAGCCGTACAGGGTCATCAGCGCAATCACGGCGGCCCAGATGAGCAACGAGCGGAACACGAGCTTGCTGGCGGCGAGCGCCCCGCGCGCGCCGCGTTCGGCGCTGCTCTCCTCCACCGTCTCCGGCACCGACAAGGCACCCAGCCCCACGCGCGCCAGCAGGTTTTCGTTCTGCACGCCGGGCGGCACGCCGACGTTGCCGCCGGTCCGCCAGGCCGTGATCGCCGCGTCGAAGTTGCCAGCCATGGCATAGCCGACGGCCGCCAGGCGCGCCGGGATCCAGGCGATCCAGCCGTGCAGGTCCTCCGCGGCGGTGACCGAGAACGAGGCGGCGCTCTCACTGCTCGCGTCGCGGGCGGTTTTGAACACCGCACGCCGGCGGATGAGGTCGGTAACCCGGTAGGCCCAGGCTCCCAGCGGTCCCAGGACCACGAACCAGAAGATCACCGCGAACAGGCGATTGTTCGCCTGCACGCAGACGGCGGCCTCGATCGCGCTCACGCCGGCCTCCGACGCGGGCGGCGGATCGCGCTCCAGCAGCGCCTTCCCGGACTTGCGGATGCGCTCCTCGTCCCCGGACTCCAGCGCCGCGCAGTACTCGTTCACTTCTTCGCCGATGTCTTTGGGCCCGAATGAAAAGAACAGCACCACGACGGCGAACAGCAGGTACGCAAATCCGAACAGCGCGTCTCCCAGCAGCAGGCGGACGAGCGCGACCGGCAGTACGAGCACGGCCGCGAGCAGCACGACCAGCAGCAGCGGCGGCCAGTTGGCGAAGCGGTTGACCTGCTCGAAGCCGCTGTCGATGACGCGATCCAGCCAGCGCAGCTCGCGCAGGTGGAAGAGTTGGGTCGCGAGCCGCTCGACCGCGAGGCCTATCAGTAGTGCAATCAGCTTCATGCGCGTTATCGGTTCCTACGCGTCGGCGAGCCCATCATACAGCCGCAGCCAGTCGAAAGCGGGGCCCGGGTCGGTTTTCCGGCCGGGTGCGACGTCGGAATGCGCGGCGACCACCCGCGCATCCAGCGCCGGCCAGGCGCCGAAGAGCGCCTGGAGCACCGGCGCAAGCACGGCATATTGCGCGTCCGTATACGGGGTATCGTCCTCGCCTTCGAGCTCGATGCCGATCGAATAATCGTTACAACGTGGGCGGCCGCGGAAAGAGGATTCGCCGGCGTGCCAGGCGCGGCGACCGAAGGGCACGAACTGCACAACCTCGCCGTCACGGCGCACGAGCAGGTGCGCGGACACGTGCATGTCGCAGATGCCCTCGAAATAGGGGTGCTCCGCGCGGTCCAGGCAGTTGGTAAAGAACTGCTCGATGTGCGCGCCGCCGAAATCGCCGGGCGGCAGGCTGATGCCGTGCAGGATCACGAGCTCGGGCTCCATGCCGTCCGGCCGGTCGTCCTGGTTCGGCGAGGGACACTGACGCGCCGGACGCAGCAGCCCGGTGCCGGGACTGATGGCAAAGGTTGTGCTCTCCGGTTGTGACACACTGGCTCCGCTGTCGCCCAAACCGATACTCTTTAGCCTGCTCACCACGGTGTCAATAAATCCACATGAGAACTCGCCTCTACGTCCCGGGCTCGCTCGAATCCGGCGCCAGCCTCCCGCTCGACTCCGAACGCTCGCATTACGTGTCCCGCGTGCTGCGCCTGCGGGCCGGGGACGAGCTGGTCCTGTTCGACGGCAAGGGCAACGAATACGCCGCACGCATCGCCAGTGCTTCGCGCAACGGCGTAACCGTCAGCGTCGGTGAGCGCCGCGAGCGCGACGTCGAGTCAACGCTCGCCATCCGCCTCATCCAGGGGATCTCACGAGGCGACCGCATGGATGTCGTCGTGCAGAAAGCGACCGAGCTCGGCGTGCGGCGAATAACGCCCGTCATCACGGAGTTTTCGGTCGTGCGCCTCGACGCCGCGAAGGCGGGCAAGCGCCTGGAGCACTGGACCAAAATCGCGCAGGGCGCCTGCGAACAATGCGGGCGCAACCGGCTGCCGGAGATCGACGCACCGCAAACCCTCTCCGCGATCTTGGGATCTTCGACAACGAGAGGCGCGCGCCTCGTGCTGCATCCGGGCGCGAGTGAGTCGCTGGCATCGCTGCTGGCTGTGGACGAACCGGTCGAACTGCTGATCGGCCCTGAAGGCGGCCTGAGCGATGCCGAGCTGGAACTTGCAGCCGCAGCGGGGTTTCGCGCTTACTCGCTCGGCCCGCGTATTCTCCGCACCGAAACGGCCGCCATCGCGGCCTTAACGGTGCTGCAGGCCCGTCACGGCGATCTTGCGTAAGGCCGGTCAGCGACGTCGATTGTTTGCTGGCAGCGGCTATCGGCCATGCATTACCTGCGGCCGTCCCTCGGCCTACTCCTTTTCGACGA
>CBFGSB010000227.1:0-4570 GCA_965651325.1 uncultured Chromatiales bacterium | reverse complement strand
CACCGGCAGCGAGGATTGCATCGTCGTATCGGCGTGCACGCCGCCGAGCTTCTAGTGTCCTGAGTCCGTAATTCGTTGCATAAGTCGCGAGCGAATTTTCGTGACTGGCAAGGCGCGACGACGAGTAATAGCACCGCTATTGCGAGGAGCCGCAACGCCGCCGGGCGCGAAAAGGCGCCGCGAATTATGTGACGAATTACGGACTCAGGACACTAGCTTCCCCGGCGCTAACCGGCGGAAGTCCTGTTTACCGCGTAGAGGCAGATCATCTCCATCGCGATCGTCGCACCGGCCAGTGCCGTGATCTCCCCGACGTCGTACGCGGGCGCGACTTCCACGACGTCCATGCCAATCACGTTGATCCCGGCAAGGTTGCGCAGGATCGAGATCGCTTGCCAGGTGCTCAGGCCGCCGCAGACGGGGGTGCCCGTGCCCGGTGCGAAGCTCGGGTCGAGGCAGTCGATGTCGAACGTCAGGTAAACGGGCCGGTCCCCGAGGACTTTTCTCGTGGCGCTAACCACGGCTTCGACACCGCGCTCGTGCACCCATGTCGCATCGAAAATATTGAAACCCAGCGTGTCGTCGTTCGTCGTCCGCAACCCGATTTGCACGGAGCGTGCCGGATCGACCAGGCCTTCCTGCACGGCGTGCCAGAACATCGTGCCGTGATCGACGCGGCCGGCGGTATCGCTCCAGGTGTCGCTGTGCGCATCGAAATGCAGCAATGACAGCGGCGCCCCGTGTTTGCGGGCATGTGCTTTGAGGAGCGGCCAGGACACGAAGTGATCGCCGCCAAGCGACAACAGGCCGGGGCCTGCACTGATAATGCGCGAGGCATGGTCCTCGATCGCGCGCGGCACGGTTTCCGGGCGGCCGAAATCGAATACGCAGTCGCCGTAATCGATGACCGCCAACCGGTCGAACGGATCGAACGGCATGGCATACGGCCGCATCCACGCGATGATAGAGGACGCGGCACGGATGCCTCGCGGGCCGAAGCGCGCCCCGGGGCGGTTGGTCGTCGCGGTATCGAGAGGCACGCCGGTCACGGCGAGGTCGACGCCGTCGAGGTCGCGGGTGTACCTGCGGCGCATGAACGACAGTGCGCCGGCGAACGTCGGTTCGCTGTGCGTGCCGTACGTGTCGTCGCGGAGGAACGCCTGGTCGCCGGCCTTCTTCTCCGTCATGCCGCCGGGTCCCTCATGCGAGGGCCTGTTGCGTCAGGTCGAGGCACTTCCACGCTTTCTCCACCAGCTCATCGACCTGCGTGTTCGTGAGGACCAGCGGCGGCGCAACGACGATGGTGTCGCCGACGGCCCGCATGACGAGCCCGTTCTGCACCAGGATATCCCGGCAAATGGTCCCGACGCCGAGGTCCTTGTTGAACCGCTCGAGCGGCGACTTCGAAGCGACCAGCTCCAGCGCGCCCATGAGCCCCACCATGCGCGTCTCGCCGACCAGCGGGTGCTCGGCGAGCGTGTGCCACCGCTCCTGCAGGTAAGGGCCGAGCTCGTTTCGCGCGCGTTCGATCAGGCCTTCGCGCCGGATGATGTGGATGTTCTCGATGGCGACTGCGCAGGAGGCCGGGTGTCCTGAATACGTATACCCGTGGAAGAACTCGCCGCCTTTCTCGATCAATACGTCCGCCACGCGATCGCTGACCATGACGCCGCCGAGCGGCAGGTAGCCGCTGGAGACGCCCTTGGCGAACGTCATCAGGTCGGGCCGGGTGCCGTAGTAGTCGGCGCCGAACCACTCGCCAAGGCGGCCGAAGCCGCAGATGACCTCGTCGCTGACCAGCAGGATGCCGTACTCGTCGCAGATTTCCTGGATCTCGGGCCAATAGGTCGCCGGCGGGATGATCACGCCGCCCGCGCCCTGCACGGGTTCGGCGACGAACGCCGCCACCTTGTCCGCCCCCACCTGCTCGATACGCTCGCGCAGTGCGTTTGCGGCTTTCACCCCGAACTCGTCCGGGGAAAGCTGCTGGTCGCTGCCGAACCAGTACGGCTGCATGATGTGCTCGATACCGGGCACCCACGGGCCACCCTGCGAGTGCATCGGCTTCATGCCACCGAGGCTCGCACCGGCGACGGTCGAGCCATGATAGGCATTCTCCCGCGAAATAATGATCTTGCGCTGCGGCTCCCCGGCCAGCTCCCAATAGCGCCGCACCATGCGGATCATGGTATCGATCGATTCCGAGCCGGAGCCGGTGAAGAAGGCGCGGTTGAACTGCGGCTGGGAGATCTCCTGCAGCAGCCGCGACAACTCGATCGACGGCGGGTGAGCGCACTGGAAAAAGCTGTTGTAGTACGGCAGTGTCTCCAGTTGCTGTGTCGCGGCGTTCACGAGCTCGTTGCGGCCGTAACCGACGTTCACGCACCAGAGCCCCGACATCCCGTCGAGGATCTCGTTGCCGTCGATGTCGTAGATGTACACGCCCTCGGCGCGCGTGATGATGCGGCTGCGGCGCTGGCCCAGGTCCTTGTGATCGGTGAACGGGTGCAGGTAGTGATCGCGGTCGAGGTCTTGCCATTCGGCGCGGGTGCGGGTGCTAGCGATAGCCATGGATTTTCCTGTGCGTGCTGTGTGTGGCTTCAGCATGATAGCGACCGTCTCTCGACGAGTCGCTCCGCGGCCCACGATCTGGAATCCGCCTGCTAAAAGCGGCTTTTCGGGCCCGAAATGGGGCGATTAAGGCCTCACGGAGACGCAGAATGGAAGCTTTCTTGCGGCAATACAGTGACCTGCGTTGGTCCGACCCCGATCAGACGTTGAACATCAGGATTTCGCGTTCCCAGGGGGTGATGATTTCCTCGAATTCGCGTTCTTCGGCTTCCTTCAGGAGGCAGTAGAGGGTGACGAAGTTGTCGCCGAGGGTCTTGCGCATGGCCTCGCTGCCTCGCATGGCTTCGATGGCGGCGTAAATATGGCGATGCAGCATGAACGGCGTGTCGTAGGCGCTGCCGGTGATCGGCTCGCTCGCCTTGAGGCCTTCGACCATGCCGAGATAGCCGCAGGCCAGGCTCGCGGCGAGCGCGAGGTACGGGTTCACGTCGGAGCCGGCGAGCCGGTTCTCGATGCGGCGATTGTCGGGTCCCGAATCGGGTACGCGCAGCCCGACCGTGCGATTGTCGATTGCCCAGGCAAGGTTCACCGGCGATGCCCAGGAGTTCAGGAAGCGGCGGTAGGAATTCACGTAGGGTGCGAAAATCAGCATCGCCTCGGGCATGTAGCGCTGCAATCCGCCCAGGAACGAATAGAAATACTCGCTCGGTTCACCGTCTTCGCGCGAGAAAATGTTCCTGCCGGTCTCGAGGTCGACGATGCTCTGGTGGATGTGCAGCGCGCTGCCCGCCTCCTCGGACATCGGCTTCGCGAGGAAGGTCGCGTGCATCTCGTGCTCGATAGCAGCCTCTCGCACCGTGCGCTTGAACAGGAATACCTGGTCGGCCAGCGCGACCGCGTCACCGTGCAGGAAATTGATCTCGAACTGCGCGGGGCCCATTTCCTGCGACAGCGTATCGATGTAGATGCCTTGCGCTTCGCAGTACGCGTAGACGTCGTTGATGAACGGGTCGAAGTCGTTCATCGTGTCGATGCTGTAGGGCTGCCGCGACATGTCGGTGCGGCCGAGCCGGCCTTCCGGCGGCTCCACCTCCGCGTTGGCATCGGCATGCGGGTTGATGAGGTAGAACTCGACTTCCGGCGCGACTACCGGCTTCCAGCCTCTCGCCTCGTAAAGTTCCAGCACCTGGTGCAGCACGCGGCGCGGCGAGGTGTCGACCGGCGTCCCGTCCTTCCGGAAGCAGTTCATGAACACGGATGCCGCCGGGTCCGTGGCCCACGGGACAGGCCGCAACGTGCTCACGTCGGGCTTGAGCCACATGTCGCGGTCCTCGACGTTGGCCTTGTTGATGACGTATTCGCCGGAGACCGTCTGGGCAAAGACGGCTTCCGGCATTTTCATCTCACCCGAGCCGAATTTGTCGGCCGGGAGCAGCTTGCCCCTCGCGGCGCCGGCCATGTCCGGCACGAACGCCTCGACATCTTCTATGCGATGCTTCTTGAACCAGCTTTGGAACTCTTCCTTTTCACTCACGTTACACCTTGTTTTACGGGCGCTCTTTACGCCGCGCGGCGCGTTCCCTGCACGCGTCGCCGAAAGCCTTGAAAATGGCAGTGGAAAACGGGTTCTCGGTGACCCGCCACTCGGGATGCCACTGGATGGCGAGCGCGAACGAGTCCGCGTCCACGGAAAAGGCTTCGATCAGCCCGTCGTCCGCCACCGCCTCGACCGTGACGCCGCCGGCCAGCCTGGCGACGCCCTGGGAATGCAATGAATTGACCTCGACCCGGTCGGTGCCGGCCAGCTTGCGCAGCAGCCCGCCGTCGCACAGGTTCACGAAATGCACCGGCCCGTACTGGATGTCCAGCGGGTCCTCCGGGTTTTCCTTGTGGTTGCCGTAGCCCGGCACCTCGTGCACCCGCTGGTGCAGCGTGCCGCCGAGCGCCACGTTGATTTCCTGGAAGCCGCGGCACAGCGCCAGCAGCGGCACGCCCGCCT
>CBFGSB010000226.1:0-4570 GCA_965651325.1 uncultured Chromatiales bacterium | reverse complement strand
CAGCCGTTCGAGGACGGCGGCGGCGCTTCCTTCCTTCCAGGCCGCGAGCACGGCCGCCGCGGCGTCGCGCAGCCCGGCCGCGCTCTTCCCGGGCAGCGCGGCGCCCAGGCGCGCCAGTTTGTCGGCGGTACTCGCGGGCCGGCCGCTCCACAGCAGCGCGAAGTGCAGGCCATCCGGCCACGCAAGGCGCTCGACGTGCAGCGGCTCCATCCGGTAGCCGATCACGCCGCCGTGCACGGCCGCCGCGACGTCGACCCCACTGCCTTTACCGTGCTGGAAATTCCGGTGGGCCACAGCCGCCGTACGATATATGCTGGCGCCGGCTTCTTCCCCCGAGAGCGCCGCGGCCAGCGCCGTCCCCAGCGCGGCACTGGACCCGAGACCAAGCTTGGGTCCGCCGGGTTCGTCGAAAAACGGCCGCGTATCGAGCGTCAGCGAGAGGCCTTGCACCGCTGGCGGCGCCACGCAGCGCCAGACCTGTTCGAGGAGCGCAAAGCGCCGCGCGTCGGCGGCGCCTCCGCGCCACTCGAGCGAGCCGTCCCCGGTAACACGAAAATGCGCGGAGCCGTCGTACAGGCCCGGCGCCGAGACGCTGCTCCAGGCGTCGCCGGTTTCCGTGATCCGCACCGTAGCGCGGCGATCGACGGCCATGGCGATTGCCGGCGCACCGTCGAGCACCGCGTATTCACCGCACAGCACCGCCTTGCCCGGCGCACTCGCTTCGACGGCCGTCATGCGCGCTCGAGGACGCGCGCCGCGGCGCCGAGCCCACTCGTCATCACGCGCGCAACGCCTGGCGTGCGCTGCAAGGCGGCGTGCACGGCATCCGCGGCCTCCGGGAGGCACACGGCCTTGACCTGCGCGCCGGCATCGATCGTGAAGAACACCGGCACGCGCGCACGCTGCAACTCGCGCACCGTTTCCATGCAGGCGATGGTGGCATCGTTCCAGTAGACGACAGCGGGACGCGCCGTCCACATCACGGAATGCATTTTGAGGCAGTTGTGCTCCGCCACCTCGGCGAGCGCTGCGAAATCCCGCCCGGACACCGCGACGCGCGCCGCGTCGAGATCGGCCTGCTGGCGCTCGATCCAGGAGGGATAGAACGGGGATGTCGCGGCGCAGCGGATCATCGCTTCGCCGGACGGGATCGGCTTTGGAGTGTCCGCCGTTATCGCCACGACCACGCTGAGCGGCCAATCCGCGGGGGCGGCGATGCTCCGCACCTCGATGCCGCCGTCTGCGCATTCCAGCGCGACGATGCCCTCGAACAGCGACCGCGCCGCGGATCCCGACGCCGCTCCCGCGAGCCGCGCCAGCGTCAGCGCATCATGCGACAAGCCGGCCGCGGCAGCGGCCGCCACGACCAGCGCCGCAAACCCCGAGGCCGAGGAGGCGAGCCCCGCGCCCAGCGGGAAGTTGCTTTCACTGTCCACCCGCGCCGGCGGCCGGTCCTGGCCGATAACCGCGTCGAGGCAGCGGGACACCCGCGCCAGCAGCGCGGGCCGTTCCTCGCCGTTGATGTGCAAGCTGTCGGCGCGTGCATCCAGCTCCACCGAGGTCCGGGTCCAGAGGGTATCCAGCGTCAACGAGAGCGAGCCGGTCGCCGGCAGGTTGCGCTCGGGGTCGCTTTTACCCCAGTACTTGACGAGCGCGATGTTGGGTTGTGCGCGGGCGAGGGCTCGCATGGGCGTCTTCCGAACAGGAGACCGGCGATCGAGACGCCCGTGTTCCGGGGCGCCTGCCGTTCAAAGGTGCGCAATTATAGCCCGGGGGCCGGTAGAAACGGGGCGCGGCACGGCGGGGGCGGCAGGGACGCGGCCGGCCTGGCCGCCCCGCCGCTGCGGGAACGGCGTCCCGCGCGGAATCCGTGTACGCTACCCGCCGCCGGCTCTTGAACTACTGGAAGCCCGTTGCCCGAACCCTTTGCCGATGTCATCGAAGCGTGGCGCGAGCGCGTCCGCCTAAGCCTCGACCAGGCCCTGCCGGCGGCCGAGATACCGCCGCGGCGCCTGCACGAGGCGATGCGCTACGCGGTGCTGAACGGCGGCAAGCGCGTACGGCCGCTGCTGGTGTACGCGACCGGCGAGGCGCTGGGAGTGGAGCCGGCGCTGCTCGACGCGCCCGCCGCGGCGATAGAGCTGATCCACGCTTTTTCCCTCGTCCACGACGACCTTCCGGCGATGGACGACGACGACCTGCGCCGCGGCGAACCGACCGTGCACCGGAAGTTCGACGAGGCAACCGCGATTCTCGCCGCCGACGCCCTGCAGCCGCTCGCCTTCCGGGTACTGGCGACGGCTCCCGGCGTGGATGACGGCCAGGCGGTCCGGCTCGTGCGGCTGCTGGCCGACGCCTGCGGCTCGCTCGGTATGACCGGCGGACAGTCGATCGACCTCGCGTCCGAGGGCCGTGCGCTGTCTCCGGACGAGCTCGAGCAGATGCACGCGCTGAAAACGGGCGCCCTCATCCGCGCCTCCGTGCTGGCGGCCTGCGGCGTCGGACGCGGTCCGACGCCCACGGAACGCGAGGCCCTCGACCGCTTTGCGCGCGCAATCGGGCTCGCTTTCCAGATCCGTGACGACATCCTCGACGTCGAGGGTGAGACGCAGGTCCTCGGCAAGCAGGCGGGCCAGGACCAGCGGCTGCACAAGGCGACCTGGCCATCGGTATTCGGGCTGTCCGCATCGAACGAGCGCTGCGCGGAGCTGCTGCGCGAAGGACTGGCCAGCCTCGACCCGCTCGGCGGCAACGCCGACGCGCTGCGCTGGCTCGCCCGCTACATCGTGGAACGTCGCCAGTGACGGCGCCCGCGCGCAGGATCCTGCACGTCGACATGGACGCGTTCTATGCGTCCGTCGAGCAGCGGGACGATCCGGCCTTGCGCGACAAGCCGGTGGTGGTCGGCGGCTACAACCGCGGCGTCGTAGCGGCCGCGAGCTACGAGGCCCGCAGGTTCGGCATCCATTCGGCCATGCCGATGCGCGAGGCGCTGCGCCGCTGCCCGCAGCTCGTGCGCGTGCCGCTGCGGATGGCGCACTACCAGTCGATCTCGCAAACCGTGTTTGCGGTCTTTCGCGAGTTCACGCCACTGGTCGAAGGCCTGTCGCTCGACGAAGCGTTCCTAGATGTCACGCATAGCGTGAGCCTGTTCGGGCCGGCGGAGGAGATCGCGGCGGCGATCAAGAACCGCATCCGGGCGGCCACCGGTCTCACCGCCTCGGTGGGTGTCGCCCCGAACAAGCTGACGGCGAAGATCGCGTCCGACCTCGACAAGCCCGACGGGCTGGTCGTGCTGGAGCCGGACACGCTGCAAACGGTTCTCGACCCCCTGCCGGCCGAGGTGCTGCCGGGAATCGGCCGCGAAACGCTGGCGCGCCTGCACGCGCGCGGCATCCGCACCGTCGCCGACCTGCGGGCCGCGCCGGATGCCGTGCTCGGGCCGGTATTCGGCCGCTATGCAGAGCGGGCGCGGGAGCGCGCCGCGGGCATCGACGACCGGCCCGTGGTCGCCTCGAGGGCGGCGAAGTCGATCAGCGCGGAAGAAACCTTCGACACGGATCTCGGCGACGCGGCGGCTCTGCGCCGGGAGCTGCTGCGCCTTACCGAGCGGGCCACGCACCGCATGCGCGCCGCCGGGCTCGCGGCCGGCGCCGTGCAGGTGAAGATCAGGCGCGCCGATTTCACGACGTTTACCCGCCGGCGCGCACTGCAGCCGCCGGGCAACGGCACGGACCGGATCTATGCGATCGCCTGCGAGCTCCTGGACGAGTGGCGCCGGGAGCACCCGGGGGCGAGAATCCGGCTCCTCGGCGTCGGCGGCGACGACCTCCAGCCGGCCGGCCAGGCCGACCTGTTCGCGGCGGCGGACCCATCCGGCGATTCACCCCTCGACAGGGCGGTCGATGACATTCGCGAGCGCTTCGGCAGCCTGGCGCTGGGCCGGGCCCGTACCTTGGGCCCCCGCCAAATCAGGTAACATCGGGCGGGCGGGAGTCCAGGGCCTGTCACCCGGACTGATCATGAATCGCCGCGACGATTGCTGAGCCAGCATGTACACCAGCTTCTTCGGCCTGAACGAAAAACCATTCGCGATCACGCCCGATCCGCGCTACCTGTTCATGAGCGAACGGCACGGCGAGGGGCTCGCGCACCTCGTCTACGGCGTGACGGAAAGCGGCGGCTTCATCCAGCTCACCGGCGAGGTGGGCACCGGCAAGACGACGCTGGTGCGTACGCTGCTGGGGCAGATGCCCGCGGAAGTCGACGTCGCCCTGATCCTGAATCCCAACCTGACCGCACTCGAGTTCCTGGTCGCGATCTGCGAGGAGCTGCGCATCCCGCTGCCCGAGGACCGGAAAAGCGCGAAGGCGCACGTGGACGCGCTCAACCGGCACCTGCTGGACACGCACTCCCGCGGGCGGCGCACGATCCTGCTCGTCGACGAGGCGCAGAACCTGTCGGCGGAAGTGCTGGAGCAGCTTCGCCTGCTCACCAACCTGGAAACCTCGCGGCAGAAGCTCCTGCAGATCATCCTCATCGCCCAGCCGGAGCTGCGCGAGTTGCTGGC
>CBFGSB010000225.1:0-4659 GCA_965651325.1 uncultured Chromatiales bacterium | reverse complement strand
CGCGCCAGGAGCTCCTCGTGCGTGCCGTGCTCCGAGATCCTGCCTTCCTCGATCACGACGATCTGGTCCGCCCGGCGGACCGTCGAGAAGCGGTGCGAGATCAGGATCGTGATCTTGTCCTCGGTAAGCTGGCGGAAGTGCTCGAACAGTGCCGCTTCGGCCGCGGCATCCATCGATGCGGTCGGCTCGTCGAGCACCAGGATGTCGGCCTCGCTGTCCATGAACGCGCGTGACAGCGCGATCTTCTGCCACTGCCCGGTGGACAGCTCCTGGCCGCCCTTGAACCAGCTCCCGAGCTGGGCGTCGAAGCGCCCCGGCAGGTTCTCGATGAAGACGTCGGCCATGCCCTGGCGAGCGGCCTGCCGCCAGCGCTCCTCGTCCTGGAAGTGCCCGACGTCGCCGACGCCGATGTTCTCGCCGACGCTGATCTGGTAGCGCGCGAAGTCCTGGAAGATGACGCCGACGCGCCGCCGGAGCGTTTCGGTATCCCAGTCGCGGAGCGGCGTGCCGTCGAGCAGGATGCGGCCCTCCGTCGGCGTGTAAAGCCCGGTCAGGAGCTTGATCAGTGTCGTCTTGCCGGCGCCGTTCTCGCCGACCAGTGCGAGGCTGCGCCCCGGCTCGAGGTGCAGGTCGATATTCTGCAGCGCGGGACGCGCGGTGCCGGGATACGTGAAGCTCACGTTCTCGAAGCGCACGCCGTCACCGGGTTTGCTGCCGCGCGTCGCGTCGCCGGAGGGCTCCGGGGCCGCCTGCTCCAGGTATTCGTACAGGTTCGAAAGATACAGGTTGTCCTCGTACATGCCGCCGATGGCGGACAGGCTCGCCGATACCGCGCTTTGCCCCTGCTTGAAGACGAGCACGTACATCGTCATCTCGCCGAGCGAAATGGTGCCCTGCATCGTCGCGATCGCTATCCACGCGTATACGCCGTAGAACGCGGCCGTGCCGACGAGTCCCAGCACGAAGCCCCAGGTCTCGCGCCGGATGGTCAGGGAGCGGTCCTCGCGGTACAGGCTCGCGAAGATGTCGCGGTAGCGCTGCAGGAAGATCGGGGCGATGCGGAAAAGCTTCACTTCCTTTGCGTGATCTTCCCGCGCCAGCACCGTTTCCAGGTACATCTGCTTGCGCGATTCAGGTGAGCGCCAGCGGAACAGCCGGAATGCGTCGCCGGCGAACCGGGTCTCGGCGAAAAAGGCGGGAAAGCCCGCGAACAGCAGGATGAGCACGGCCCAGACCGAGAACTGGTAGAGGAGCACGGCGTAGCTCACGAGCGTGACGGCGTTCTGCGCGAGCGAGAAGGTGCGGTTGACGAGGCTGAGCGGCCGGCTGGACGCCTCGCGCCGGGCGCGGGTCAGCTTGTCGTAGAAGTCGGCGTCCTCGAACTGCGCCATCGACAGTTCCTGCGCCTTGTCCAGGATCATCACGTTCACGCGGTGGCCGAGCTGCGCCCGCAGGAGCGATTGGCACATGGCGATGCCGCGCTGAGCGCCCGCGACCGTGCCCACCAGCAGCGCTTCGATGGCGATGTAGGCGATCGCGGGACGGAGCGGTGCGTCGCTCGAGAGTGTCGCCACGACGGCATCGACGATGAGCTGGCCGACGTAGGCGATGCCGGCGGGCAGCACACCGGCGATGAGCGTCAGCAGCCCGAAGACCACGGTCAGCAGGCGGCTGGTCGACCAGACCAGCTCGAGGGCACGGCGCCCGTAGCGCAGCATGCCGATGCCGGCGGGCGATGATTTTACGGCGGATTCAGGCAATGCAGGTGGCGGGACTCGGGATCCGTCGACTGTAATGAGCGAATGACGGGATATGGGAGCGGCAGGTACCGGCTTCAACCCGGCCGCAGGCGGGAGCGCGCACCGCGCGGGCTGCTGACGCCTGCAGCAGCGACATGGCGCGCAGCACGCGCTTCCGCCGCAGGGCTACGCGGTCGCCGGGAGGAGCAGCCGCCGCATCCAGTCGAGGAGCACCGACGGCAGCAGCTCCGGCCGCGGCAGCATCGCGTACTGGTGGGGGCCGAAGATGCGCGGCAGGTAGTTGGCCGCCTGGCGGTCGATCGTCAGGCAGAACGGGAAAATGCCCTGCAGCTTGGCCTCGGTGACCGCGCGCTGCATGTCCTCGACACCGTAGCGCCCCTCGTACCGGTCGACGTCGTTCGGTTTGCCGTCGGAGAGCAGGAGGAGCAGGCGGTGATGCGCGGCCCTGCCCATGAGCCCGGCCGTCGCATGCCGGATCGCGGCGCCGGCGCGCGTGTAACGCTCCGGTTCCAGCGCGGCGATGCGCAAGGCGATGTCGTTTCCGAACGGCTCGTCGAATGCCTTGATCGTCTTCACGGCCACGGCCTGCGGTCCTTCACCGGAGAATGCCTGCACGGCGTACGGTTCGCCCATCTCCTGCAGCGCGATGCAGACCAGCAGCAGCGCTTCGCGTTCGACGTCGATGATGCGGCGATTGGACGATACCCAGGCATCCGTCGAGCCGCTGACGTCGATCAGGAGCACGATCGCCATGTTGCGCTCGACCGCGCGGCTCGTGCGATACAGGCCCTGGTGCATGTGCGCACCGGCTTTCAGGTCCGCGAGAGCGTCCACGCAGGCGTCGAGGTCGACGTCCTCGCCGTCGAGCTGCCGGCGCAGCGTCACGCGCCGTGCGTGCAGCATCTCGAAGCGCCGCCGGATCAGGTGCAGCAAGGAGCGATGCTGCTCGAGCGTTGCGTCCACCCACGCTTGCGGGCCGGGCGGCGCGACCGCGGTGCGCACCGTGGCGCCGGGATCGTGGTAGGCATCCGCTGCGTAGTTCCATTCGGGATAGGTGACGCGATCCTCCGTGCCGCGGCTTTGCACGACCGCGAGCTTGCGGCGCGATTCCGGCGGATCCTCCGACAGCAGGACCTCTTTCGGCCGTCCCGGGGTGGACACCATGCGGGCCTGTTTCAGCTCCGAAAGCATCTCCCCCAACTCGTCCGCGCGGTCCGCGTCCTCGCGGTCGGTCGGCCGCTGCAGACCCATCGGATCCTCGGCTTTCTCGTGCGGCTCGTCGGCCTGGACCATCCAGGGGCCGGGTTTCTTTTCGCCGTCCTCGTCTTTTTTCGGTTTACGCACCTGGGGGCGGCGCGCGATACGCGTGCTCTTCGGTTGCCCGGAGTCGCGGTCGTCGCCCTCCGATGCGGCTTCCGAGACCTCCGGCGGCTCGGGCGGCACCCTGAATTCGCCGGTCCAGCGGTCCCGGTACAGCAGCGTCGTGCGCCGCGCGCGCGCCGGCATGCCTTGCGGCATGAGGTCCGCGGCGATGCCGGTGGCGGATTCGAGTGACCCGGCGGCGGTGGGCGAATCGAAGCCCGGGTCGGGCTTGCGGCAGTCCCCCTGCAGCAGGTGGCGGACGAAGCGCTCCAGCGGCTGCGCATAGTTGGGGAAAGCGTAAAGGGGCGGTCGGGTGGCGAGCGCCAGGCGGCGCGATTCGTTGATGGCCGCGGCGAGCCCGGGCAGCAACTCCCGCAGCGCGGCATCGGCCGAGGAGGCCTCCACCAGCAGGAAGAAATCCTGCACCAGCGGCGAGTCCTCGCCCGCGATGAGGGCCGCGCCGCCGCGCTCGGCGCGGATTGCCTGCTGCAAGGCCATCGTGCGGTAGCGCAATAACGCCTGCCGGCGATCGGTGATGCCGAGATCCGCCGGCAGCCACAGGCTCACCCCGTCCGTGGCGGGAATCGGCTGCCGCTGGACCGGTCCCCGGCGGCGGCCGAACACGGCTGTGAGCAGCGTCGGCGGCGCGGGCGGCTCGGCCACCCGGATGGGGAAGCTCCTGCCGAACACGCTGTTGATGAGGAGGTCGATGCGCGGCGCCAGCTCGGCGAGCGGCACCGTCGGGGTGATGCCTTTGCGTTCGCGGTGGCGCCGCCACAGGTTCTGTGCGAAGACGGTGGCGTGGCGGGCGACGTCGGTTACGACTTCTTCCGGTTCGGCCATGAATGCTGCCGGCTCTCAGATAAAGGTGGCGTCGACGAGGTCGCGCATCGCGCCGACCAGCACCGGGTCGTCGGACAGCGGCGAGACGACGGCTGCGTAGCAGGCATCGCGCACCGGTATGCCGGAAGCGACGAGTGCCCCCGCGGCGACCAGGAGCCGGGTACCCGGTACTTCGGCGAGGCCGCGATCGCGCAGATCGCGCAGCCGATGGCCGAGCTGCGCCAATCCCTGCGCCGTGGCGTGGTCGGCACCGCTCTCGCGCTCGATGATGATCGCTTCGCGATCGACGTCCGGGAAATCGAGATCGAGCGCGACGAAGCGCTGCCGCGTACTCGGTTTGAGGTCCTTCAGCATGCGCTGGTAGCCCGGGTTGTAGGACACCACCAGCAGGAATCCGGGCGCCGCCTGCAGGGTCTCGCCGGTCTTGTCGATCGGCAGGATGCGGCGGTAGTCGCTCAGCGAGTGCAGCACCACCACCGTATCCTGGCGGGCCTCGACCACTTCGTCCAGGTAGCAGATCGCGCCATGCCGTACCGCCCGCGTGAGCGGCCCGTCCTGCCACACGGTGCCGTCGTGCCGGATGAGGAAGCGGCCGATGAGGTCGCTCGCGCTGACGTCGTCGTGGCAGGCAATCGTCTGCAGCGGCCGGCCGAGCTTCCAGGCCATGTACTCGACGAAGCGGGTCTTGCCGCAG
>CBFGSB010000224.1:0-4672 GCA_965651325.1 uncultured Chromatiales bacterium | reverse complement strand
CTCTTCACCGGTCTCGAGGTCGAAGGCGCGCAGGTAGTCGTCGAACGTGGCGGCCACGAACACCAGCCCGGATCCGGTGACGATGGCGCCGCCGATCAGCGGCACGCCGACCTCCAGGTTAGGCACCAGCGCCGGCGCGAGATCCTGGATCGTGCCGACCGGCCGCTGCCAGGCGATTTTGCCGCTGCCGAGGTCGAGCGCGACGAGCTTGCCCCACGGCGGCTTCGTGCAGGGCATGCCGAGCGCGGACAGGAGAGAACCGCGGTTCAGGACGTACGGCGTGCCCTCCATCGCCGTGTAACCCTCCCAGTCGAAGTCGCCGCTCTCCATGAGCCGCTCGGCTTCCTCGCGCGGAGTCAGGCGCGTCCACATCGGCAGCTCGAGCACGGTCGCGATGACGAGCTGCGTTTCCGGGTCCCACGCGAGTCCGCCCCAGTTCGAGCCGCCGGCAAAACCCGGGTTCATCAGCGTGCCGCCGACAGTCGGCGGCGTGTAGATGCCCTCCGAGCGGAGCGCGGCGATGCGCTTGCGACAGCCGCGCGTGTCGAACCAGAGGAGGCCGTACGCATCGGCCTCGGTGATCGGTGCGTGACTCACCAGCGGCGGCAGCGACGAGAACGGCTGGGTGGGCGATGGCCGCTCGCCGGGCACGCCGCCCTGCGGCACCGGGCGTTCCTCGATCGGCCAGATGGGCTCGCCCGTCAGCCGGTCGAGCACGAACACCATGCCCATCTTCGTCGCCTGCACGACGGCGTCGTAGCGCTCGCCGTCCTTCGTCAGCTCGACCAGCATCGGCTGCGCGGGCAGGTCGTAGTCCCACAGGTCGTGATGCACGAGCTGGCGATGCCACACGACTTCACCCGTCTCGACAGACAACGCGACCAGCGAGTTGGCGTACGCGTTGTCGCCGAGGCGCTCGCCGCCGTAGAAATCGGGCGCCGGCGCGCCGGTCGGCACGTACACGAGCCCGTGCTCGACGTCGACGGACAGCGGCGGCCACGCATTGGCTCCGCCGGTAACCTCGGTCCCCGATTCCCAGGTGGCGTACGCCGGGTCGTCCGGCTCTCGTGGAATCGGGTCCCACGACCACAGCATCTCGCCGCTACGGGCATCGAGCGCGCGCACGATGCCGCGTTCCACGCGCACGCTTCCGTTGTCGCCGATCGCGGAGCCGACAATCACACGCGCGCCGGCGATCGCGGGGGGTGAGGTGATGGTGTATTCGCCGAGCTCGCGTGGCCGCACATCGCGGCGCAGGTCGACGAAGCCGTCGTCCCCGAAATCGGCGCAAAGCTCGCCGGTCGCCGCATCGATCGCGTACAACCGGCCGGTGATCGTTCCGAGGTAGACGCGCGCGCCGCAAGCAGCCTCGTCATCGCGCGCCGGATCGTCCCAGGCACTGACACCGCGCGAGGCCACTTCCGCGTAGCCGATATCGCGCGGCACCTTCGAATCGAAATGCCACAGCTCGTTGCCCGTCGCCGCGTCGATCGCGAAGGCCGTGCCGAACGCGGTGCTGAAGTAAAGCGCGCCGTTCCACAGCACCGGGGTGGCTTCGAAAGTGAGCGAGTCCGCGTCCTCCGCACCCTGGCCGAGCTCTCCGGTCCGGAACTGCCAGGCAACTTCGAGCCGGTCGAGGTTGCTCGCGTCGACCTGGTCCAACGGGGAGTAGCGGCTGCCGCCGGCGTCACGACCGTAGTGCGGCCAGCCGCTTTCATCGGCGCTGCTGGCGGCGCCAGCGAGCAGCGAGGCTGCCAGGACCAGCGGCAGGCGCAAGCCCCGGCATCGAGGCTCAGCCCGCATCGCCCAGCCTGCAGGACATGAGGTGAAACCGCTCGCGGGATTCGAACCCCGCCTTGCCATAGAAGTTCTTTGCGGCCGTGTTCGTCCGCGCCACCTCGAGGTGCAGGGCTCGCACGCCGGCCTCCGCTGCTTGCGCCTTGACGCGCTCGAGGACCTCGCGCCCGAGGCCCCGGCCGCGCTCGGCCTCGACGATGAAAAACTCGTCGACGAACGCGTCCCTGCCCCCGAACTCGATGCTGTAGCCAAAGCAAAGCGCAATGTAGCCGACCGCGCCGTCGGGCGTCTCGATGAGCCAGATCGTCCCGAGGCCATCGCCTTCGCCGAGAAGAGGCCTGAGGGTGGCGAGGCGCTCCGCGTCCGTGGCGTCGATGCCTTCGAATTCATGGTAGGCGCGCACCAGCGGCATCAACGTGCCGGTATCTGCCGCGGTCGCGCGCCTGAGCTTCATTCGCGTTCGTAGCGGATCTCGCCGCCGACGATCGTGAGATCGACGCGCGTCTCGGGGATACGCGCTTCGGGAACCGTGAGGATGTCCTGCGACAGCACGACGATGTCCGCCAGCTTGCCGGCGGTGAGCGTGCCCTTGATGTCTTCCTCGAACGCGGCGTAGGCGTTGTTGATGGTGTAGCTCGCGAGTGCCTCCTCGCGGGTCATCGCCTGCTCCGGGTGAAAGCGCTCGCCGCTCGAGGTCATGCGCGACACCGAAGAATAATAAGAGGCGATGGGATCGACGCGCTCGACCGGCACGTCCGTGCCATTGCCGATGACGGTTCCCGCTTCCAGCAGGTCGCGCCAGACGTACGAGGTCTCACCGCCGCGTTCCTCACCCAGCCGGCTCGGGATCCACGGCCCGTCCGAGGTGGCGTGCACGCCCTGCATCGCCGCGATCACGCCGAGCTCGGCGAACCGCGGCACGTCGTCCGGATGCAGGTGCTGCGCGTGCTCGATGCGCCAGCGCAGCGTCGCACCGTCGACGCCGGCGCGCTCCCACACGCGTTGGTACAGATCCAGCACCTCGCGGTTGGCGCGCGTGCCGATCGCGTGCGTGTTGACCTGGAAGCCGTGCTCGACCGCGATCTCGGCCGTGCGCTCGATCTCTGCCACCGGCTCCAGCACGAGCCCGCTGCTGTCCGGCATGTCGGTGTACGGCTCGAGCAGCCAGGCGCCATGCGAGCCCAGCGCTCCGTCGATCTGCCGCTTGATGGAGCGCACGGTGAGGAAGTCGTTGCCCTCGGCCGGCATGCGGTAGTGCGGCAATAGCTCGTCCATCGCCTCGTTGGTCTCGTGGCGCACCATGACGTACAGCCGCACGGGCAGCGCTTCTTCGGCTTCGAGCTTGCGGTAGAAGTCGATGGTCTCGAAGGACTCGCCGGCGTCGTGAAACGAGGTGACGCCATGGCTCAGCGCCGCGTAGCCGGCCAGCTCCACGCGCTCGCGCTGCAAGCGTTCCTGCTCGGCGGGCGACAAGCGGTCGTCGTACTGCTCGATCGCCTCGCTCAGCAGGTCCTGCGCCGTCTCCCGCAAGAGCCCGGTGGCTTCGCCGTCCGGCGCCCGCACGATGGTGCCACCGGGCGGGTCCGGCGTGTCCTCGTCGACGAACGCCGCGGCCAGCGCGGCGTCGTTCGCGAACGCGGCATGGCCACTCGCATGACCGAGCAGCACCGGGTTATCGGGCGACGCCGCGCTCAGGCTGTCGTTCCGCGGCACGCCGTCGACGGCGTCCTCCGGCACGCTGTCCCACTTGTCCTGGTGCCAGCCGCGTCCGAAGATCCACTCGCCCGCTTTGGCCTTGTCCGCCGCGGTGGCCACCATGGCCACGATCTCGTCCCAGTTTTTTGCCGTGGACAGGTCGAGAATCTGCTTCGATCGCCCAAGGCTCATGAAATGCCCGTGGCCCTCGATGAATCCCGGCATGACGAAACGGCCTTCGAGCTCGACGACGCGGGTGTCGGGGCCGATGTAGCGTGCGATCTCGTCGCTGCTGCCGACGGCGGCGATGCGGAAGCCGTCGACCGCGAGCGCCTCGACCGTCCCGAGGGCAGCATCGACGGTGACGACCTTGCCGCCGCGCAGCACGAGATCGGCCGGTTCCACCGCCGGATCCGCCGGGGGCTCGGCCTGCTCCCCGCAACCGGCGAGGCACAGGCTGGCGAAGAGGATTGCGAACAGTGGCTGTTTTATTCCCTGCATTGGCCGGCTTCCCCCGCTTGCTCCGGCAGCCGCTCGTGAGCCGGGCTCCCGCATGGTGTGCATGTTACATTGGCGCGCCCATTCTATAGTGCCGCCGCGCAAAGCGAAGAACGGCGGCTGTTGATATATAATTCGGCGCCTTAGCGCGGGCGGAAGCAAGAACCGGAGCAAGAGACTTGAGGCGGGACCAGAAATTTTTCGACATGTACTTACTGGTAATCGGCGGGCTGGCTGCCGTTTGCCTCGGTTTTTTAGTGCTCGCGATGAAGCTGAACGACAAGGTGCGGGGCGACTTCCAGGAACACGCGGAGGTCTACATCGAGGCGGCGAGCGCCCGGGTGAGGCCTTTTGCCGAAGTCTACCTGCCGGGCGACGACCTCACCGACGGAGGACCGCAGGTCGCCTCCGTGGCCGCTCCGGAGCCCGTCGAAGCAGCGATGTCCGGCCCGCAGGTCTTCAACGAAGCCTGCATCGCCTGCCATGGCACCGGCATCGGCGGCGCGCCGAAGTTCGGCGATGCAGCGGCCTGGGATGGACGCATCGAGCAAGGGGTCGAGACCCTCGTGCGGCACGCGATCGAGGGCTACCAGGGCTCCACCGGGTTCATGCCACCAAAGGGCGGGCGCATGGACCTGTCGGACGAGGAAGTCGCGGCGGCCGTCGAGTACATGGTGTCCGA
>CBFGSB010000223.1:0-4728 GCA_965651325.1 uncultured Chromatiales bacterium | reverse complement strand
CGCGGTAGGACGGCGCGCCGGCGAGCTCCGTGGCGCCGCTCGGCCAGTCCGGCGCCGCGACCACGTCCAGCTTGGCGTATGGGTAGGGGATCCCGGTGACCCGTTCGTACGTTTCGATGAAGCTCCTCGTCAGTTCCATGATGGCGGCCATTTCGCCGGCTTTACCCTGGCGCGCCCAGCCCGCCAGCGGCACGGCGCGATCCCGGATGTCGTTGGGAGGGAGGTCCGCGATCTCGTATTCCTCGAAGGGGCCGACGGCCAGCGAAACGAGGTAGGTGGGCAAAGGCCGCGTGGTTTCCAGGCGGACCCGGACCATGTCCTTTCCTGCCGGCTCGCGCGCCGCTGTGGGCGAATTGCCGATCGCGACGTGGTCCTCCGGGATCGTCAGCGTGACGTCGAACGGTGTCTTGAAGCGCGGTTCATCGAAGCCGGGAAATGCCTTGCGCGCCTGGATCGATTCCGATTTCACGAGGGAATACCAATCGTTGCCTTCCTTGACGCGGAACATGCCCGAGAGTGCGGGATCGAAGGGCGCGTCATAGATGACGTTCAGCACCGCCTCGCCGGCAGGCACGGTCTCCGCGAAACTTATCCGGACGACGCCGCTCTCGAGCACCTGCTCATACGCTGCGCGGACCGGCTCGCCGCCTTCCGGCGTGACGCTGATTCTTGCCACTTCGAGATTGTTGCCGTGCATCCACAAGCCGTCGGAGGCCTCGTCCAGCTCGATGTGAATTGCGGCAGTGCCTCCGAAGCGCTGCTCGCGCGGGTCGATGGTGAGATCGAGCCGATAGTGCAGCGGCCGCACGCCCGCGGGCAATTGGCCCGTCGGGGCCGAGCTCGCGAGGCCGGCTTCCTGCGCATGCGCCCCTGCTGCGAGCAAGGCGCAGAACACCAGCGGCAGCAGCCGTCCCGTCCCGGCGATAGTACGGATGGGCATGAAAAACTCCGCGTCCAATTCCTGAACCGGGGTCGACTTTGGGCGAATAGCACGCCTCGATCAAGGCTCGGCCAGGGGCGGGGCAAAGGCTGCTTCCGGCTGCAGCAGTGCCAAATGTGACTCCGCTCCGGGCGCGGATACCCGCTGCATCACTAGACTCGGGCCCATGGCTGTTCGCTACCGGCTCCTCGCGGCCTATTCCGCGCTGCTCGCCGCCCTGGCGGCCGCGTGGCTCGCGCACGGCCTGGACGCGTCGCCCGGCTTGCCGCCGGCATGGGCGGTCGCGCTCTGCATCGCTGCCTCCCTGGCCGTGTGGCAATTCGGCGTACCGGCACCCCGGGTCGGCCTGGCCTCGATGGAGCGGCTGCCGCAGATCGGCCTGCTGCTCGTACTCGATCCCGCGACGGCGGCGGCGATCTGCGGCGCCGCATCGCTGGTCTGGCCGCTGATCAATCGCCGCTACAGCCAGGGATCGCTGCGGGTCGCAGCACTGCGAGGCGTGCACAACGCTGCGATGACCGCGCTCATGCTGCTGTTGGCGGGCAATACCTATCTCGCGCTTGGCGGCGAACATCCACTCACCAGCCCAGGTATCGGCGACCTGGTGCCGCTGGTCGCGATGGCACTGGTCGCACAGGCCGTGAACGTTGCCCTGCTGGCAATGTACTTCTGGCTCGACCGGCGCAACGTGCGCCACCTGATCAAGCCGATCTATTCGCTGATCGACCTGATGTTCGTTCCCGCCGGCGTGCTGGCCGCCATCCTCTTCAATAGCGCCCCGCCGTCGGTGTTCGCGCTGTTCACGTTGCTGATGGCGATATTCGTATTGAGCTTCAATCGCCTCGATCGTACAGCCGGCGCGCGCCGGGCGGTGCAACCGCCGCTTGTCAATCTCGCCTCGACGCGCACATCGCTGTACGGCGCCCGCCGGCTCGACGAACTCGCCTCGCGAATCCGTACTGAAGTCGCCTCGCTGTTCCGCTTCGACGAGTTGACGCTTTGCCTGCTCGACGCCGAAACCGGCATGCTCGAGGTGCGGCTGCACGACAAGTCCGGACGCCGGTTGCACGACGGCAAATGCCCTCTCTCCACTGGCCTGGTGGGCTGGATGGTGGAGCGGCAGGAAGCGCTGCTGATTGAAGACTGGGCGCGCGCGCCGGATGCCCTGCGCCAGGACACGGGCGCTGCGGGGCAGGAGACCGGCTCGCTGATCGCCGTTCCGTTGATCGAGGATGGCATCGTGATCGGCATTCTCTCCGTGCACCACCTGGAGCCTGGTACCTGGTCGGACGCGGACCTGCACCTGATGCGCCAGGTTGCCGCGCAGGTAAGCGCCGCCGTGGCGGACGCGCGTGCGTTCGAGGACCTCGAGAGCTACCGCAAGGATCTCGAGCAGCGAGTGGCCGAGCGCACGGCGGAGCTCGAGCGCGCGAACAACGAAAAGGAACGACTCATCGCCGCCTTGCGCGAACGCAGCCGCCTGCTTGAACGCGAAACGCAGGAGGATCCGCTGACCGGCATTGCAAACCGCCGCCACTTCGCTCAGCGCCTCGATGACGAGCTCAGGGTTGCCTCGTCGGTCGGCCAGGCACTGACACTCGCGGTCGCCGATCTCGACCGCTTCAAGGTCATCAACGATCGCCTCGGCCACGCCGTCGGGGATGAGGTGTTGCGGCAATGCGCGAAGCTGATGCGAGCTCTCTGCCGGTCGACGGACCTGGTCGCGAGGATCGGCGGAGAGGAATTCGCACTTATCCTGCCGGGCATGCCGCGCGAAGCGGCCGTCGCATTCTGCGAGAGCGTGCGTCGAACGGTGGAATCGCACGACTGGGCGAAGATCAACGCCGAGCTGCGCGTGACACTCAGCATCGGCCTTTACCAATGGGACGGCAGCGGCGCGACGGTCGAACTGCTGCGCCAGGCCGACGCCCGTTTGTACAGCGCGAAGCGCGCTGGCCGCAACCGCGTAGCCTGAGGTTTACCAGCCGCAGCCCGGCGCGCCGAAGACGTGCCTGCCCTGCAACGAACCGGTCGCGCGCAATCCGGGCGTCATTGCGCGGGTAACGCCACGCAAAAACGGGTAGCCGCGGTTTGCTCGCCCGCATACCGCCGCAGCTTGCGGAAAGGTCGCCTCGTAGCCCGTTGACTTTGCCTCTGCTGCTCGACAATTTTTGTCGATCGATTAGCCACCGCAGGCAACAAGGGCAGCAACAATGCTTGACGGCTTCCAGTTCGATCGCCTCTTCATCGACGGCCAGTGGGTCTCCCCGGTCGACGGCGGCGTCCGGGACAGCATCGATCCTTCGACCGGGAAGAGCTGGGGCAAAGTCGCGTATGGCGGTCCGGCGGACATCGACCGGGCCATCGCCGCAGCGCGCGGCGCATTCGAAGGGTCATGGCGCCGCATGCCCGGAGCCGAACGTGCCGGGCTCTTGCGCAAGCTGGCGGACTTGTATGCCACGCAGGTCGATGCCCTCGCCCGGATCGAGACCCGTGACAACGGCCGGGCAATTCGTGAGTCGCGCGCGGATATCGCGTCGCACCAGAACTACTACCATTGGTTCGCATCGCTGGCGGACAAGCTATCCGGACGCACCATCCCGATCGACGACAGCGTGCATGCATTCACGACGCGCGTGCCCGCCGGTGTCGTCGGCACGATTACCCCCTGGAACGTCCCGCTGATGGCAGCGGCATGGAAGCTGGGGCCGGCGCTTGCGGCAGGTTGCACCGTTGTCCTGAAGCCCGCGGAGCAAACACCCGCCTCGTCGCTTGCGCTGGCCCGGATTTTTGAAGCAGCAGGGTTTCCGCCGGGTGTCGTCAACGTCGTTCCGGGGGACGGTCCGACGGCGGGCGCGCATCTCGTCGCGAGCCCGGAGGTCGACAAGATTGCCTTCACCGGCGAAGGTGCCACTGCAAAGGCGATACTGAGGAACGGGGCCGATACCCTGAAGCGGTTCGGTTTCGAGCTGGGTGGCAAGGCGCCGCACCTCATCTTTGCGGACGCGGACCTCGAGCAGGCATTGAACGCCGCCACCGGCTCGGCCTGGGCGCTCGCCGGCCAGAGCTGCGCACTGGGCTCGCGGGTGCTGGTCGAGCGGTCCGTTTACGACTTCGTCGTCGAGGAATTCGAAAAGCGCGCGAAACGGGTGCGCGTCGGCATGCCGCTGGATCCCGCCACGCACATGGGGCCGCAGGCGCACCAGGAACAGCTCGACAAGACCCTGTCCTACGTCGCGATCGGGAAAGAAGAAGGTGCCGAGCTCGTCGTGGGTGGTTCGCGCATCGACACCGGCGAGCTTGCCGGCGGTTACTTCGTCGAGCCAACCGTATTTGCGAACGTCGCACCGGACATGCGTATCGCGCAGGAAGAAATCTTCGGGCCGGTGGCTTCCATCATTCCCTTCGACACGGAAGATGAAGCCGTCGAGCTGGCGAACGGGACGCCGTACGGACTCGCTGCAGGCCTGTGGACCGGCGACGTGGGCAGGGCGCATCGCGTCTCTGCCCGCATCGACGCCGGCATCGTGTGGGTGAACACCTATCGTTTCATCCGCTGGTCGACGCCGTATGGCGGCTTCAAGGCCAGCGGCTGGGGCCGGGAAAACGGGCTCGAGGCGCTCGACAGCTACCTCGAAACGCGCACGACGGTGGTCTCCACGACGGGCCGGTTTCCGGATCCATTCGCCAGCTAGGGAAAACGAAAATGCGTCTCGCAGGCAAACTGGCGATCGTGACGGCGGCGGCCTCGGGGATGGGGCGTGCCGGCGTCGAGCGTTTCGTGCGGG
>CBFGSB010000222.1:0-4827 GCA_965651325.1 uncultured Chromatiales bacterium | reverse complement strand
TCGCGCAGCACGTTGACGTAGCAGTCCTGCTGCGGGAGGCCTTTCGTCAGCGGCTCCCACTCGCCGCCGCCGGTGCGGCTGCGGTAGACGCGCAGCTTGCCCTCGGGCGGATAGTGCTCGGAATCGCTCTTGATCGGCACGACGTAGACCGTTTCCGGCTCGTGCGCGTGCACGTCGATCGGGAAGCCGAAATCGCTGGGCAGGTCGCCGCTCACTTCCTCCCAGGAGTCGCCGGCATCGTCGCTGCGCATGATGTCCCAGTGCTTCTGCATGAACAGTACGTTCGGGCGCGAGGGGTGCATCGCGATGCGGTGGACGCAGTGGCCGACCTCGGCCTCCGGATCGGGCATGAACTGCGATTTCAGGCCGCGGTTGATCGGCTGCCAGTTCAGGCCGCTGTCGTCGCTGCGGAACGTGCCCGCCGCGGAAATGGCGGTGTACATCCGCCCGGGGTTTGCGCGATCGAGCAGGATCGTGTGCAGGCACATGCCGCCGGCACCGGGCTGCCAGTGCGGCCCCGAGTCGTGGCCGCGGAGGCCGGCCAGCTCCTGCCACGAACGGCCGCCGTCGCTCGAGCGGAAGAGGGCCGCGTCCTCGACGCCCGCATACACGGTATCCGGGTCCGTCAGCGACGGCTCGAGATGCCAGACGCGCGCGAACTCCCATGGGTGCTGGGTGCCGTCGTACCACTGGTGCGTCGTGAGCGGCCGCCCGGTTTCCGCGGAAGTGTCGTAGACGAACTTGTTGCTCTCGCCGCGCGGCATGCCGGGAATGCCACCGTCGTCTTCCGCCGGCGGCGGGTCGCCCGCGGAGGCCGGCTGTTCCCAGGTTTTGCCGCCGTCGCTGGAGCGCTGGATGATCTGCCCGAACCAGCTGCTCGACTGCGAGGCGTAGATCCGGTCGGGATCGACGGGCGAGCCCTTGACGTGGTAGATCTCCCAGCCGGCGAAGTGCGGCCCGCTGACCGACCAGTCTTCGCGTTTGCCATCCGCGGTGAGGATGAATGCGCCTTTCCTGGTGCCGACCAGGACCCGAATTGCCGTCACGGTAGTTCTCCTTGCAAGTGTCCGATACCCCTGGTCGTCCCGGCTGCCGCGGAATCGACATTCCGGCGCCAAGTATCCACCGGAACGCTCAGGAACCGATATACCGGGCGTACAGGCTCCGGGCCACGCTCGCCTCCGCGGTGCCTTTGACGATGGCGCGCCCGTCGGGGAACAGGGTCAACTCGAAAGGCTTGCCGTTCTCGGTGATATCCGCACGCACCAGGTAGTCGTTCGCGATGACCTTGCCGTGGCTCCGCAGGCGCTCGGCGATCGCACCGATGTCCAGGGCCACCTCCGAGCGCCGGTGCGTGAGCTGCACGGCATCGCGGCCGCAGAGGCTCGTGGCGCTCGAGCCCGCCTTGCCCTCGAGGAAGTCGAACTGCCGATGCAGGCAGCAGCGGCAGTCGCCGCGCTCGCGCGCGCCGGTCACCTTCAACGGCATGATGGTATTGGACCAGAGGTCTATGTTGAGCAGCGTCCTCGCCACGCGTTCGAAGTTGCCGGTGAGGATCTTCAGCGCTTCCGTGACCTCGAAATTGGCGACCATGCCGACGACGGAGCCGAGCACGCCGACGGTGTCGCAGGTCGGCATTGTCCCCGGCGGAGGTGTCTCGGCGAACAGGCAGCGCAGGCAGGGCGTCGCTTCGCTCCCGCCGGCTTCCCACGGTGCGCTGCCGTCCGGCGTATGCGGGAGAATCGTGAACGCGGCGCCGGTGGTGCCGACCGCGCCGCCGTAGACATAAGGGATGCCGTGCTTCACGGCGCAGTCGTTCGCGAGGTAGCGGGTCTCGAAGTTGTCGAGCCCGTCGACCAGCACGTCCGCCTCGGCGGCAAAGCGCTCGATGTTGCGGTGATCGATGTCGTCGACGATCGCCGTGACCTCGACTTCCGAGTTGATGCGCGCCAGCTTGCGCCGCGCGGCCTCGGCCTTCGGCAGAGCATCGGCGACGTCCTGCTCGTCGAACAGCACCTGCCGCTGCAGGTTGGTGAGCTCGACGAAGTCCCGGTCGACGATGATGAGGTGCCCGATCCCGGCCCGCGCCAGCAGGTCCGCCGCCACGCTCCCCAGCGCGCCGCACCCCAGCATCAGCGCGGTGGAACCGCGCAGCCGCCGCTGCCCCTCCTCACCAAAGCCCGGCAGAAGCACCTGCCGATGATAGCGCTGCAACCCGTCGTCCATGCCCCAGCATCATACACGCGCCGCTCGTCACCGACGGCAGCAGCCGCACTACCCACGCTGGAAATATGGCACCTCGGCAGGAAGCGGGGTCATGCCCGGGGGAGGGGTCTTCCGCGGCGTGCGAGGCAGGGATGCCGAGCCCGCAGGCCGGTTCACTTTATGGCTCCCAAGGGAAGCCTCGAGGGCAGTGCCAAAATGGACGAGGGACGTGCTCGTGGCCGGCGCGGAAGGTCCCTCCGCCGGGATGGCTCCGCCAGCCACGGCGGCCAACCGGGAAAGAATGTCCGGCCTCAGGTCTGCGACTGCAGGTAATTCTCCAGCCCGATCTTGTCGATCAGGTCGATCTGCGTCTCCAACCAGTCGACGTGCTCCTCCTCCGACTCGAGAATCGAAACGAACAGCTCACGGCTGACGTAGTCCTTGTGCGCCTCGCAATACGCAATCGCCGGCTGCAGGTCCCCGATCGCATCGAGCTCCAGGTCGAGATCCGACTGCAGCTGCTCCGGGACGTCCTCGCCGATGCGCAGCTTGCCGAGATCCTGCAGGTTCGGCAGTCCCTCGAGGAAAAGGATGCGCTCGATGACGGCATCGGCATGCTTCATCTCGTCGATCGACTCTTCGTATTCCTTCTCGCCGAGCTTGTTGAAACCCCAGTTCTTCATCATGCGGGAGTGCAGGAAGTACTGGTTGATCGCGGTGAGCTCGTTCTTGAGTACCCGGTTCAAGTGTTCGATGACGATGGGGTCGCCTTTCATGCCGTGTCCCGTTGATTGCCTTGAAGAGAGGCTGCCCATGATAAGCCCCGGGCCGGCAGAGGCAAGAAAAATTACCGCCAATCAAAGTGATAATGAATGCCATTCGCGGCTGGACGGCGTTGGAGCACGCCCGGCGCACGATGCGGCGGGCAGTGGGTTACTTTCTCGCGAGTGCGGAATAGCACCGACAGGCGCAACGCGCCAGGAGTGCGTGCTGCCGCGCAGGGCAATCAGGCAGCGGAGGGAACGTAGTAGCGCGGGCCCGGCGGTATCGCGCGGTTCTCGTCCTCGGTGAGGATCGATTCGACCATCTCGGTGCAGCTTCCACAGCAGCCGGTCACGCCGAGCGTGTCGCGGAGGTCATCGAGCGTGTCGAGACCTTCGGCTTTGGCGCGCCGGATTTGTTTGTCGGTGACGGCATTGCAAATACAGACGTACATGGCGAATCGGGCGGTCCCTGCTACAGCGGTGTTCGAGGGCTCCCATTCAAACGGGAATGCGAATGATTGTCAATAACATTCGCCTTCGGCTCGCGCGTAGCGGGCCGGGACAGGGTCGCGCGGTCGCTCGCGCAATATGTTCCCGGCATGTCACCCTTTCGCGACAGCCGGTAAAAGCGCGCCTGGTCAAGCACTTATGTCAAACGAGTTTCCCGGGTGCGGGACAACCGTCTCCTTTCGGAGACAGAGCCCGGTGTCCAGCCAGTCCTTGAGCCAAGGCCATCCTCGGTAAGTCGCTGGCGCTCAACGGATAAATCAATGCTGGCACGGTAGTTGCCTTAATAGCACCGACATCGCTTTGGGGGCGCATGCCGAATCGATTCGAACAAGCAATTCGAATCAAAAGCGATCGACGCGGCCACGAAAGTATTCCGACCGGGCCCGAGTCCGGCGGGGTCCTCTTGCGTGGATGGAAGAATGGACGCGGTGCCCGCTCGAGCGGGCATTGCGGCTTACAAACAGGGGTCCGTACCCGAACTGACCAGGGCAAACCCGCTGCAAGGCGGGGACGCAAAGCCACCGATCCGGACAAACGAGTCCAGGACAGCGGGGTTGCCAGGATAAGAACCGGCGGTTAAGCCGCGGTTCTTCCGCCGAATTCATGCGGCGGTCTTCGCAAACCCGCACCGGATAACGCTCCAGGGCCGGCGATTTTGCTCCCCGATTCGCAAACCGGGTTTGCCTGCCACAAGAAGGAGCAATGGCAGGATGAAGAAGCACCGGTTTGCATGGCTGAATTCACTAGTTCTGGTGGCGGCGTTCTCAATCGCGGCGTGCGGCGGATCCGGGGGAGGGGCTCCGGCGACGGACAATGCGGAGCAGCCTGCGCCTTCCCCGGCCGGGCTGACGGTCGCCATTACCAGCCCCGATGCCGAGCAGATCGATACGACCGACGAGGTCATGAGCCTGTCGGGGACCGCCAGTAGCGATGCGGGTGTCACTTCCGTTACCTGGACGAGCGACCAGGGCCATACCGGCACGGCGTCGGGCACGGACAGTTGGACCGTGGAGCAGATTCCGCTCGAGCTCGGCACCAACACGATTACCGTGAGCGCCACCGACGGTGGGGGCGACACGAGTGCCGACACCATTGTCATCAACCGGGAAAGCACGAGCGGCGGTTCGGCGACGCTGTCCTGGGAGGCACCGACCGAGCGGACGGACGGCACGGCCCTTACCGACCTGGCCGGCTACACCATTCACTACGGCCGCATGTCCGGCGTGTACGACTACCAGATCGATGTCAACACGGCTGGTATCGCGACCTACGTCATCGAGAACCTGGTGCCCGGCGACTGGTACTTCGCCATGACCGCTTACGATTCGGAGGGGATGGTGAGCGAGCT
>CBFGSB010000221.1:0-4854 GCA_965651325.1 uncultured Chromatiales bacterium | reverse complement strand
CGCGCGTGGAACTCGTCGCGGTTCGCGCCGAGGACGAGCGAATAGCCAGGGTGCGCCTGCCACGCGAAGACGATCAGGCACATCGCGTCAACGCCGCGTGCGTACGGGCGGGTGGTCGTGAGCCTCGATCCAGTCGTCCACCAACCGCCGCGCAATCGACAGGCGGTACGGTAGCAGCGGGTAACCGGAGGTGAGCGCCTTGTGTGTGAACCACTGCGCGTCCACCAGTTCGCCATCGTTCATTGCGATGTCGGTGGTCAGCGCCTCGGCCGTGAAGCCAAGCATCAGCGACGACGGAAACGGCCACGGCTGCGAGCTGTGGTAGCGGATGTTGTGCACGGAGATGTTGGTTTCCTCCAGCACTTCGCGCTGCACGGCGTCCTCCAGGCTCTCGCCGGGCTCGACGAAGCCCGCGATCGTGGAGTAGCGCCCTTCCGGCCAGTTGCCCTGGCGCCCGAGCAGGCAGCGGTCACGGTCCGACACCAGCACGATGATCGCGGGGTCGACGCGCGGGAAGATGCGGATGCCGCAGTCGGGCCCGATGCAGATGCGCGTGTTGCCGCCGGATTCCGGCCGCGACAGCGCGCCGCAGCGGCCGCAGTACTGCTGCGAACGATGCCACAGCACCAGCGCGCGCGCCTGCGCCACGAGGTTCGCCTCGTCCACCGGCAGGGCATTGCCGAGGTAGCGCAGGTCGTGGAACTGCCCGATGTCGCCGAACGGCGCATCGATTTCGCCGTCGATCTGCACGGCGAAAGCCGGGCGGTCGCGATAGATGCCGAGGAAGATGACATCCTGCTCGCGCAGCCAGGGCTCCACGTCGCGGCGATCGAGCAGCACCGCCCGCAGCGGCTCGCCGGCCGCGAGGCACTTGTCGCCCCAGACGGGGACGAACACGCTGTCGGCGCCGGCCAGCGCGGATTTCAGCCACTCGGGATCCTGGCGCCGGTGGCCGGAGCGATCGACGAAAGCGCCAGCGAAGATGTTGTGCCCGTTCACCGGGCCTATCTTACTGTAGGCGCTCCCCGCGAGGGCGACCCGGTCACCTCAGGCCCGCGCAAAGCTGCTGCTGCCGGGCCGGCGCCGCCGGTGCCGGGCAATTTCGCAGCTCGGGCAAAGCTTGTGATCGAGGGCATAAGCGTCCTGCACGTAGCTCGCTTCGCAGTCGCTGCAGTGGGCGAGGAACAGCTCGTCGTTGTGCGAGATCGTCTGCAGCAGGTTCCAGGCCCATTCGAAGCTCAGGCGCGGCGACGGATGCAGCAGCGAGTAGGTTTCGAACGCGCGGCAGACGCGGTGGCCGTACTCCACGTCCGGGCGCGGCCAGCAGGCCTGGATGCGGTTCGTGCGATCGATCCGGAGCAGGAGGCTCGCGCAGAACAGCGCGATCAAGGTCGTCGCCTCGAGCTGGTTCAGCGGGTTCTTGACGAACAGCGCGACCTGGCGCGGCGACTTGCCGCGGCGGCGCTTCACCTGGCTGTCGCCGCGGTCGCGGAAGTAGGTCGCATAGAGCTTGCGGATGCGGTCATCGGACAGGCCGGTGCAGGCCTTGATGGTGCGGGTCCGCGCTTCGTGGCGAATCATGCGCAGGGCCAGCTCGAACTGGGTGCGCTCCGAGGCATAGCGATTGTCGGTGAGACGCATTTTCTTCAACTTGTGCTAGTTTTACCCCATATGTAGTGATATAAAAGCCTATATGATCGACGGTGGTAGAGCAATAAAAAATACAGTAATTCGACGGATACCGAAAAAACACGCCAGCAGCGGGAGACAGCCATGGAGTTCCAGGGGCCGAGCGCCACCGACTATGCAAACGTCACCTCCCTGAACCGGGCCTTCCTCGCCCTGCTGCACCGCGGCGGCGCGGCGCGCCGCTGTCTCGGCGCGCTGCAAAAGCCCCTGGCCCAGACGCTTGTCGAGCTGACGGACGCCCAGGCGGACCGGCTCGCCGCGGCGCCCTTCCTGTTGATGTCGTTCCGCGAACGTGACCACCGCTTTTGGGAGCAGGCATTCGCCGGCGAGCCGGAGAACGACCTGTTCGCCGAGCCCGCCGCGGTCTCCGACGACCTGGCCGCGCTCGTCTCCGCCGGCTTGGGCTTCGCCTGGCAGCTCTCGAAACAGAACACCTATGCGGCTCGCCTGATCTGTGGTGCGAGCCTCAACTGGTGCGAGCAGCTCGCGGAGCTCACCTTCATGCACCTCCTGTCGCTGGCCGGCCGCGGCGACGAGCTCGTGACCCTGCGTTGTGCCGCGGACAGCGATCTCTGGTCAAAGCTCCTGAACAGCGGTATCAGCCGCGAGCAGCAGGTGCACCGCGCGGCGCACATCAGCGCGCTGCACTCGGTGCTGACGCGAGCCACGCTGCCCGCCGAGCGGCACTGGCGCAGCGCCGCCTGCGCCGTGCGGCGCCCATCGTTGCAGGTGGCGGAAGACGACACCTGAGAAGGGACTCTTCCGCGTATACAATACGCGGCCTCATGCAGGCCCTCTCCATCCGCAACTTGAGCAAGACCTACGCCAACGGCGTGCGCGCGCTGAAGGGCATCGACTTCAGTGTCGAGGCGGGGGATTTCTACGCGCTGCTCGGGCCGAACGGCGCGGGCAAGACCACCGCCATCGGCATCGTAAGCTCGCTGGTGCGCAAATCCGGCGGACAGGTGGAGGTCTTCGGCCACAGCATCGATCGCGAGCTCGAGGCCGCAAAGTCCTGCATCGGGCTGGTGCCGCAGGAAGTGAACCTCAACCTGTTCGAGACGGTGGAAAACATCGTGCTGAACCAGGCGGGTTACTACGGCATTCCACGCCGCATCGCCCGCGAGCGCACGGAGAAGTACCTGAACGAGCTGCGCCTGTGGGACCGCCGCCACGACGTGGCCCGCAACCTCTCCGGCGGCATGAAGCGCCGGCTCATGATCGCGCGTGCCCTGGCGCACGAGCCGAAGCTCCTGATCCTCGACGAGCCGACCGCGGGGGTCGACATCGAGATCCGCCGCTCCATGTGGGAATTCCTGAGCCGCATCAACGCGGAAGGCACGACCATCATCCTCACCACGCACTATCTCGAGGAAGCGGAGAACCTCTGCCGCCACGTGGCGATCATCGACGAAGGCACTATCGTCGAGAACGCACGCATGGACACGGTCCTGCGCAAGCTGCAGCGCGAGTCCTTTGTCCTGAGCCTGCGCGATCCGCTGCAAGCGGCCCCGGTCCTGGAAGGCTTCGAAGTAGAACGCGCGGGCGACTACGAGCTGGAGGTTGCCGTCGACGCCGAGCACGACCTGAATGAGCTGTTTGAGCTGCTGAATGCCAAGGGCATCCGCATCGTCAGCCTGCGCAACAAGGCCAATCGGCTGGAGGAGTTGTTCCTCGGGTTGGTCGAGGGCAAGCACGCCGCGCGTACTTCGCCGGGACAGCCGTCATGAACCTGCGGCTCAACGCGGTCGCGCTGCAGACCATCGTCACCAAGGAGTTCACCCGCATCATCCGCATCTGGCTGCAGACGATCGTGCCGCCCGCCATCACCATGACGCTCTACTTCGTGATCTTCGGCAGCCTGATCGGCCGGCGCATCGGCCCGATGGACGGCTTCGACTACATGCAGTACATCGCGCCCGGACTCATCATGATGTCCGTGATCACGAACTCCTACGGCAACGTCGTGTCGTCGTTCTTCGGCGCCAAGTTTGCGGGGCATGTGGAGGAAATGCTGGTGTCACCCATGTCGAATGCCACGATCATCATCGGCCACGTCGCCGGCGGCGTGATCCGCGGGCTGCTGGTCGGCTCGCTCGTGACGCTCATTGCGCTCGCCTTCACCGATCTCGACGTGAAGCATCCTTTCATCACTGCGTCGATGGTGCTGATGGCCTCCGTCGTGTTCTCGCTTGCCGGTTTCATTAATGCCGTGTTTGCGAAAAAGTTCGATGACGTCGCGATCATCCCGACGTTCGTCCTGACGCCGCTCACCTACCTGGGCGGGGTGTTCTATTCCATCTCGCTGCTGCCGGAGCTGTGGCAGAAGCTGTCCCTCCTCAATCCCATCCTGTACATGGTGAACGCGTTCCGCTACGGCATTCTCGGCACTTCGGATATCGACATTCACCACGCCTACCTTATAGTGGGCGTATTCGTGGTGCTCCTTTTCAGTATCAATCTCGCGCTCTTGAAACGGGGCGTCGGCATCCGGGAGTAGGCGGGATGTGCGGCCGGTTCGCTTTCTATTCGTCGCATGAAGCCGTGGCGGAGCTGTTCCGCGCCGAGCCCGTCGGCGCCGTCGAGCCACGCTGGAACATCGCGCCTACCCAGGACATAGCCGCCGTGCGCGAGCCGGAGCAGGGTCGGCGCGAGCTGGTCACGCTGCGCTGGGGCCTCGTGCCCTACTGGGCGAAAGACCCCTCCATCGGCAATCGGCTCATCAACGCGCGGGCCGAAACGGTGGCCGAAAAGCCGGCCTATCGCGAGGCGTATCGCCGGCGCCGCTGCCTCGTGCTCGCGGACGGCTTCTACGAGTGGCGGGCGGGGCCGCAGGGCAAGGTGCCGTGGTTCATCTCGCTCGCGAACGGGGAGCCGTTCGCGTTCGCGGGGCTATGGGAACGCTGGCGCGACCGGGAGAGCAACGAGCGGCTCGAGACTGCGGTCATCGTCACGGCAGCGGCGCAGGGGTTCATCGCCGAGCTGCACGACCGCATGCCCGTCGTGCTCGACCGGGCGCAGGCGGACCGATGGCTGGCCGGCGACGACACTGTGCTCGAAGAGGCGGCCGCGCACCCGCCCGCGATGCGTGCATGGCCGGTCGACCGGCAGGTCAACAACGCGAAGAACGAGGGCGCGGAGCTGGTTGCGCCGGTGGGCGACACG
>CBFGSB010000220.1:0-4876 GCA_965651325.1 uncultured Chromatiales bacterium | reverse complement strand
TGGAGTTCAGACGTGTGCTCTTCCGATCTGCCCCCCTGCCGGTGCTCCGTGCGTCTCTCGGTGCGCAGTGGCACCCGTCTTTCACGTAGTGGTGCTTAGCGGAAGTTTTGTTGGCGCCAGGCTTCGTAGAGGATTACCGCGGCGGCGTTGGAGAGGTTCAGGCTGCGGTTGTCGGGGCGCATGGGGATGCGCAGGCGGCGGTCCGGGGGCAGCGCATCGAGCAGCGGCTGGGGGAGGCCGCGGGTTTCGGGGCCGAACAGGAAGGCGTCCGACGGTTCGTAGGCCGGGGCGGTGTAGACGGTCGTGCCGCGTGTGCTGCAGGCGAACACGCGCGGATTGCCCAGGTGCCGCAGGCAGTCGTCGAGCGACGCGTGCGTGCGCACGTTGGCGAACTCGTGGTAGTCGAGGCCGGCCCGGCGGAGACGGGGCTCGTCCAGCTCGAAACCCAGCGGCTCGACGAGGTGCAGGGATGCGCCCGTGTTGGCCGCGAGCCGGATGATGTTGCCGGTGTTGGGCGGGATTTCCGGCTGGTACAGGATCAGGCTGAACATTCGGTACGCTCGAACGGTAAACTGCATGATCGCATGCGGGCAGCGATGCTGCAGCGGCATCATTGCAAAGCAACAGGCACAACTCGACATGACTCCAGCAGCCCCGGCCGCCGACAACCCGCTCGCCATCGACTTCTGTGGCCTTGCGCTCGCTTCGCCGATCGTATTGTTGTCCGGGTGCGTCGGCTTCGGCGAGGAGTACACGCGCGTGCACGGTTTCTCCAACCGCGACGCCGGCGCCGTGGTCCTGAAAGGCACGACGCTCGAGCCGCGCCTCGGCAATCCGCCGCATCGCATGGCGGAAACGCCGGCCGGCATGCTGAATGCGATCGGGCTGCAGAACCCGGGGGTCGACAAGGTCATCGCCGACATCCTGCCGGGCCTCGATTTCAGCGAGACGCGCTTCTTCGCCAACGTCTGCGGATCCACGATCGAGGATTACGCCGAGGTGACGCGCCGCTTCGACGACTCACCGATCGACGCGATAGAGATCAACATCTCCTGCCCCAACATCAAGGAGGGCGGCGTGTCCTTCGGCAATTACCCGGACATGTCGGCGCAGGTGGTCGCCGCCTGCCGCGCGCGCACGACGAAGCCTCTCATCGCCAAGCTGTCGCCGAACCAGACCGATATCGCAGAGAACGCGCGCCGCTGCATCGAGGCGGGCGCCGATGCACTGGCAGTCATCAACACCATCAGCGGCATGGCCATCGACGTGGAGAAGCGGCGGCCGGTGCTAGGCAACGTGCGGGGCGGGCTGTCCGGGCCGGCGATCAAGCCGATCGCCCTCTGGAAGGTGCGCCAGGTTTACGAGGTCGCCGGCCCGCACAACATTCCCATCATCGGCCAGGGCGGCATCACGAATGCGCACGACGCGCTCGAGTTCCTGGTTGCCGGGGCGACGACGGTCGGCGTGGGCACCGCGTTGTTCTACGAGCCGCTCGCCTGCCGCGAGATCAACGCCGGTATTGCGGATTACCTTGCCCGGCACGGGCTGGCTTCGATCGGCGAGCTCGTCGGCTCGCTGCGCCTTCCGGATACAGACTGAGACCAGCGAGCTTCGCGGCCGGGCCCCGAGGCCGCACGATCAATCGAGGTCCAGTGCGCGCATCTTGCGCGTGAGCGTGTTGCGGCCCCAGCCGAGGAGCCGCGCGGCTTCCTGGCGATGGCCGCGCGCGCGCTTCAGCGCTGCGGCGATCAACACCTTCTCGACCTCGGGCAGCGCCGTCTTCAGCAGCGGTGCGCCGGGGCGGCCGAGCTCCTGCTCCGCCCAGGCCGCGAGGTTCCGGGTCCACGCGTCGAGCGCGCCATCCGACCAGGTTTTACCCCCGAGCTCGTCGGGCAGGTCGTCGATGGTGATCACGCTGCCGGGTGCCGTGACGGTGAGGCGCCGTGTCGTGTTGACGAGCTGGCGCACGTTGCCCGGCCAGTCGTAGGCGGCGAGCTGCTCGACGGCTTCGCTGTTGATCGCCTTGGGCGGGGTGTGCAGTTCCCGCGCCGCGTCGCGCAGGTAGTGCGTCAGCAGCAATGGAATGTCCTCGCGCCGCTGCCGCAGCGGAGGAATATCGATACGCATGACGTTCAACCGGTGATAGAGGTCCTCGCGGAACCGGCCTTCCTTGACCGCGCGCGCGAGATCCTGGTGCGTGGCCGCGATCACGCGCACGTCGACCTTGATCGAGGCCTGGCCGCCGACGCGGTAGAACTCGCTCTCCGCCAGCACGCGTAGCAATCGCGTTTGCAGCCCCGGGGACATGTCGCCGATCTCGTCGAGGAACAGCGTGCCGCCGTCGGCCTGCTCGAAGCGGCCGATGCGCCGGCTGTCGGCTCCCGTGAACGCGCCGCGCTCGTGGCCGAACAGCTCCGATTCGAGCAGCTCGGAAGCGATGGCGGAGGTGTTCAGCGCGACGAACGGCTTGCCGGCACGCGGCCCGTGCCGGTGCAGGGCACGTGCGACGAGCTCCTTGCCGGTGCCCGATTCGCCGGTGATGAGCACCGTCATGCTGGAACGCGCGAGGCGGCCGATCGAGCGGAACACGTCCTGCATCGCCGGGGCCTGGCCGATCAGCGACGGCACCGGCGGGTGCGCCGCACGGTCCTCACCGGCAGGCTGCCGCCCGTTGCGGCGCGCGGCCCTGGTGACGAGCTCGATCGTCTCGTCGAGGTCGAAAGGTTTTGGCAGGTACTCGAAGGCACCGCCCCGGTATGCCGCGACGGCGTTGTCGAGGTCCGAGTGCGCGGTCATGACGATCACCGGTACCCCCGGGTGCTCGGCACTGAGGCGCTCGAGCACGGCGAAGCCGTCCATGCCCGGCATGCGCACGTCGGTGATCAGCACGTCGGGCTGCCGGTGCGCGATCGCTTCGAGCAGGTGCTCGGCGCGCTCGAACGTGCGCGCGCGAAAGCCACCCTGCTTCAACGCGCGCTCGAGGACCCAGCGTACAGACGGGTCGTCGTCGACGACCCAGACGTCGAGCTCAGCGCTCATCGCGCGCCTCGCGCGCAAGCGGCAGCCGGACGAAGAACACGGTCTTGCCCGGGCGGCTCTCGAATTCGATGAGACCGCCGTGGCGGCTCAGCAGGTCTTGCGCCACCGCCAGCCCGAGGCCGGTGCCGTCCGGCCGGCTGGTCACCAGCGGATAGAAGATGGAGTCCTGCAGCTCGGGCGGAATGCCCGGGCCGTCGTCCTCGATTTCGATGCTGGCGATCGCCCGGTGACGGATGTCGCCGATGGTGAAATCCAGGGTTGCGCGCGTCCGCACGACGATAGTGCCGTGCCCGCCGAGCGCCGTGGCGGCGTTCTTCAGGAGGTTCAGGAGCGCCTGCACCATCTGGTCGCGGTCGAGGTCGATGAGCGGGAGCCCGGGGTCGTAGTCGCGGTGCAGCGTGAGCGAGGGCGTGCCCTGGGGCTCGATGAGCTTCAGCACGTACTCGATGAGCTCGTGCACGTTCACCGGCTGCTTGTTCGGCGGCCCGAGCGGGCCTAGCAACGTGTCGACGAGCGCGGCGAGCCGGTCGGCTTCGCTGATGATGACGCTCGTGTACTCTTTCAGCTCGTCGCTCGCGAGCTGCTTCGAGAGCAGTTGCGCGGCGCCGCGCAGTCCGCCGAGCGGGTTCTTGATCTCGTGCGCGAGCTGGCGAATCATCTGCCGCCCGGCGCCGTGCTGCACGATCAGTGCGTTCTCGCGGCTGATGCGCGAACGGCGCGTGACATCGGCCATTTCCACCAGCAGCCCGCCCTGCAGGCCGCTGCCCTGCATCGGCGAAATGCGGCACTCCACGACGTGCTCCTCCGCTTTTGCCCCGCCGGGCACGAGCTTCAGCTCGTCGGAATAGCGGCGGCCCGTCGCGCGCGTGCGTCCGAGCAGGTGCCCGAGCGGGGGGTCGTCGTCACAAAGTTGCAGCAGCGGCTTGCCGCGGGCGCGGTCACGGCTGATGCCGAGCAGGTCCTCGGCGGCCGGGTTGAGCGCCAGGACGAGCAGGTTGCGATCGAGGACGATCGCGGCCGTGCTCAGTGATTCGAGAATGTCCTCGGCCGGCGGGGCCGAGTTGCCCGGCGGCGCGCTGCCGGCGCCGCCATCGGTCAGTTCGGGTTCTGGATCGATGTCTGGTGAACGTAGAAGCGGATCGGCTCGCTTCGGATCAGCAGTTGGCCCTGCGCGTCCACGACCTCCGCCTGCAGGTTGTGCGTGCCGCGCCAGACTTCGTCCAGCTCGAGCTGCAAGCCGTTCGTCGGGATCGCCCGGCCGTCGAAGTACACGCGAACCTGGTCGCCCGACCGCAGCGACGGCTGCAGGTCCAGCCGGACGGTCAGCCGGCCCTCGATGTTCCATAGCGTCTCTTCCGCCGCGGGGGCGACGACCCGCAGCGCCTCGTAAGCGAACGGCTGCGGCGCCTCGTCGCCGCTCGTCCGGCGGGGGCGCTGCAACGGTTCGAAAGCGCTGCCCGGCGCTGCCGCCGGGCTCTCGGGGAGCTGCATCTCTTCGGCGCCGGGCTGCGGCGTGTCGGAGTAGTGCACGACGCCGTCCGCGTCGACCCAGCGATAGACCTGCGCGGGCGCGGCGCTCGCGGCGAGCAATGCCAGGAGGGCGATGCAGGCGGTTGTACGCATCGGGCTAGCATAGCAGGGTCGCCGGGCGCCAAGCGTGCGGGAACGCACGGATTATGGCGGGATATGGGGGGTGTGGCGGGGGCCTCCGGCAGGGTTCGTAATGTGGGCAGTGGGCGCCTCGTGGGTTCCTGGTGGCTGCGTTGGCGCGGGCGGCAGGGCCGGCGGGGGGCCTTTGGGGCAATGGCTCCCTGGCGGTCCGGTTAGATCGGAAGAG
>CBFGSB010000219.1:0-4880 GCA_965651325.1 uncultured Chromatiales bacterium | reverse complement strand
AGGAGCGCCCGGCGCGGGCGCTGCCGCGTTGGCGAAACGACAACGGCCGCGCGTAATCGGCACGTGCCGCCCGCGCGCAACTACTGCCGCCACAGGCGCAGATTCTCGGCGCGCTGCTCGAAATCCGAGCGGAACGGGTTGATGTCCAGCCCGCCGCGTCGGTTGAAGCGCGCGTACACCGTCAGTTGCTCCGGCGCACAGCGCGCCTTGATGTCGACGAAGATGCGCTCCACGCAGCTTTCGTGAAACGCGTTGTGGCGCCGGTAGGAGACGAGGTAGCGGAGCAGCCCGCGGCGATCGATGGGCGCCCCGCGATACCGCACCAGCACGCTGCCCATGTCCGGCTGGTTGGTAACCGGGCAGTTGCTGCGCAGCAGGTGCGAATGCAATTCTTCTACGATCGGCTCCCCGGGTCCGGCAGTCAGCAGCGAAGCGTCCACGTCCTGCGCGCTGCATTCCACGTCGAGGCCGTCCAGGCAATCGCCCGGCAGATCCGCAAAGCCGCGTGCCGGGGCCGCGGCCTGCACGTCGACCGCCACGCGGCCCGCGGCGGCCCGCGCCAGGTCGCCGGCGATGAGGGACGCGACCTCGTCGGCCGAGCCGAAGCGGCTCATTGCCAGCGAATTGAGGTAGAGCTTCAGTGACTTCGATTCGACCAGGTTGTGCGAATCGGCGGGCACACGAAACTCGGCCGTGGCGGCGACCGGCTTGCCGCGCCGGTCGAGCCAGGTGAGCTCCCACGCGTTCCAGATGTCCTCGCCCCGGAACGGCAGCGGCTCACCGATGCCGAGCTGCGCGCGGCTGTCGCGCCGCGGCAGCGGGCACAGCACTTCCGGTGCGTACCGGTCGGGATACGCGGTCGGCTTTCCGAGAGGCACGTCGGGGGTCATCGGCAGGCACGGACAAAAAAAAGAAATTCTAGCCTTTCCGGCCGTCACCCGCCGTTACGATGCTTCCTGCAGGTCGCGCAGGCGGCGCCGCAGGACCTTGCCGGCGGCGGTGCGGGGAATTCGCGGCGTCCAGAAGAACTTCCTGGGCGTCTTGTAGGGCTCGAGGCTGCGGCGCAAGAGCTTCGCCAGCTCGGAGACGGGCGGACGCTCGGCGTCACCGCGCCGCGGCACGAGCCATACCGCGACGATTTCGCCGGACAGGCCCTGCGGGTCCGGCAGGCCGGCGCAGACGCATTCCGCGATGGCGGGATGCCTGCCGAGTATCTCCTCGATTTCGCCGGGCAGCACCTTGCGCCCGCCGACGTTGATGACGTCGTCCGTGCGCGCCTCGACATGAAAGTAGCCTTTGGTATCCATGCTGCCGAGGTCGCCGGTCCGCAGCCAGCCGTCGCGCAGGGTGCTCGCGGTGAGCTCGGTATCCTGCCAATACCCGGACATCAGGTGCCCACCGCGTACCTCGATCTCCCCCGATTCGCCCGGCGGGGCCGGGTTGCCGGAGCAGTCCACGATTCGGAGCTCGACGCCGGGACTCGGCCGTCCGATGGAATCCAGGTTGTCGCGATCGGCGTGGAACTCGAGGAATGCGGAGCGGCTCGCCTCCGTCAGTCCGAAATGCATACAGAGCCGGGTCTTCGGCAAAAGTTGCATCAGGCGGTGCTTGTGCTCGAGCGGCATCGCGGAGCTGCCGATTTCCACGTATTCGAGCTGGTCCGCGAATTGCCCCAGCACATCGTTTTCGCGCAACAGGATGGCGATGCCGGCGGGCACGGACGCGAAGCCCGTCGCCCGCTGCTCCGCGAGGGCGCGGGTCACGCCCGCGGCATTCACGAAGCCCGGCACCGGCACGAGTGTGGCGCCGAGCGAGAGCACGCAGCGCACGCGTCCGAGCCCGAAGGAGTGGCCGAGCGAGAGTGGCAGAACCTCGACGGCGTCGGGGCCGCTACCGATGAACCCGTTGATGTGCGCACAGGCGGTTGCCAGCGCGCCATGGCTGAGGACGACGCCCTTGGGATCGGAGGTCGTCCCCGTCGTGAACAGGATATCGGCGGCCTGGTGCATGCGGATGTCGACGGCCGGAGCGGCGGCAACGGCGCCGGCGGCGAGCTCGTCGAACCGGACCTGCGGGTGCGGGTCCGCCGGGAGCGGTGCCGCGGATACCACGACGCGCGGTTGCAGGCGCCGCAGCAGGGCAGGCAGGCGGTCGGGCGGCGTTTGCGGGTCCACCGGCACGCACACGGCACCGACGGCGTGCACCGCCAGGTACGTGGCGATGAAGGCTTCGGTCGACTCGGCCAGCAGAACGGCGCGCTCGCCCGGCGCCAGGCCGCACTCCTTCGCGAGGAATGCCGCGCGCTTACGCACCGCCTGCCCGAGCTCCGCGTAGGTCAGTGACCGCTCGCCGCACACGAGCGCCGTCCGCGCCGCGGCAGACGGCTCGCCGGCGTGCAGGAGGACCTGGCGGAAAACAGGAACAGCCGTCATCGCGCGGCATTCCGGTCGATGTAGGCGACGATCCTGTCGACCGAATCGATGGCTGCAGCGTCGACGCTGGCGAGATCGACCTCGATCCCGAACTGCTGCTCGATCCAGAGGCACAGGCGTACCAGTGCAAGCGAATCGAGAACGCCGGCGTCGACCAGCGAGTCGGCCGTGCCGTATTCCTCCGGGCCGAACTCGATGAACAGGTCCTCCCGCAGGTAATCGCGGACCTGCCGCCGCACGAGCTCGGAGCCCGCCTTGCCGCCATTCACCGTGACGCCCGTATGCGCCGCCGGTTGCCGCGCTGCAATCCCTCCCGGCCTGCGGCGGCTGCGCACCGGCCGGGCGGGATTCCCCCACACCACGGTGTCGGCGGCGACGCTTTCGAACACGACGGAGCCGGGTGCCACGATGGCGTTTGCGCCGATCTGCACGCCGTCCTGCACGATCGCGCCCATGCCGATGCGGACGTTGGGTCCCAACCGGATCGACCCGGTCGTGAAACGCCCCGCTGCCTGGTCCGCCAGCTCGACGACGTAGCGCCCGCCCGCGATCATCGCGTTGCCGGCGATGGAGACGTTGTCTTCGATGATGACCGGCCCCTGTGCCACGACGGCGACGTTCGATCCGATGTTGCAGTCCGCGCCGATCTCGATGTGGCCGACCTTGGCCTGGATCGTCGCGCCACGGCTCACGATAGCGCGATCGCCGATGACGATGCCGGCTTCGCCGGCGCCGCGGGCGTCCAGCAGGCAATCCCGGTCGAGCACCACGCTGTCACCCAGGGTGATGCGGTCCGCGTGCCGCAGCGTCAGGTTCGGCCCGAAGATGACGTTCCTCCCCGTCTTGCGGAACAGGGCAGGGAACAGCCATTTGCGCAGCACGAGACCGAGTGCGCCCGGCAACGACCCGATGAACAGCGTGAGGAACTCGTAGCGGATCAACTTCGTCCAGCTGAACGTATGCAACGAGAGGTCGGTGTACCGGGCAAAAGAGGACCGGTTGTCGCCGAACAGGCGGCCGCGAATGAAGCGGTCGTCGTCCAGCGGCAAACGTTCCCGCCTCGGGGGTCGCTGCACGTTTTTGTCTGCGTGATTCATACCCGCCCTGGTGCCCCAAGGATAACGATACGCCTCGCCGACGAGGCGGGACAGCGCGTCCCCGGGGGTTCTGCTTTTATGCGGCGGACGGCCGCGCACCGGAACTTCCGCCGGGTATCCCGGTGCGCGCCGTGGGTTGTCGTCAGCCGGCCCGGCGGCGCCTTAGCGCCGCGCCGAGCCCGGCGAGGACCAAGAGCGACAAGGCGCCGAACGCTCCGCCGCCACCGCCGCCGTCGTTGTTGGCGGGCGGCGGCGGAGGTGGGGTGCTGGCCGCCGCTTCGACAGCTATGGTGAAGCCCTGCGCCGCGATGTCGGTGCCGTCGGATACCTCGAGGGTAACGTCATGATCGCCCACGTCGTCCGCGGCCGGCGTACCGGACAGTGTCGCGGTGCCGTCTCCGTTGTCGGTGAACGTCAGCCAGGCCGGCAGCGTTGTCGCCGTGATCGTGAGCGTATCGTCGTCGGCATCCGAAGCCGTAACCGCGTAGCTGTATTCCTCGCCTTCCGTCGCCGAGGTGACAGCCGTGCTGGTAAACGAAGGCGCGGTATTGTCCGGGGGCGGCGGCGTTTCGTCGGCAACCGTGATCGTGAAATCCTGCGTTGCGGTATTGAGAGCGTCGGAAACCTCGATGGAGACCGCGTGGTCGCCGACGTCCCCGGCTGCGGGGGTTCCCGTCAAGGTTGCCGTCCCGTCCCCATTGTCGGTGAAAGTGAGCCAGGCCGGGAGCACGGGAGCTTCGATGGTGACGGCATCGTCCTCCGGATCCGTGGTCGTGATCCCGTAGCTGTATTCGGTGCCGACGGTTGCCTCTGTGACGGGTGTGCTGGTGAACGAAGGAATCTCGGAGTCGGTGAAGGGCGCCGCGCTGCCGTTGTTGAGATAAACGCGGTCGCGTCCCGGTACCGGGTCCGTATCCGCATCGCCGGGGAGCGGTTGGTTGGCGGCGACCAGGTCGATATCCGTGTCACCGTCAATGTCTCCTGCGGCCAACTCGCGCGTCTGGTGCTCGTCGGCGGAAATGTCGGAGCCGACGAAGGAAACGGTGCCGGATTCGACGAACTGGTTCAGGTAGAGCCTGTTGCGTGCCGTGGTACCGCCGAATACGTTCGCAACGGCGACGTCCAGGTCGCCGTCACCGTCGAAGTCGGCGAGCGCGCCGCCGCTGGACGAATTCGTATCCGAGCTGATGTCGGCCTGGGAGAACGCCAGGTTGCCGACGGTGGACTCGTTCAGGAAGAACCGGTTGATGCCGGGGCTTCCGGTTGCAACGAAGTTCAGCACCACGATGTCTTGCAGGCCGTCGTCATTGAGATCGCCGATGAGAATCTTCCCGGTCTGGTCGTCGGCGGG
>CBFGSB010000218.1:0-4887 GCA_965651325.1 uncultured Chromatiales bacterium | reverse complement strand
ATGTCGAAGAAGCCCTGGATCTGGTCGGCGTGCAGGTCGACCGTCAGCACCCGGTCGACTCCTGCGGCCGCGATCAGCTCGGCCACCAGCTTCGCGGTGATCGGCACGCGCGAGGCGCGCGGCCGGCGGTCCTGGCGCGCGTAGCCGAAATACGGGATCACGGCCGTGATGCGGGCGGCCGAGGCCCGGCGGCAGGCGTCGACCATCACGAGCAGCTCCATCAGGTTCTCGTTCGTCGGCGGGCAGGTCGACTGGATGATGAAGGTCTCGCGGCCGCGGATGTTCTCGAGGATCTCGACGCTGATCTCGCCGTCGCTGAAGCGGCCGACGTGCGCCTTGGCGAGCGGGACGCGCAGCACCTTCGCGATGTCCTGGGCCAGCTCCGGGTGTGCGTTGCCGGAGAAAATCGCCATCGTCGCCGGATCCATGGCCTCTACCTCGCTCGGGATGTAACTCGGAACCTGGCTGGGGTGGCAGGATTCGAACCTGCGCATGACGGGATCAAAACCCGTTGCCTTACCACTTGGCTACACCCCAATCTACCTGTCTTGCTGGCGCGAATTCTAAGTGAATGAGCCGCTCAGTGAAACGTCCAGTCGTGGATCACGAGCCGTACGCGGGTTTCGTGGTTCAGCGCGGTCATGCGGCGCGGCAGCGGCACGCCGGCATCTTCCTCGTAATCGGTGAAATTCACGATCCAGTCCCGCTGCCGGAGCGTTTCCAGCTCCCCCTGGCTCGAGAGCTCCGTTGCCGCGGGGCTCGCGGGATCCGGGATGCCGAGCGCCCAGTAGCGCAGGCTCGCTACGGGCAAGGTCCAGCCGTACATCGCCTGCAAATCGGCGTCGGCGTCCTCGAGGTGGTGCACCTTGCCGTCGTTGTCGGTCACGGCGACGGCCTCGCCGTCGCCTTCGATCCGCACGGTGCCGATCCCGAGCGGGCCGCTGAGTGCGGCGTGGAATACCTCGCCCTCCTGGCGCCAACGAAGGTTCGCGTTGAAACCCTCCTCGCCTGCCTTGACGGCGACCCGGCCCTTGAATTCCCAGTCGTTGAGGCCCGCGAGCACGGTCTGGCGGGTTTCCCAGTCCGGCAGGGGCGGCAGCTCGACGCCGCGCTGCACGGCGCAGCCCGCCAGCAGCAGGAGCGGCAGGATCGCGCGGCAGGCGCGCGGGTTACGAATCCTCGGGGAAGGCGCGGTCACGAACCTTTTTCAGGAGCTCGTTGTCGGGAAAGGTTTTCTCGGCTTCCGCGAGCCTGGCCTGCGCGTCGTCGGTGCGACCGAGCTTCCACAGGACCTCGACGATGTGCGCCGCGACCTCGGGGTCCTGCAGGATCTCGTAGGCGCGCTCGAGCTCGACCAAGGCCTGGTCGAGCTTGCCCTGGCGGTACAGGAGCCAGCCCCAGCTATCGATGATCGCGCCGCTGTCGGGCTCCAGCTCGAGCGCTTTCTCGATCAGGCGTTCGGCCTCGTCGTAACGGTCGGTGCGATCCGCCAGCGTGTAGCCGAGCGCGTTCAGGGTGTACGGGCTGTCCGGCCAGCGGTCCACGCCTTCGCGGTAGAGTTCGATCGCATCCTCGAGACGCCCCATCCGCAACAGGAGCTCGGCCTTGCCGAGCAGCGGGGATTCGTTGTTCGGGCGGTATTCGATGACGCGATCGAAAAGGGTCAGCGCCTCGTCCTTCCGCTCCGTCATCCCGAGAAGCTGGGCACGCGCTTCCATCATGTCGATCGCGTGCGACGGATGCGTCTCGCCGAAATCCTGCAAATGCTGCAGCGCCTGTTCCGGCTTGCCCTGCTCCAACAGGATCGCGCCCGCGCGCCGCTGGGCCGGCACCACGCTGGACCCGCTGATCACCTGCGAGTAGAGCGCGGCGGCCTCGTCGTACTGCTGCCGCTGGTCCGCGATGCGCGCGAGATAGAACAGGGCGTCCATGGTGTACTGGCCGCTGCCCAGCAGGTCCTGGAAATCGGACCAGGCGGCGTCGAGGTGATCGTTGCGGAAATTGATGATGGCCATCAGGCGCAGCGCATCGGTGCGCGCCGGCTGCTCCAGCAGGATCTGGTTGACCTGGCTCAACGCGTCGTCGTCGCGATCGGCGGCCAGGTACATCACCGCCAGCTCGAGCCGCGCTTCCGGGTCGGGGTCGGGATCGTCCCCGACGAGGCGGGCGGTGTAGTCGATTGCCGCGTCGCGTTCGCCCGCCAGGAGCAGGGAGCGCGCGTAAAGCAGCGAAGGCTGGATCCAGTCCGGCTCGAGCTCCAGGGCTCTTTCCGCCCGTTCCCGGGCCTCTTCAGCGTCGTCGGCCTGCAGGGCCATCACGCCCGCGGCGTATTGCGCCCACGCCGATTCCTCGTAGGGCTCCGCCAGCTTGCTCATCAGCCACTGGCCGTCCTCGGCGTCGTCCTCCGAGAGGAAAGGGATCAGGGCGACCAGCCGTTCGTCGGCCGGCGCGTCGCCGCGCTCCAGCAAGCGCCGGAAACTGCGGTGCGAATCGCGCAGCTTGCCGTTGCGCAACTGGAGCTGCGCCAGGTACAGGAGCGCCTCGTCACTCTCGGGGTCGAGCTTGACCCAGCGCCTGGCCGCGTCCAGCGCGTCCTCGTCGAAACCGTAGGTGTAGGCCACCTGGGTGGCCTGCCGCGCGATCTCGGCGTCGTCGCTTTCCCGCGCTGCTTCGCGGTATTCCTCGGAGGCGCGCTTGTATTCCTTGCGCTGCAGGGCGATCTCCGCCTGCAGCAGGTGCGCGTCGGCGTCGGCGTTGGGGGAGTCCGCGCCGAATGCCGGAGCAAGGAGCCCCATGGCCAGTATCGCCATGAGCCCGAGTGCCGCCGTACGGCCCGGTATGCGCTCCATCAACTGGGATTCGATCATCGAGTAAAGGGAACCAAAGGGGACAGAGACAGGAAACGGCGGCATCAGTTCGCTTATGATACGCGGAAACCTCCGGCCGAGGCGAAAAGCCAGGCCAGCCCGGACGGGTGCCGGCCCGCTGCCCTCCCGGTCACGGAACGCGCGAAAATGGATGTTGCAGCCGAACGGACAAGACGCAAAGCACTAGCCCGGATAGCACAAATTCCAGAGCGCACGATGCCGCTGCACATCCTCGGGCTGAACCACACGACGGCACCAGTCGAGATCCGCGAGCAGCTCATTTTCGCGGGCAGGGAAGCGGCGCGCGCACTCTCAGAAGTGGCAAAGCTCACAGGTATCCGCGAAGCCGTCGTGTTATCCACCTGTAATCGCACGGAATTCTTCGTCTCGGCGGAAGACCGCGGCAGCCACGCCCTGCGCGCCTGGCTGCTGGCCGACCAGCAGCTCTCGCCCGAGGCACAGCAGGCGCTGTTCACGCTGGAGGGGGATGCCGCTATCCGGCACCTGTTCCGGGTCGCCTGCGGGCTCGATTCCATGGTGCTCGGCGAGCCGCAAATCCTGGGCCAGCTCAAGGACGCGTACCGGCTGGCCGAGCAATCGGGCACGGTCGGGGCACAGCTCGGGAGGCTGTTCCGCCACACGTTCTCCGTCGCCAAGAAGGTGCGCACGGAAACCGATATCGGCAACAGCCCGGTCTCGGTCGCCTACGCCGCGGTGACCCTCGCAGGGCAGTTCTTCACCGGCCTTGCGAAGCACACCGCGCTCCTTATCGGCGCGGGCGCGACAATCGAGCTCGTGGCGCGACACCTGCAAAGCCAGGGTATCGGGCGGCTGTTCGTGGCGAATCGCGACGTCGGCCGCGCGGAGGAGCTTGCCAACCGGCTTGGCGCTTTCGCGCTGCCGCTCACGGCGCTGGACGGCACGTTGCCCGACGCGGACATCGTGATCAGCTCGACCGCGAGCCCGCACCCGGTCATTTCGCTGGCCCAGATGCAGCGGGCGATCCGCGCGCGTAAGCGCCGGCCCGTTTTCGCCGTGGACATGGCGGTGCCGCGTGACCTGGAACCGGCAATCGGCGAGCTGCCCGACGTCTACCTCTACACCATCGACGACCTCGACCAGGTCGTGCTCGAGGGGCAAAACGCCCGCGAGTCGGCGGCCGTCGACGCCGACCGGATCCTGGCGGACGAGACCCGGCGTTACCTCGAAATCGAGCGCAGCAAGGCGATCGCGCCGGTGATCACGGCGCTGCGCGACCACGGCGATGCCCTCAAGCGGGAGGTGCTGGAGGAGGCGCGGCGGCGGTTGGCGACCGGCGCGGATCCGCAGACGGTGCTGGAGTACCTGGCGGGCTCGCTGCTGAAAAAACTGCTGCACAAGCCCACGGTACGGCTGCGCGAAGCGGGCGAAGCGTCCGACCAGGCGCTCATCGAGGTGGCGCAAGAGTTGTTCGGCCTCAGCGATGAGGACGATCGCTCCGCATGAAGGAGTCGATTCGCCACAAGCTGGAAGGCACGCGCGACCGCTTCGAGGAAATCGCTGCCCTGCTCTCGGATCCGGACGTAATCGGCAACCAGAACCGCTTTCGTGACCTGTCGCGCGAATACGCGCGCCTCGAATCCGTCGTCAATCTTTTCCGGCGCTATGAAAGCGTCGCGCGTGACATTGCCGCGGCCGAGGAGATGGCGGCGGACAGCGACCCGGAGCTGAGGCACATGGGAGAAGAAGAGCTGGCGGCACTCGGCGAGCAGCGGGAAAGGCTGCAGCTCGAGCTGCAGAAAGCACTCATCCCGCCGGACCCGCACGACGAGGCGAACGTGTTCCTGGAAATCCGCGCGGGCACCGGCGGCGACGAAGCCGCGATCTTCGCCGGCGACCTGTTCCGCATGTATTCGCGCTACGCGGAGCTGCGCGGCTGGTCGCTCGAGGTGATCAGCGCGCGCGAAGGCGAGCACGGCGGGTACAAGGAAATCGTAAGCCGGATTTCAGGCAGCGGCATCTATGCCCGCCTCAAGTTCGA
>CBFGSB010000217.1:0-4895 GCA_965651325.1 uncultured Chromatiales bacterium | reverse complement strand
CGCGGCTGGCGCGGCGACGGCTCGGGGATGGTCATTTCGCGACTCGGGTCCAAAGGATCCAGGCCGTCCGGGACTTCGATCGGCTGGCTGAGGCGGGCCTGCTGATAGCGCTGTGCCTCGCGGCATTCCAGGTTGCTCCCACAGCCAGCGAACAGCAGGGCGATAGCCGCGATCGCCGATACCTTCAGCAGCTTCATCGCCCGTGACCCGCTGTAATCCCCGCACCTTGCATTGCTGCTCTCGCCTGCTCGTGAAATCGTTCCGCAAACGGCGTCAGCGGCAGGCGAATGCCACCCGCTATCAGCCCCATTTCCGCCAGTGCCCACTTCACCGGAATCGGGTTCGACTCCAGGAACAGTGCCGTGTTCAACGGCTGCAGCCTGGCGTCGAGCTCCTTTGCGCGGTCCGTATCGCCGGCGAGCTGGGCCCGGCACATATCCGCCATCAACCCCGGTGCCACGTTCCCGCTTACGGTCACAACGCCGTGCCCGCCCTGCTCGATAAACTCCCGCACCGTGAAGTCATCGCCGCTGTAAAGCCTGAACTCCGGCGGCACCCGTTCCCGGATCTGCCGCAACCGCTCCATGTCGCCCGTCGCTTCCTTGATGCCGAAGATCCGCGGATGCGCTGCCAGTCGCGCAACCGTGTCCGGCAGCGTATCGGCGACTGTTCGCCCGGGCACGTTGTACAGCATGATCGGCTTGTCAACGGCGTCCGCGATGGCCGTGAAGTGCCGGTAGATGCCTTCCTGCACCGGCTTGTTGTAATACGGCGTGACCAGCAGGTACGCGTCGATCGCGCAGCGGCCGACCTCCAGCGAGAGATCGATTGTTTGTTTCGTCGAGTTCGAACCCGTGCCCGCGATGACCGGCAGCCGCCCGGCAACGATCTCCACGGCGCGAGCGATCAGCTCGGCGTGTTCGGATTTCTCGAGCGTGGCCGACTCGCCGGTAGTGCCGGCAATGACCAGGCCGTCGGTGCCGGCGCTGACGTGAAATTCGATGAGCCGTTCGAGCGCCGGGTAATCGACCCGGTTGTGCTCATCGAACGGCGTCACCAGGGCGACGAGACTCCCGGCAAACACTAGTGTCCTGTCCCGTCGGCAACGGCGCCATTACGGTCGCGGATTTTTGCGACCGGCAAGGCGCGGGGATACCCGATGGCATCGTCGCCATGGCAAGGAGCCACAGGGTCGCCGGGTGCGAACCGGTACGACGGCATGGCCGTGTTGCTTACGGGACTTGTCACTATTGCTCCTCGCCTTAAATAAGGCGGCGATGTTACTGTTCGCATCCCGGGGTGGCAAGGCAGGTTGCCAGGCCAGCGCGCGCCCGTGGACGCGGCTCACGGCTTGAATCGGCACTTTGCGCCCGCAGTTCTGTTCGTTGGCAGCCGGCCCAGAGCCGCTATTCAGGTTGATTATAGATAAATGAAACAACTCATTGTTCTGTCTGCGATCGGCAACGATCGCGCGGGCGTCGTCAACGACATCAGCAAGGTGATCCTCGACTGCGGCGGCAATATCGAGGAAAGCCGCATGAGCGCGCTCGGCTCCGAGTTCGCCATGCTGCTCCTCATCTCCGGCAACTGGCACACGCTCACCCGTCTCGAGTCCGAGATCGACAAGCTCTCGAAGGATCACGACCTGACCGTGACCATGCGCAAGACCGGCCAGCGCGACCCCCGTGAGGATGCCATGCCCTACGCCGTCGACGTGGTGGCGCTCGACCAGCCGGGTATCGTCTTCAACCTGGCGAACTTCTTCGCGACCCGGAATATCGACATCGCGGAGCTCGCCACCCGGCGTTACGCGGCCGCCCACACCGGGGCGCCGATGTTCGCGGTGCAGCTCACGGTGAACGTCCCGGCGAGCGAGCACATCGCACAACTGCGGGACGATTTCATGGATCTTTGCGATCAGATGAACCTGGACGCGATCCTGGAACCCGTGAAAGCCTGAGGATGTTTGCCGCTTGCGGCCGAGCTCCAGGAGAGCCGGGCCGGGGCCGGCTGGTGCAGCAAGGGGATAAGGAATGAGTGGACCGGAAATCAACAAGGTGGTGAAGGACTTCAAAGCCGCGGCGACCGGCGACAAGACCCTGCAGCTCAAGGAGCTGCGCGGCAAGAAGGTCGTCCTCTACTTCTATCCCAAGGACATGACGCCCGGGTGCACCAGCGAGAGCCAGGATTTCCGGGATCTGCACGACCGCTTCAAGCGGGCGGGCGCGGTGGTGCTGGGCGTGTCGCGGGACAGCCTGGCGTCGCACGACAAGTTCCGCGCGAAGCACGACCTGCCGTTCGATTTGCTTTCCGACCCGGACGAAAAGCTTTGCCGGCAGTTTGACGTGATCAAGCCGAAATCGCTGTACGGCCGCAAGTTCATGGGCGTGGAGCGCAGCACGTTCCTGATCGACGAGAACGGCAAGCTCAGGCGGGAATGGCGCAAGGTCAAGGTCAAGGGACACGCCGCGGAAGTGCTGGAGGCGGTGCGCGAGCTCTGACCGGCTCCGGGTTTCCGGTGGCCGCCGCGCGGTATTATTGGAACGGAACCCTCCCGCCGGAGTCCGAGCAAACAGACGACACCGACATGAGTAGCCGCCTGACCTCCGCTCCCTGCCGCCGTTTTGCCAGCCGATTCCCGCTGCTTGTGGCAGCGGCAAGCCTCGCACTCGCCCCCGGCATGCCGCGCGCGGCGGACGTCAACCTGCCCGACATGGGCAGCCCGGCCGACGCGGTCCTCTCGAAGTCCGAAGAGGCGCGGATCGGCCGCGCCATCATGCACAACATCCGGGCCAGCGGGAAGCTCGTAGAAGACCCGCTGGTCACCGAATACATCAATGACATCGGCCACCGCCTCTCGTCACAGGTCAACGAGGGCGACTACCAGTTCACGTTCTTCGTCGTCGACGACCCGCACATCAACGCGTTCGCGTTGCCCGGCGGCTTCATCGGCGTGCACACCGGCCTTCTCGAGGCCACTCGCAGCGAGGACGAGCTGGCGGGAGTGCTGGCGCACGAAATCGCGCACGTGACCCAGCGCCACATCGCCCGCGCAGTGCACGCGAATCAGCGGCAGAGCATACTCTCCACCGCCATCATGCTCGGTGCGATACTCGCTGGCGCCGCGGGCGGCGCGAGCGGAGACGCGATGCAGGGAGCAATCGCCGTCGCCCAGGGAACGGCGATGCAACAGCAGATCAACTTCACCCGCAGCAACGAGTACGAGGCGGACCGGGTCGGCATTGCCGCGCTTGCGGCTGCAGGTTTCGATCCGAACGGCATGGCGTCATTCTTTGAAGTCATCTCCGACAGCACGCGCCCCATGGAAGCCCGGGTGCCGGAGTTCCTGCGCACGCACCCGGTCAGCAGCTCGCGCATCGCCGAGGCAAGGAGCCGCGCCCGCGAATACCCGCGTGTCGTCTCCAGCGATACGACGAACTATGGCCTCGCGCGCTCCCGGCTCATGGTCGCGGCCGCCACGACCGCCGAAGCCGCGGTGTCGCTGTTCGAGCAGAAAAGCTATGACAAGCAGTCGGACGCCGAGCGCTACGGGCGCGCGCTCGCCTACATGCGCGCCGGCCGCTACGACGAAGCCAACCGCATCTTCGAGGAACTGGTGAGCAAGGACCAGCAGGTCATTGCCTATCACATCGGTCTCGCGGAGGCGCAGCTCGCCATGGACCACGCCTCCGCCGCCCGAGCGACGTTCGAGCGCGCGACCGAGCTCTTTCCGCGCAACGTGCCGCTCGTCGTGCATTACGCCGAAGCGCTGCTGCAGCTCGACGAGGCTCCGCTCGCGCATCGCCTGTTGCTCGACCTGCTGAATAACGTGCCGCCGACGCCCGAACAAGTACGGCTGATTGCCCGGGCCGCCATCGATGCCGGCGACGTCGCCGAAGCACACTACTACATGGCGGAATACAGCTTCATGACCGGCGACCTCGTCCAGGGTGTCAACTTTTTGCGACAGGCGCTGCAGGCTCCGGATCTCAACGAGATCCAGCGGATTCGTTTCGAAGCCCGTATAAACTTCATTCGGGAATACATGTCGGAAGAGCAGTTGCAGCAGATGCAAAGAAGCCGCTCCATCGGGTAGACTGCCGCCCCGCTGTTCCGTCGTACGTTCCCCAACCAGGCCTGTAAACCATGCCGCTAGCCTATCCACGCGCGCTGATCAAAGCACTGCTGCCCTGCCTCCTGCTCGCCGGCGGCTGCGCGGCCACTGGCCCGCAGCCCGGGTCGGTCTCGGAGGTCGATCCCTGGGAAGGCACGAACCGCCGTATCGATCACTTCAATACCAAGGTGGACAACGCCACGTTGAAGCCGATCGCGCAAGGCTATAACAAGGTCGTACCGGAGTTCATGCGGAAGGGGGTCACCAATTTTTCGAACAACCTCCGTGAGCCGCTGCACATCATCAACAACTTCCTGCAGGGCGATGGTGGAGAGGGCTTCAGCGAGACGGGCCGCTTCCTGGTCAACAGTACGTTAGGCGTGGGCGGACTGTTCGACGTCGCCAGCCGGATCGGCTTCGACGACTACAAGGAGGATTTCGGCCAGACGCTGGCCGTGTGGGGCGTCCCGTCCGGGCCGTACGTGATCGTGCCTTTCTTCGGTCCCCAGACGCTGCGCGATGCGCTTGCACTGCCGCTCGACTTCCTCGCCGACCCGCTGCTCTACTACAAGCACGACCGCATCCGCTACTCGATCTTTGCCCTGCGGTCGATCGACCTGCGCGCCCGGTTCCTCTCGGTGGAGAAGTTCGTCAAGGATTCCTACGACCCGTACATCGCCTTGCGCGAGTCCTACCTGCAGCACCGCCAGTTCGAAATCTACGACGGCAACCCGCCGGCCGACGACGACTTTTACGACGACTTCCTGGAAGACCTCCCGGA
>CBFGSB010000216.1:0-5021 GCA_965651325.1 uncultured Chromatiales bacterium | reverse complement strand
GCGTCGCCGCTGGTGGCCGGGGGCATCATCGCGGACCTGGGCGCGGCGGGCACGAGCGAAACGCCGTCGGCCGTCCCGCGCCGCTTCTACAACGCCCCGGACGTCGCGATCTTCAACGATCCGGTTCTGGGCCGCCGGTTCATCTCCATCAGCATCGGCAGCGGCTACCGCGCGCATCCGCTGAACGAAGACGCGACCGACCGATTCTTCTCGTTGCGCGACGCAAACGTGTTCAATCGGCTGGGGCAGCTCGCGTACGACAATTACGACGTCGTGACCGTTGACGACCTGGCGGAAGCCGATCTCGACACCCCGGCGACGATCGGCCCGACCGACCACGGCTGGTATTTCAACTTGCCGGCGGAGCAGGCGGTGCTCGCCGATTCGACGACCTTCAACGATGCCGTGCTGTTCGTCGCGTTTACTCCGGCCGTCAACAACAGCGATCCCTGCCTGCCCACGGCGGGAAGGAACTTCCTGTACCAGGTCAGCGTGACGAACGGCAACTTCGCGATCAACAACCTGGACTCGCCGATCGATACCGACGATACGGACAACGTGACCGAGCTCGCGCAGGGCGGTATCGCGTCCACACCCGCCGTGCTCTTCCCGGGCTCGACCAACCCGGATTGCGAAGGAGCCGACTGCCGTCAACCGCCGATCTTCTGCATCGGCGCGGAGTGCTTCGACTCCGGCTTCGCGAATAACCCGGTCCGGACGCTCTGGACCCAGGACGGGATAGAGTAGTCATGAACATCCGCCGACACATGCGGGGCGTCACCCTGCTGGAGCTGATGATCGTCGTCGTGATCGTCGCCATCCTCGCGACCATCGCTTATCCCAGCTACCGTCAGCACGTACAGCGTGCGAAGAGAACGGAGGCTATGTCCACGCTGCTGCATATCGCGACGGAGCAGGAGCGGTATTACCTGAACAACAATACCTACGCCGCGAACCTGACCGATCTCGGCTTCGCGAGCGATCCGTTCCTGACCCAGAGCGGCACGTACAGCATCGATATCACCGCTGCCGACGCGAACACGTACACGGCACAGGCGGATTACCAGCTCACCGACGAGGAAGCGGCCAAGTGCAACCAGTTCACGATCGTGGCCTCGGGAGCCAAGACGTCCGGTCCTGAGACGGACTGCTGGACCAGCACGCGTTAGCCCCGGGCAAGCCCCATTGCGGCTGGCGGCGCTTACCCCTCCGCTCGCGCGGACTGCTGCCGCCCCGAAAAGAACAGCGCATCCACGATCAGCAGCACTGCGCCGACTGTAATCGCCGAATCCGCGACGTTGAACGACGGGAACGGCCACCCTGCGATCAGCACTTCCACGAAATCCACGACGTAGCCGAGCCGGATTCGGTCGACGACGTTGCCGATCGCGCCGCCGAGCACCAGCGCCAGTCCTGCCGACAAGACGAGCTGGCGGCTCGTCCGGAGGCGCCACAGCCACACGACGATGACGGAGCTGATGCCCAGTGCCAGCGCGATGAACAGCCAGCGCTGCCAGCCGTCCGCATCCGCAAGGAAGCTGAAAGCGGCGCCCTTGTTCCGCTGGTGCGTGATATTCAGGAAGGGCAGCAAGCCGATCCGGTCGTACAGGGGTATCCATTTGACCACGGCCCATTTACTGAGCTGGTCCAGCACGACGACGGCTACCGCCACGTAGATCCACAATGCGAACGGCGCGCGCCTGGGCAAAGCTTCCGGGGTTTCCTCGGTCAAGTCGTTTCCTCGTTTAGTGCTTCTTTCGCCCGCGCGGCATCGCGGTGCATCTGTGCGATCAGCGCCTGCTCGTCGGGGAACTTTTGTTCGCTCCTCAGGCGGGCGATGAAATCGACGTGAATGTAGCGTCCGTATATCTGTTGGTCAAAATCGAAGATGTGCACCTCGAGCAGCGGCGTCTGGCCGCCGAACGTCGGGCGCGTGCCGACGCTGGCGACGGCATCCAGCGGTTCGGCGGCAAGGCCGCGCACGCGCGCCGCGAAAATGCCCATGACCGGGCTCTGCCGGCGCCGCAGGTCCACGTTGGCGGTGGGGAAGCCGAGCTTGCGGCCGAGGTTGTCGCCGCGCACCACCTTGCCGGACATGCTGTAGTGCCTGCCGAGAAGCTTCGCGGCCGTCCGCAGGTCGCCGGTCCATAGCGCTTTACGTATGGCGGTGCTGCTTACCCGTTCCCCGTCAATGACGACACTCGGGACCTGGTGCAGCTCGAAGCCGAGCGCACCCGCCGAGCGGTGCAGGTGCTCCACCGTTCCCTCCCGCCGTGCGGCAAAGCGGAAGTCGTCGCCGATGACGAGATGGCGCACGTTCATCGCCTGGATCAACAGTTGCCGGACGAAGGTGTCCGCGGTGAGGCTGCGCATGCGCCGGTCGAACGGCGGGCAGAAGAAGATGTCCACGCCGGCCGCGGCAAGCGCGTCGAATTTCTCACGGAAGCGCATTAGCCTCGCGGGCGGGCGGTCCGCCGCGAAAAACTCCTTCGGCGTGGGCTCGAAGCTCATGACGATCGACGGCAACCGCTCGTCGCGGGAGATGCCGAGCACACGCTCCAGCAGCTTCCGGTGGCCGAGGTGCAGCCCGTCATAGGAGCCGATCGTGGCGACACTTCCGCCGGCGACGCGCTGGAACGGGAAATTTGCAGCCGTGCGAACGAGGTGCACGTGTGCTCAGGTCCTTGTCGGTAAGCGGTCAGGCAGCGGCATCGCGCCATTGTACTTGGCGCTCGCGCCAATATCCCGATTCCCCCTCATGCGTGCAGCCGGAATGCCGACGGCCTGAGGCCCAGCAGGAACAGCACGGCGAAATAGATCGCGGCGCCCGCGACCACTTCGAGGCCCAGCCACGCGGCGCGGCTCGCGATACTGCTCTGCAGCCACCAGTCCAGCGGGCGCGCCAGGTACAGCAATGCGCCGGTCATGCACGCGCCGCCGACGACAATGCGTGCCAGGAAAGCAGACCAGCCGCCGCTGCGGCCGACTATGCCCTCGCGCCGCAGGCGCAGGTACAGCAGCACGGCATTGAGGATTGCCGCGACCGAGATGGCGAGGGCAAGCCCCGCGTGCGCGCCTTCGAAGCCGGCCTGCGTCAGCCACCACGCCAGCAGCACGCTCAGCAGGAAATTGACCGCCAGCGCGATCAGCCCGATGCGCACGGGCGTGGTCGTGTCCTCGCGCGCGAAATACGCCGGCGCCAGGATCTTGACGAACGAGAACCCGACCAGGCCGAATGCGAATGCCTGCAGGCTCAACGCCGCCAGGCGCACGTCGGAGGCAGAGAATGCGCCGCCGTAGAAAATCGTGCCGACCAGCGGCTCCGCCAGCACGACGAGTCCGAGCGCGGCCGGCACCGCAATCAGGAACACGAGCCTCATCGACCAGTCGATGGTGCGCGAAAACTCGGTCATCGAGGCGTTTGCGTGCTGCCGCGACAGGTACGGCAAGGTGACCGTCGCGAGCGCGATACCGAACAACCCGAGTGGGAACTCCATCAGCCGGTCGGAATAGTACAGGAGGCTGATCTTGCCGACGTCCAGCATGGAGGCAATGATCCCGCCGAGCAGCACGTTGATCTGCGCGACCGACGACCCGAAGATCGCCGGCAGCATCAGCTTGCCGATGCGGCGCACGCCCTCGTGCTTTGGCCGCCAGCGCGGCCGCGGAACGACATGCAGCTTCGCCAGGAACGGGACCTGGAAGAGGAGCTGCACGATACCCGCGATGAACACGCCCCAGGCGAGCGCCATTCCGGGATCCGCGAGCCGCGGCGACAGCCACATCGCGCTGGCGATCAGCACGACGTTCAGGATCACGGGCGTGAACGCCGGCGCGGCGAACCGGCCGTAGGTGTTCAGGATGCCGCCCGCGAAAGCCGTGAGCGACACGAAAAACAGGTACGGGAACGTGAAGCGCAGCATGGCCGTCGCCACGTCGAAGCGACCGTCGTCGCCGACGAACCCCGGGGCGACGATGAGCACGAGCAGCGGCGCCGCGATCACCCCGGCAAGCGTGACGAGAAACAGGATGAGGCCGAACGTGCCCGCGACGGCGTCGACCAGGAGGCGTGCCTCCGCGTGATCGTGCCGCTCGCGGTAGCGCGCCATGACCGGAACGAATCCCTGGGAGAACGCACCCTCCGCGAAGAAGCGCCGCAGCATGTTCGGGATCCGGTTCGCGACGATGAAGGCGTCCATGATCACGGTGGCGCCGAAGTAACGGGCGAACACGACGTCGCGGACCAGCCCGAGGATGCGCGAAAGCAGCGTCATGCCGCTGACGACCGAGGTCGACTGCAGGAGGCGCCGGCCGGACGTGGCGCGCGGCTCGGGCACGGCGGCGGCGGTCCGGCCGTTGGCCGGCGGTTTCTCGGGCATGCGGCTGGCCTGGTGGCGGAGTCGCGCTAGTGTAGCCTGAAATGCACTCTCGAATCAGTCACATAGACTGGAAATCCGGGCTGGCGCCGGGATCGGCGCCGGCGCCGGCACGGCGTTGACTTTCGCCCGGCGGCCGCGAATAATACGCGGCTCTTTTGGTCCGGACGCGACGTCCTGAGCGCGCCGGGCGGGACCCCGACAGACGGTATTTTCGAGTGGCCAACATCAAATCAGCGCAGAAGCGCGCGCGCCAGGCGGACAAGGCACGGCTCCACAACATGGGGCTGCGCTCGCGCATGCGCACGCTCATCAAGAACGTCATCAAGGCCGTGGAAAAAGGCGACAAGGACGCCGCCAGCAAAGCCTACAGCGACGCCGTTCCGGTCATCGACTCCATGACCAACAAGGGCATCATCAGCAAGAACAAAGCCGCCCGTCACAAGAGCCGGTTGAACCGGATGGTGAAGTCGCTCGCCGCCTGACCTGTCCCACGCAGGGGTGCGCGATGCGCGCTCCTACGTTTCCGCTTCGTCCATCGCCTCCAGTTCCCGCATTACCGCCTGCGCCAGTTTCTCGCAGCCGGCGCCCGTGGCAGCGCTGATCTCGAAGTGCGGGGCTTCCCAGCCGAGCTGGTCCAGCAAT
>CBFGSB010000215.1:0-5038 GCA_965651325.1 uncultured Chromatiales bacterium | reverse complement strand
GGCGCCGAAGATCGCCGTGCCGATGACGAAGATCCGGCGCAGCCCGTAACGATCGCCCAGGGAGCCGCCGACCAGCATGAAGGACCCGAGCACCAGCAGGTAGGCATTCATCACCCACTGCACGTCCCGCGAGCTCGTGCCGAAGTCGGCCTGCACGGCCGGCAACGCGAGATTGACGACGGAGCCTTCTATGAAGGCGAGGCTCGAGCCCAGGATCGCCGTGGCGAGCACCCACGGCTTGTCACGCTCGGGGCAGGGAATCGTCCGCCCGGCTCCGCCGGGGTGTCGGTTGCCGACAGCAGTGGACATGCGCGCTGGCGATTTAGGCGCTTCCGCGGAAGCGCTCCCTACTCACGGGCGGGAGATGATAGCACCCCCTGCAATACCGCCGCTGGCAGCGGCAATTCCCCTACCCGGCGGGCTCCAGGTACGGTGCCACCTGCTCGGATACCTTGCTGCGGTCCCCGACCACGACCAGCGTCATGTCCTCGTCGCGCAGGTACTCGCGGGCCATTTCCGAAACCTGCTCGGGCGTCACCGCGAACACGTTGCTGACGTAGTTCGTGAGGTAGGAGTCCGGCAGGTCGTGCAGGTCGAGGTAGCTGAGCACGCCGATGATGCCGTTGCGGGTCGAATTCTGCAGCACGAAGATACCGGCGCTGTAGTTCTTCACGCTGTCGAGCTCTTCCGCCGCCGGCGGGTTCTCCTGCAGCTCGTTGATCTCGCCGAGGATCTCCTTGATCGCGGGGCCGGTGACGTCGGTTGTCACGGCCGCTACCTCGGCCCAGTAACCGTCGCGGTAGCGCGACGACAACGTGCTGTACGGCGAATAGGTGTAGCCCTTGTCTTCCCGGATGTTGCTGGTGATGCGCGACGAGAACGCCCCGCCGAGCAGCGTGTCGGTGACGTCCAGCGCGATCCAGTCCTCGTCGCCGGGATTGATGGTCGGCAGCCCGAGCCAGATATTGGACTGCGAGGCATCCGGCCGGTCGATCACCTGGGTCACGACCTTGCCCTCTGCCGGTTCCGGTATATCGATCAGCGGCTCCGTCCCCGCTTTCCAGTCGGCGAACGCTTCCTCGATCGCCGCCATCGTGCGGTCGACTTCGAACTTGCCCGACACGAAGACGTGCGTGCGCTGCGCGCCGAAGTTGTTCGCGTGGAACCCGCGGACGTCTTCGATGGTATAGCCGGAAAGCTGCTCCGCCGTCGGCAGGAGCCGGCCGTAGGGGTGATCGCCGTACAGCGCTTTGCGGAATGCCGCCGCCGCCATCTGCTGCGGGTCCGTCTCCGCCACGCTGAGCTGCCGCAGGCGATCGCGCCGCAGGCGCTCGAGCTCGGACTCCGGAAAGGCGGCGTTGCGCACCACGTCCGCCAGCAGTACTGCCATTTGCGGCGCGAACTCGGACAGCACGTCGGCGCTGATCGTGGTCGTATCCTCGCCCACCGACACGTTGACGGCGCCGCCCATGGCGGCCGCCTCGCGCGCGATCGCTTCGGCGCTGCGCGTGGCCGTCCCTTCGAGCAGGAAGTCGCCGGCCAGGTCCGCAAGCCAGGTTTGCTCGCCGTCGTTCAGGTTGCCCGCGCGCACCACCACGGCAAGCGTCGCTTTCGGCACCGAGCCGAAGGGTACGGCCGTGATCTCGAGGCCGTTGTCGAGGCTCATTTCCCGCTTGTCGGGTAGCGTGAAGTCCTTCGGCGTCCCGCCTTCCGGCGGGGTCTCTTTCGCCGGCTCTTCCTGCGCGGACGCGCCGGCAACGCCGATGAGCGCCGCGGCAGCGAGCAATCCGAGGAACCGCTTCGCGTGCTTGTCAGTCATTGCTGGCCACCTCTTCTGCTGTTTTTCCGGCGCCGGCCTCGAGCGTCAGGATCGTCCGGTTGGTCGGCCGCAAGTATTCCTTCGCGGCCGCGAGTACCTGCCCGGGAGTCACGGCCATCACCTGCGCTTCGAATTCGTTGATCAGTCCGGGGTTGTCGTCGAACAGCGCCAGCGAGGCGAGCAAGTCGGCGCGGCCGAAGCCGAAGTTCGCGCCCACCGTGTCGTAGAAGTCCGAGCGCCACTTCAGCTTGGCCCGCGCGAGCGTCTCCGCGTCGACGGGCTGCGTCCGTACCTGCTCGATCACGCGATCCAGCACGTTCGTGATGTGCGCCCGGGCGACGGCGTCATCGTGAATGAAGAATGCCTGCCACAGCATCGGCCCCTGGTAATTGAGCATGTTGCCAAGGAAGGCATTGATGCCGCCGTCGACGGAGCTGGTGATGCCCTCTTCCTGTACGAACGCCCGGTACAGCAGGCTGTCCTCGCCCTGCAGCAGCACCTGGTCCAGCACGGCCATGGCGTACCACTCGGGTGTCAACCGCTCGGGCATGTGATAGGCGAAGGCAAACCCGGGCCGCGTGGCGAGCGGGTCGACGCGGCTGGCGACCTTCTGCTCCTCCTGGCGCGGCTCGCTGATATCGGGCAGCACGATGGGCTCTTCGGAGGGGCGGATGTCGCCGAAATATTCCTCGACCATCGCAAGCGCCTCGTCGTACTCGAAGTCGCCGACGATGGCGAGGGCGGCATTGTTCGGCGCGTAGTATTTCGAGAAGAAGGCGGCGACGTCATCCAGGCTGGCGGCATCGAGGTCGTCGAGCGCGCCGTAGAAGTTGTGCGCGTTGTACCAGTTCTCGTTGGCGTGCTGCGGCATGTCGAGCCACGGAAAGCCGCCGTACGGGGTGTTCAGCACGTTCACCTTGACTTCGTTCTTCACCACGCCCTGCTGGTTCGCGAGGTTGTCCTGCGTGATGTCGAGGCTGCGCATGCGGTCCGCCTCGGCCCAGAGCATCGTCTCGAGCTTGTGGGCGGGGACGATCTCGAAGTAGTTGGTAAAGTCGAAGCGGGTGGACCCGTTCAGCACCCCGCCGTTGCTCTGCACGAGCTTGATGAATTCCATCTTGCCGAGGTTCTCCGAGCCCTGGAACATCATGTGCTCGAACAGGTGCGCAAAGCCGGTACGGTCGCGCGGCTCGATGCGGAAGCCGATGTTGTAGTAGACCGCGACGGTGACCACCGGCGCCGTCCGGTCCTGCGACAGGATGACCTTGAGGCCGTTATCGAGCGTCTCGTAGCGGACCGGGACGGAATAAGTGGTCTCGGTGGCGGCGGTTTTCGGCGATTCCTCGACCGGGTTGGTCTCGGGCGAAGGCTGGCAGGCGACCGCCACGCAGGCCGGCGCGAGGATCGCCCAAAAGTGCAGGGGTTTCATGGTTGTTAGTGCCCCGTGTCTGGTTGTGTGGAGGTCCGACTGCGCCGCCAAGCCGGAGTTCCGCTATAGAAGAACACGGTCGGCCGCGGACGCGTGCCTGTTTTCGTGGCGCGCCGGGGCTGCCGGGGCAGAGGAGGATTGGTGGAGCGGAGGAGGATCGAACTCCCGACCTTCGCATTGCGAACGCGACGCTCTCCCAGCTGAGCTACCGCCCCACGCGGAGCGGGAGTCTACCTCCCGGCCGCGGCCCAGCACAACGGTTGTGTCGCCACCTGGAGACACTTGTTTCCCGCTCGGGGGGCATGCTACTTGTGCCGGTTCACTTGGGCGGGAGTAACAGCAATGTTCGACAGAGAGAAGAAAGACCGGGGATTCGACGATGGCATGGACAGCGGGCCGGCGGCACCGCCGCGCAGCGCCCCGTCATCGGCCCCGCGGCCGGGCGGCCAGGGCGGGGGCCCGGCGGTCATCGGGCGCTCGATCCAGATCAACGGCGATGTGCGCGGCGACGAGGACCTGCGTATCGAGGGCGACATCAGCGGCACCGTGGAATTGAAGAACGCCAACCTCACGATCGGCAAGGAAGGCCACGTCAAGGCCGACGTCTACGCCAAGTCGATCACGGTCGACGGCACGACGGAAGGCGACCTGTACGCCACCGAGCGCGTGAACGTGACCGTCAACGCCAACGTCCGCGGCAATATCACCGCGCCGAAGGTCGGCATCGAGGAAGGCTGCAAGTTCAAGGGCTCGATCGAAATGGACCAGTCGGAGGTCGACAAGGCCCTTTCCAAGGTGATGCAGGGCAGCTCCGGAAAACAGGCCGCCCGGGGCCCTGAGCCGCGCGTCGCGGCGACCAACCCGGTCAAGGGCGCGGTCTCGAATTGACGTCACCGCCCGGGAGGGTCGCCAGGGGCGCAGCATGGCGGTGAGTGCAGGCATGGGCCGGGCGACGGCCCGGGCGCCGCTGGAAAAACCAGCGGCGCTCAATGCCCCGCTCTTCCGGTCGCTCGTGGAAAAGCTCGAAGCCGGCGGGCGGCACGTCGTGCTCGACCTCGGCCCGGCGTCGACGCCGATGCTCGACCTGCTCGGGCAGTTTCGCTGCCGCGTGGAGATCGTGGATTTCGCCGGCTTCGGCGGCATCGAGCGGATGAACGCCGTCGAGGACGAAAACGAAACGGCGGACGACCTGCTTGCGCGGGCCGAAACGTTCCTGCCGCCGTACCTGGGCGATGAGGATGCGCTCGATCTCGTGCTCTGCTGGGACATCCCGAATTACCTGCGGCCGCCGGCGGTATCCGCGTTGATGACGGCCATCGCCTCGCGCACCCGGCCTGGTTCCCTGGCGCACGCCCTCGTCGTCTACTCCGAACGGACCATGCCCGAGCGGCCGAGCCGTTTCCTGCCGACCGCGGACCTGAAGCTCGTTAACCGCGCCGCCACGGATGCGCAGATCAAGGCGCCGCGCTATTCGCCGGAGGATCTCGGCCGGCTGATGGGCGGCTTCGTCATCGAGCGCGGGAGATTGCTGGCCGACGGCATGCAGGAGATGCTGTTCCGGCTGCCGATGTGACCGCCGGGCGCGGGCAACCTGTCCTCATGAATCGCGAACGCTTCTCATTCAGGAAACGCTTCCGCTGAGGCGGCGAGAGGGTTGATCTTAAACCAGGTCACCTGCCGGCAAGTTGCGCACGTTGGAAAAGCCAAAAACTTGACGCGGGTCACCGGGGACCGCACCACCGCTACTTGCTTCAAGGCTTCCAGACCGGCAATATAACAAAAGTTATAAC
>CBFGSB010000214.1:0-5050 GCA_965651325.1 uncultured Chromatiales bacterium | reverse complement strand
TGAATCGCCGGAACCGCGCCGGCCGGTACACACCTACTCGATCGTCGCGCGCGATGCCGCCACCGGGCAGCTCGGCGTCGCCGTCCAGTCGCACTGGTTCTCCGTCGGCAGCGGCGTGTTGTGGGCGGAGCCCGGGATCGGCGCCGTCGCGACGCAGTCGTTCACGGATCCGAGCTACGGGCCGCTCGGGCTCGCGCTGATGCGTGCCGGCAAGAGCGCGGACCAGGCACTCGCCGCGTTACTGGCCGCGGACGAGCACCCGGACGTCCGGCAGGTCGGCATGGTCGGCGCCGACGGGACGGTCGCCAATCACACCGGTGCCAATTCCATTGCCGAGTACTGCGACCATGTCGGCGAGGGTTACACCGTTCAGGCGAACCTGATGTGGAAGCCGACGGTGTGCGATGCCATGGTGCGCGCCTTCGAAAGCGCGGAAGGCGATCTCGCGGCCCGCCTGCTGGCGGCCCTCGAAGCCGCGCAGGGGGAAGGCGGCGACATCCGCGGCCGGCAATCCGCGGCGCTGCTGGTCGTGAGCGCCGACCGCGGCACGCCACCATGGGGCGGGCGGGTGTTCGACCTGCGCGTCGAGGACAGTGGCGAACCCCTGGCCGAGCTGCGCCGCCTGCTGCTCGTCGCCCGCGCCTACAACCTCATGAACCAGGGCGACGTCTACGTGGCAGACGGCGACATCGCGCGCGCGAGCGAAGCCTACAGCGCCGCCTCCGAGCTCATGCCGGACAACCACGAAACCGTGTTCTGGCACGCGGTGACGCTGGCCTCCGCCGGCCGCGTGGATGAATCGCTGCCGCTCTTCGAGCAGGCGTTCGAGATGTGGCCGCGCTGGCGCGAGCTGGTGCCGCGGCTGCCGGCGTCGGGGCTATTGCCCGACGACGAGGGGCTGATCGAGCGGATCGTGTCGGTACCGTAGCCCGGCGTCTCTCCCGCCAGGCTTGCGGGAGCATAGCCGGGATTACGCGTGAGTTTGGCGAAATCAGGGAAGCCCCAGCTCTTCACAAAAGCGCACGAAAGGCAGCACGGAGGTTCTCCCCGTTTGAAAGGAACGCTCGCGCAGGTGAACCTGGTAGAACACAGGTATCGTCGTGCGCTCTGCAAAATATCGTGCGGCCATGCTTGCGGATTTATCGCCTGTCTTGCATTCCACCGCGAAGATAGGCTTCCTGTCCTTGATTACGACGAAGTCGACCTCGCGACCATCGGTATCACGCAAGTAGCGCAGCTCCATGCGGTGACCTTCAACGTCTTCCTGCCAATGGCAGTACTTCAGCAGTTGCGATGCGACGAGGTTTTCGAATCGCGGCCCCGGTTCCGGCACGGTCGACCAGTCCCAGAGGTAAAGCTTTTGCGTTTTCTTGAGCGCGCGGATTCGCTTCGTTCCAAACGGCGAGATGCGGAAGCAAACGTAGAGATTTTCGAGGATCGAGACCCAGCGCTCGGCAGTTTTGTGATCCACCTCGAGGTCTTCCCTCAGGCTCGCGATCGACAACATTGACCCGACTTTCTCCGGCAACAGATCGGCAAGCTGTTCTACCAACGATATCTCCCTGACCCGTTCGAGATCCCGCAAGTCCTCGCGTACCACACGCGCCATTCTTTCGCGCTGCCACAATCGCAGCTTGCGTTCATTCTGCGCGAGCAGCGGCTCGGGGAAGCCCCCGAAGTTGAGCAATACCGGCAGCAGCTCTTCTTCCGGTGTATTCGTGGAGACGGCGAGTTCCCGCAGCGAGAATGGATGCAAGCGAAAATACCGATAACGTCCGGCGAGTGAATCTCCACCCTTGCGATAGTGATCGAGACGCGCCGAGCCGGTGACCAGGAACCGGCGCGAGCTCTTCTCAGTGTCGTACAGGCCCTTGACCAGGTTTCTCCAGCGCGCGTACTTGTGGATTTCATCGAGGACCACGAGGGGCTCGTTGGCCGGTAGCTCTCCCTTGCGCAACCGGGGGGGCACCTTGGGATCGTCCCAGTTGAGGTATGCCGGGTGCCGTTCGGTAGCATTTCGAGCCAGCAGCGACAAGGCGAGAGTCGTTTTCCCGACCTGCCGCGGCCCTCCGATGAAGGCCATCTTGCTTTCGAGAGCGGCTGCTACCTCGCTCGCGAGATAACGAGGAACAACTGACACGTAAGCACCCCCGGAACCCGTCTGATCAAAATGGATTATAGTCCACTTTTTTCATGTAAAAAATGGATATAAGGCCATTTTTTACTGGTTCCCAGGATCCCGGCCGCCGGGGAACGACGCTGGTGGATAATATGGACTCGAGACGCCGGCCAGATTGACGAACTCCATCCATTGCGTTTCAATTGCTTTTCACTTGGTTTTCAGATAAGCATTACCGCTTCGAATAATGCTTTTCTGATCATGCAATTAACTACACACTACCTGCTTTTCATAAATGACGGATCTCACCGACGCCCTGCGAGACGGCTCCCTGCCGGCCGGCGCACTGACCGCCCGGCTCGGCATCTCCCCCGCCACTCTCATGCGACGGGTACGAGCCGCGGGCGCGGCGATAGTCCGCATCGGGGCGAGCCATGCGACCCGCTACGGCCTGCGGCGCGAGCTCCCGGGGCTCGGCGCGTCCGAGGTTCCGCTGTTCCGGATCGATGCAGATGGCCGCGCGACTTCGGTGGGACGGCTCGTATTCATGGCCGGCGACGAATCCGCCTGGTTGCCGGCGGGTGTCGTCTTCGATGGTTTGCCGCCCGAGATTGCCGACATGCGGCCTTCCGGTTTCATCGGTCGCGGCTTCACGCGCCGTTTCCCTGAATTGCCGGTTCCGGAGCGCGTGGACGACTGGTCCGACCACCACACGGTGATCGCGCTTGCCCGACGCGGCGAGGACCTGCCGGGCAATCTGGTGGTCGGCGACGAATCCATCGCGCGCTGGTTCGAGCATGCGCCCCCCGCTGTCGCGCGCGCGGACTATCCAGCCCTGGCAGAAGCCGCGACGGCCGGGGATATCACCGGCTCGTCCGCCGGAGGGGACCGGCCGAAGTTCGGCGTGTTCGCCGACGGGCGCCACGTGCTGGTGAAGTACGCGGGTGGCGAAGGTCCGGTTGCGGAGCGTTGGCGAGACCTGCTGGTGTTGGAGGACATAGCCCTCGCGGTCCTTCGCGGGCTGGATCCCGCAATTGCAGTCAATGCACAACTCGTCGACACGGCGACGCACCGGTTCCTGGAGGTCGACCGCTTCGATCGCATCGGAGAACGCGGACGCCGGCCGGTGATCACGCTGGCGGCAGCGCATGCGCGTGCGACCGACACCTGGGCGCAGGCCGCACGGTCCATGGCCGACGCCGGGATGCTTTCACGCGCTGACGCGAGAACCTTGCAGCTTCTCGATGCCTTCGCACAACTCATCGCCAATACCGATCGACACCATTACAACGTCGTCTTTTTCCCGGAGGTGGGCGGCGAGCGGGAACGCACGGCTGCGGCGGCGCGGCGCTACGCGCTTGCCCCCGCATTCGACCAGGTTCCGATGCTGTATGCCCCGACGGGAGGCGGGCAACTACCGGAGCGTCGCTTTGCGCGCGCCGCGCCGGCCGGCGACACCTGGGACGTCTGGCAGGACGCGGTCGCGCTGGGCACGGAATTCTGGAAGCGCGCGGCCCGTGATGCCAGGCTGGGTGAAAGGATGCGCACAGTAGCGCGCGAGAATGTCGGCATCGTTGCCGGGCGAACCGGCGCTGCCTAGCGGCCGGGATCCCTCGCGCCCTGCAGCCGCACGTTCGCCGGTTGTGAGAAGCGCCCGGCGTGGGCCGTGTTCACCAGCGTGATCCAGTCCTTCACGCAGGTCGGCAGGAACTGGTACTTCTTTTCGCGTGTGTACACGGCGATGCGTCCGGACGAGAGCACCGCCGCGTGCACGCGCATCGTGCCGTAGGGCTGCACGCACACGACGGCCTCCTCTTCGGTACCGCGGTGCGGCGCGTTGCCGCGCACCGCCAGCGCGCCGCCGTAGTACTCGACCGCGGCATGGACGTCCAGGTTATGCAGCAACTTGTCGAATGCTGCTCCGGTGAGCTCGCGCAACTCGGATTGCACGGCCGGTTCGTCGAGCAGCGCCTGCGTGTCCCAGGTGGCAGCGTAGCGCGCGATCATCGCCTTGGCAGCGGCGTCCGGGTCCTGGACCGCCGCGGCTGCTGAAAGAAGTGCAGCACACACGACGGCGGCCAGGCCGCGAGCGGTCGGAGCGGCAAGCCCGGCTTTCACGACGTGCCCTGGCGCTTGCCCTCAGTTCGCACGCAGGGTCAAGCGTTTCCCGTCGTGGCGCTCGATCACGCCGTCGCCAAGGATCCGGAACGGCGGCGGCCCGCCGTCTTCGCCGAACGTCAGGATCAGCTCGTCACCATTCGCCTCGTATGAGAACGGCATCGGCGGACCGGCCAGGACACCCGCCATGGTGCCGTTGCCCTCTTCGTCGAACGTGTACACGACGCCGCCGTCCGCGTAGGCGCCCGGCTCGAAGTCCGAGCCGCACGCCGCCAGGAGCAGCACTGCACCCACGCCCGCAATCCACTTTCCGGTTTTTATTGCCGTCACGTTTCCTCTCCTCAAAGGTCGAAAGATGTCAGGCCAGGCTGTACACCGGCGCGCGCTTGATCCAGTTCCTCACCCCGATGAACGCCAGGTAGAAAGCTGCTGCCGCGGCGACGTAGAGGCCAAATCCGGTGTCGGCGCCGTCGGGCTCGACGGCGAAGAAGCCGGCCGCCGGGCTGAATTCGGCCGCGACATACTCCTCCAGCGCGCCGGCCGAGGAGCCCACGACGACCGGCGCGACGAACACCAGCAACACCGCGGGAACGGCATACCCCAGCCACGCGGCCCGGCTCTTCCACCCGTACGGAAGCAGCACGGACAGGAAGGAGAGCAGCACCAGTAGCTGGAGCAGCCCGCTGAACCCGATGAACTCGAATCCCGTGAAGCTGATGCTGCGTTCGAGCAGCGGGTAGTGGAACTCGCCGGCGGAGAGCACCATCGTGCCGAGAATCCAGAAGAGATAGCCGGCCAGCACGGGAGTGCCGG
>CBFGSB010000213.1:0-5085 GCA_965651325.1 uncultured Chromatiales bacterium | reverse complement strand
TGGGGATGTAAAACTCGCCGGTCCGCCGGCACGCCTATGACAGGTTGTCTACACATACTGGCCCTCGACGGGCCACTCCTAAGGGCACGGTCTCCGCCGGCCAGAGCTCTTCCTGGCCCAAGAATACCAGCCGGCCGGCCCGGGCACACGGTTTCGGCCCACTATGTGCCCGAAAGCGGCGCCGTTGCTATGCTGGCCCAACCCAAAAGGAGGTTTTCCCCGTGAAACTGTACGGTTACTGGCGCAGCAGCGCCTCCTACCGCATCCGCATCGTCCTGAACCTGAAGGGAGTGGACTGGGAGTACGCTCCCGTGCCGCTCGACCGGGGGGAGCACCGCCAGCCCGGCTTCCGTGCGATCAACCCGGCCGCGCTGGTGCCGGTGCTGGACCTCGACGGCGAGCGCCTGGCGCAATCGCCGGCCATCGCGGAATTCCTGGAGGAGCGCTACCCCACCCCTGCGCTGCTCCCGGCCGGCCCGCTCGAGCGCGCCCGCGTGCGCGAGATGCAGCACCTCATCGGCTGCGACATCCACCCGCTGCAGAACCTGCGGGTGCTCAAGTACCTGCGCGCGGAATTCGGGCAGGACGACGAGGGCGTCGCCGCGTGGTGCCGCCACTGGATTGGCGAGGGTTTTGCTGCCTTCGAGGCACTGGCCGGCTTACATTCGACCGGGGGACGCTTTTCCTTCGGCGACGCCTTTACCCTCGCCGATGTTTGGCTGATGCCGCAGGTCTACAACGCGCATCGATTCGGCCTCGATCTCGCGCCCTACCCCGTCATCCGCTCGATCGCGGACCATTGCGGGCACCTGGCCGAGGTAGCCGCCGCGCACCCGGACCGCCAACCCGACGCGCCGGCTGCTTGATGCGCGAGGCGCGGCGATTCATGAATAGTCCCGGCTAGGCGGATTTCCGGGAACGGCCGGTCGCCCACCAGGCAATCACCACCCCGATCGTCACGATGCCGATGATGATGGTCGCGAGCGCGTTGATGTCGGGCGTCACACCCAGCCGCACCTTGGAGAAAATGACCATGGGCAACGTGCTGCCGCCGGGCCCCGACACGAAGCTCGCGATCACGAGATCGTCCAGCGACAGCGTGAACGCGAGCAGCCAGCCCGCGACCATCGCCGGCGCGATCAGGGGCAGCGTGATGTCGAACAGCACGCGCAGCGGCCGCCCGCCGAGATCCATGGCAGCCTCCTCCAACGACTCGTCCATTCCGGCGAGCCGCGACTGCACGATGACGGTGACGTAGGCGAGCGCAAACGTCGTGTGCGCAATCGTTATCGTCGTGAACCCGCGCTGCACCGGCCAGCCGATGAGCTGCTGCAGGCTCACATAGAGCAACAGGAGCGAAAGCCCCGTGATCACCTCCGGCATGACCAGGGGCGCGGTGATCATGCCGGAGAACAAGGTGCGCCCGCGGAACCGGCTGAAGCGCGCGAGCGCCATGCCGGCCATGGTGCCGAGAATCGTCGCCAGCGTCGCGGTGGATAACGCCACCCGCAGGCTCAGGAAAGCAGCGTTCAGCACCTCGTCGTTGCGCAGCAACTCGCCGTACCAGCGCGTCGAGAAGCCGCCCCATACCGTGGCAAGCCGGGAATCGTTGAACGAGTAGGCGACGACCGAGATGAGCGGCACGTACAGGAACGCGTACCCGAACGCGAGCACCGAAAGCGCGAAACGCGATCGCTGTTTCAAGGCGAGCCCTCGATCTCTTTCTGGCGGTTACGCTGCAGCAGCGCAATCGGCACCACGACCAGCACGAGCAGGATGATCGCTACGGACGACGACAACGGCCAGTCATGATCCACGAAAAAGGTATCGAAGAGCACCCGACCGATCATGAGCGAGCCGGGGCCGCCGAGCAGGTACGGAATGACGTACTCGCCGATCGCCGGGATGAATACCAGCAGGCTGCCCGCGATCACGCCCGGCCGTGCGAGCGGCCAGGTGACGTCGCGAAAAGCCCGGAACGGCGAGGCGCCGAGATCCTGCGCGGCTTCGACGAGGTCCGGGTCCATGCGCTCGAGCGTTGCGTAGAGCGGCAAAATCATGAACGGCAGGTAGGAGTACACGAGACCCACATAGATGGCGAAATCGGTGTACATCATCTGGATCGGCTGGTCGATCGCGCCGAGCCACATCAGTACATTGTTTATCACGCCGTAGTTGTTCATGAGTCCCATCCACGCGTACACGCGCAGCAGGAAGGAGATCCAGAACGGCAGGATGATGAGCAGCAACAGGATGTTGCGAGTCCGCGCCTCCGCGCGGGCGATCGCGTAAGCCATCGGGAACCCGAGCAACAGGCAGATCAGGGTCGCCACCGCCGCCATCAGGACGGACTTCAGGTAGGTAACGATGTAGAGCTTCTCGGTGAGGACGAACGCGTAGTTGTCGACGCTCGCGCTTATGTTCCCGGAGTCGTCGATGAGCGGCGTGAACGGCGGCAGCGCAATGACCGGGTCGGCAAAGCTGATCTTCAGGATGATGGCGAACGGCAGGAGGAAAAACAGGAGCAGCCAGAGGTAAGGCGCTGCGATCGCGACCCGCTGCCACAGCGTGTCCCGGCCGTCCTGCATATCAGCGCGACAGCACCACGGCGCTCTCCGCGCGCCAGGAAATCACGACCTCGTCATCCCATTCGAGAAACCGCTCCGCGGAGCGCCTTCGGTTCTGCGCGCTGACCTGCACGACCTGGCCGCTCTCGAGCTTGATCCGGTAGAGCGAGATATTGCCGAAGTAGCCGAGGTCCCATACCACGCCGCGCAAGCGTACATCGAAGCTGTCCTCGGTCTCTGCCTTGCTGATGAATATCTTCTCCGGGCGGACCGCGATGGAGATCCGGCTGCCGGGCTCGAGCGCCTCTTCGGAAAACGCGGTCAGCGGCTTGCCGGCCGAGTCGCAGCTTGCGGTCAGCCGCCCGGCGTCCCAGGTCTCGACGGTCGCGTCGAACATGTTGATCGTGCCGATGAAGTCGGCCACGAAGCGGCTGTTCGGGTACTCGTAGATCTGCTTCGGCGTGCCGACCTGCTCGAAGCGCCCTTCGTCCATCACCGCGATGCGGCTCGCGAGGATCATCGCCTCTTCCTGGTCGTGCGTGACGACGACGAAGGTGATCCCGAGCCGGTCCTGGATGCCCATCAGCTCGAACTGCGTGTGCTCCCGCAGCTTCTTGTCCAGTGCCGCGAGCGGCTCGTCGAGCAGCAGCACCTTGGGACGCTTGATCAGCGCGCGGGCCAGTGCGACGCGCTGCTTCTGCCCGCCGGAAAGCTGCGCCGGCTTGCGCTTCGCGAACTGCTGTAGCTGCACGAGCTCGAGCATCTGCGCGACGCGATCGTTCAGCTCGCCGCGCGGCACGCGTTCCTTCTCGAGCCCGTAGGCGACGTTCTTTTCCACCGTCATGTGCGGAAAGATGGCGTACGACTGGAACATCATGTTCACCGGGCGGCGGTACGGCGGCATCTCGGTGACGTCGATCCCGTCGATCAGGATGTTGCCGGACGTCGGCGCCTCGAAGCCGGCCAGCATGCGCAATAACGTGGTCTTGCCGCAGCCCGAGCCGCCGAGGATGCAGAACAGCTCGCCGCGGTGGATGTCCAGATCGACCGCGTCGACGGCGACAAAATCGCCGAAGCGTTTCGAGACCTTCCTGATTTGTATCAGCGGATCCGATCCGGCTTGGTTCTCGTTAATGGCCGCTATCGTCCTTTGTGACTGGAAAAACCCTGTGCCCTCAGATTCCGCTTTTCACGCGCGCCCAGGTACGGGTTCGCAACCGTTCCCTTTTCGGCTGGTCGAAGTACACAGCATACAACAGGTCCCACGCCGCCTCATCGGGGTAGATGCCGGGCGTGTTCAGGACTTTTGCATCGAGGAAGCGACGCGAGGCCCGGTTGGCGTTGGCGTAGAAGACATAGTTGGAAATCTCTGCCGTCACTTCCGGCCGCATGATGTAGTCGATGAACAGGTAGGCATTTTTCCTGTGGGGCGCATCGGACGGGATGAACATGCCGTCCGCCCAGAGTCCGGAGCCTTCCTTCGGCATCGTGTAACGGAGATCGATCGGTATCCCTGCGGCTTCGGCGCGGGTCGCGGCCTGCGCGTAGTCGCCGGACCAGCTCATGGCGACGCAAACCTCGCGATTGGGCAGGTCGCTGATGAGCTTGGTCGAGCTGAAGTAGCGGATGTACGGGCGGACCAGGTCGAGCTGGGCCTCGGCGGCCGCGAGGCTTTCCTCGTCCATGGAATTGGGATCGCGGCCGAGATACGCGAGGACCATGGGAATCACATCGGTCGGGCTGTCCAGCAGCGAGACACCGCAGTCCGCCAGCTTCGCCACGACCTCCGGGTCGAACAGGACGGCGGCGCTGTCCAGCGGCAGGTCGGGAAGCCGCGCTCGCACCATGTCGTAGTTGTAGGCGTAACCGGTAGTGCCCCACATGTACGGGACGGCGTAACCGTCCACGTCGTCGTACAGGCTGATCTTCTCGACGATTTCCTCGTCGAGATACCTGGTGTTGGCAAGCTTCGAGTAATCCAGCTTCTCGAAAATCCCGAGCGGCGTCAGCCGGCTGGCAAACTGGTAGGAGTGGAACACGACGTCGTAGCCGCTCTTGCCGGCAAGCAGCTTGGCATCGACGATCTCTGACGAGTCGTAGACGTCGTAATTGACGCGGATGCCGTATTCGCGCTCGAAGTTCCTGATCGTGTCCGGGCCGATGTAATCGGACCAGTTGTAGATGTTGAGCACGTCGGCGCGGCCCACCCGGGTTTCCGTCTTGCCGGGCGTGCAGGCCGCGAGCGCGACGGAGAAGGCGGCCAGCAACCCGTATGCGGCGAGTCTTGCGGTAGCGGAGCCGGTTTTCATGACCGGGTTGGACCATCTTGCTGGCAATCGTGCGGTCTTCATCCCCGGTATCCGCGAGACGAGGCCCCTAAAGCTCGTCCAGGCCCCGCTTCGCGAGGCCGCGGGCGATAATCAGGCGCTGGATTTCGCTGGTGCCTTCCCAGATCCTGTCGCAGCGCAGCTCGCGGAAGAAGCGCTCGGCGACGTTCTCGCGCATGTAGCCGCGGCCG